>CAZNCT010000005.1:0-17107 GCA_964571615.1 uncultured Anaerolinea sp. | reverse complement strand
AAATGCCAATGGCCCAGTTTTACCCTGGTGATGAACTCAACCAGGATGCCAGCAACTGGTGGGCACCCAACCTTGCCGCGCTCAACGGGATGCTGAAAATCTCTGGCTTTGTGCCGACCAAAACGATTGAAAACGGCGTGCGCGCCTGTGTGCATTGCGAGATTGACCCGCAATGGCAGCCCGAAGACCTGCGGCACTATTTGGCCCACGACGTGCAAGTCAAAAAACGACGCCAAAACTGACCCTGAAACCCTGGCGTTCTTGTGTACACAGACTGCCATGCCAGGCAAAATGCCGGCCTGGCAGTTTTCTTGCCTGAAGGAGTAAACCCATGAAAAAAAACCTGCTTTTGCTGTTCGCAATCAGCCTTTTGATTGCGGCTTGTGCGCCTGCTGCCACCCCCGAGCCAAGCGCAACCCCCGATATTCCTGGCACAACCGAAGCCCTGGCACAAGAAATTGTCGCTAGCACGCTCACGGCGATGCCGACCAATACCCTGACGCCAACCGCGACCTTCACGCCCACCGAAACACCGCTGCCCACCGCGACGTTTACCGAAACCCCAACCCTGGAACCGACCGCCACCGCAACCCTGATTCCCTTTTGGGGTGAATTTGCCCCGGCTGGTCTGCCGCAGGGGGTCAACAAGGGCTATATTCTCTTTGAGAATGAAACCAATATCAAGCCCGTTTACCTGAACATTCAAGGTACCACTGAACAGGGTGAACGACCTTACTATTACAAGTGGAGCTTTGAAGAACGCCAGCATCGTTGGGATTTGCCCTTCGGCACATATACCTATGTCATCTTCCTGGGTGAAAAGAAGATGTTCACTGGCACCTTCCGCATCAACAACTACGACAAAACCACCTTTTTCATTCGCGAGAACATGGTTAAGATTGTCGGCCCATAACCGCAGAAAGAAAAATAAAAAAACAGGTGAGCGCCTTCAAATCAGGCTCACCTGTTTTTTTGTTGCACATCACACAGAGACTATTGCTCGCGCTGGCGCTCAATACGCGCCCCAAGCGCGCGCAATTTTTCATCGACACGCTCGTAACCACGGTCAATCTGACCAACATTGCGGATGACCGATTTGCCCTGAGCCGCCAGAGCCGCCAGCACCAGGGTCATACCGGCTCGAATGTCGGGGCTTTCGACTTTTTCTCCAAAGAGACGGGTTGGCCCGGTCACAATACAACGGTGCGGGTCGCATAAGACAATCTGAGCGCCCATGCCAACCAGCTTATCCACAAAAAACATGCGGCTGGGGTACATCCAATCGTGAAAGAGAATACTGCCCCGGGCCTGGGTCGCTACGGCAATGGCAATGCTCATCAGGTCAGTCGGGAAAGCAGGCCAGATGTTGGTCTTGATTTCGGGGATGGCATTGCCCAGGTCTGGCTCTACAACCAGTCGCTGCTCTGCCGGGACGATAATATCGTCCCCATCCACAAGCCAATCGACCCCCATGCGGTTGAAGACCATCCGAATCATGCCCAGGTACTGATTGCCTGCATTCCGAATACGAATGCTGCCATGGGTGACAACCGCTGCGCCGACAAAGCTAATCACCTCCAGGTAGTCTGGCCCAACCGTAAACTCGCCGCCATGCAAGCGCTCAACGCCTTCGATGGTTAGCGTGTTCGAACCAATCCCTGAAATCCGTGCTCCAAGGTGGTTGAGCAGGTCGCAGACCTGTTGAACATGCGGCTCAGAAGCGGCATTGCTGATGACGGTTGTGCCTTTGGCCAGCACCGCCGCCATGATGGCGTTTTCGGTGCCAAGCACCGAGGCTTCATCTAATAGCATCGATGTGCCGCGCAGGCCTTCGGGCGGGGCGCGGAAATCAAACAGCAGGCTGGCGCGGTCAAAATCGACCTGCGCCCCCAGGGCGCGAAAAGCCTGCAAATGCGTATCGAGACGTCGGCGGCCAATCACATCACCACCCGGAGGCGGCAGGCGCAACCCGCCTGCACGAACCATCATTGGGGCCGCCAATAAAATTGAAGCGCGAATGCGACGACACAGGTCAGGGTCCAGGTCGGCAGGGTACAGTTCGCGGGCAGTAATGCGCCAGGTGCTTGGGCCCAGGTCTTCCACCTGCACCCCCAGGCTCTCAAGCAATTGGCGCATATCGCGCACATCCCGAATTTGGGGGACGTTGTGCAGAGTAACCGGCTCGTCCGTCAAAAGACAGGCGGCCAGCAAGGGCAAAGTCGCATTTTTGTTGCCAGCGGGGGTCATTTCACCAGAGAGCGGCACACCGCCCTCCACTATAAATTTTTCCATCGCTTCCTCCGGGTTGTAACGTGATTGTAAGTTGGAAAACGTGCCGGGCCTTCAAAATCAGGTATGATAATCATAGAGAGATTTTATCAAATAAGATATAATTTTTTGGTTATGGAATTAATTCTTGTATTTTTTCTCGGGCTGGCCAGCGGAACGCTGGTTAATTACCTCGCCGACGTATTGCCCACCACACGCGCCTTAACGCAACCCGCCTGCCCGGCCTGCAAAACGAATTTCGACCTGCGCACTTACCTGCTCCTGGGCCATTGCAACGCCTGCGGCGCCCGCCGGGGATGGCGTGCCCCGATTGTGCTGGCTGCGGCGGCCTTATTTGCCCTGGCGCTCTGGGTTTGGCCTCCCGCCATGGGATTTTGGGCCGCCTTTACCTTGCTAACCTATTTTGGGCTGGTCGTCGTCATCGACCTGGAGCACCGTCTCATCCTGCACGTTACCAGCCTGGCCGGGGCTGTCATCAGCCTGATTATTGGCAGCCTGAAAAGCGGACTCTGGCCTACCGTGCTGGGCGGCCTGGTCGGCTTTGGCTTCTTCTTTGTTCTGTACCTTTTTGGGGTACTCTTTGCCCGTTATCGCGCCCGAAAAATGGGACACGATGACGGCGAGGAGGCGCTTGGTTTTGGCGATGTGACCCTTTCAGGCGTGCTTGGCCTGGCTCTGGGGTGGCCAACCGTCATCCTGGGCCTGACCCTGGGCATCTTGCTGGCGGGCGGCATCAGTCTTTTGCTGGTGCTTTACCTGCTGGTGACTGGCAAATACAAAACGATGAGCATTTATACGGCCTACGGGCCTTATCTGATTGCGGGCGCCAGCCTTTTTCTGTTTGCCCCACAGCTCATCTGGTGGATGACCCGCTGAGCGTTTGTAGTACGAATAGGTGATTGACCCTTTTTGTTGATGTGACTTATTCTGAAAAAAAGACATTTTTTACAGGAATTTATGAGATGAAAACCTATTTTCGCTTCGGCAACCCCCAAAAAGAAAATGCCCAGGGCGCAGTGGAGTTCGCGCTCATCCTGCCCATCTTGCTCTTGCTGCTGTTTGGACTGATTGAGACCGGGCGGGTGATTTTCATTTATAGCGCCGTCACCAATGCGGCGCGCGAGGCTGCCCGCTATGGCTCGGCCACTGGCGTCAGCAACACCGGCATTCCGCGTTATCGCGATTGCGCCTCCATCATCCAGGCCGCGGTAGATGTCGGCTTCCTGGGCAGTGTCCGTCCTGAAAATGTCTCAATCACCTACGACAACGGCCCGGGAACGCCGGTCATTGGCACCTGCCCGCCCAATGACGCTTCGGTTGTGACCGGTACCCGCATTGTGGTTGAGGTAACCAGCCCCTTTGATACCCTGGTGCCTGGTCTGTTGCCCTATCAGGATCTTCAAATTGAAGCCCAAAGCGCACGCACCATCATCCGCTCGGTGTCTATCAATGTGGCCCAGCCACCCGCCAATGCGCCAACGAACACCTTCACCCCCCTGCCGACCAACACCCCAACCATCACCCTGACCCCATCCAGTACCTTCACACCATCGCGAACATCTACTTTCACCCCCACTCTGGCCCAAAGCTGGACGCCCTCGCGCACCCCAACGATTACACCAACCTTCACGCCGACCTTCACCCCGACCAACACCCCTGTCCCGACCTCGACACCGCAGTGTTCGCTCAGCGTTGTCAGTTTCCAGGAAGGCCGCGCTTCGAGCAACTCAAACTTCACCTTCCGCTTTAATTTGTCCCAGCCGCCAGCAACGTACTATCTCAGCACCCTCGCCATTACCCTGGTTAACGGACAACAACTACCTCTTTCCAGTGTAACCATGAATGGCAACGCTATCTCACCGGAGTCGGGCCAAACCCTGAGCACTGGGCGCACAATTGTGTACACAACCAATTTTGTCCCAGATGGCGGCATGATTTCGGGTGAAAATACACTCTTTGTGAGTATTAATTCAAACCTGGGCACAAGCGGGTTTATCAGGCAAGTAGATGTTGAGCTGTGGAATCTGAATGGCATTGTACAATGTAACAAAATTTCATATGCACAGCCTACACCAACCCCAACCTTTACACCAACCCGGACTCTTACGCCCTTGCCAACCAATACCCCGAAGAAATAAGGCTGGCTATGATGAGCACAGAGATGAAAAACACGCAACCTGTTCGTAAAACCCGCGGGCAAAGCCTGCTTGAAATGGCCATCTCGCTGGTAGTTGTCTTGATGCTGCTGGCTGGCGTGGTCGATTTTGGCTTTGCTTTTTTCTCGTGGGTTGCCATCCGCGACGCATCGCAAGAGGGCGCCATTTTTGGAGCAGTTGCCCCGGTAGGCGCTGGTGGAGCCAACCCCAACCCGGCCATCTTCACGCGTGTGCGTGGGGTTTCGACCTCCCCGGTCAACCTGGCAGATACAACCCGGGTACGCATTTTTGTCGGCCCAACAGTCAATGAAGCCAGCCCGGCATCTTCGCCTTTGGGCTGTCCCGGGACGCCCGTCACAGTATTGATTGAATATGACTACATTTCCATTACACCTGGCCTTTCCGGTTTCATCGGAAACGACGGTGTGATTACGGTACGAGCCTCAACCACCAACACCATTCTTACAACCACCCGTACTGGTTGCCCATAATTTTTTCAAAAATATGAGGCTCAAACCCGGAAGGAGAACCCTATGAAACACCAAAAAGGACAAGCCCTGATTTTGATTGCCTTCGGTCTGGTGGCGCTGCTGGCCCTGACCGCCCTGGCAATCGATGGCGGCAACGCTTTCGCTGACCGCCGCCACGCCCAAAACGCCGCCGACACATCGGCCCTGACGGCTGCCCTGGCGCGCATCAACAACCAGAACTGGAGCCAGGCCGCTTTTGACCGCGCTGCAACCAACGGATATGACAACAATGGCGTGACCAATACGGTGACCGTTGTCAGCCCGCCTGCAAGCGGGCCTTATGCCTGCGCTTCGTCGCCGCGCACCTGCAACGATTACATTCAGGTGACAATTACCTCAACAGTAGATACCTGGTTTGCGCGCATTGTCGGCATTGAGCAGGTCAATAACCGCGTTGAGGCAGTTGCCCGCGCCAAACCCTGGTCACCGTATTTCTTTGGCCATGCGGTGGTTGCCCTCAGCCCTGGCGATGGTAAGAGCCAGGCTGAAATGAACATTGCCGGTAATGTCATCGTCAATGTCACGGGCAGTGGTATTTTTGTCAACTCTGCTGACAACTGCGGGCTGGATTCTGATGGCGGTACAGTGATCAGTGTGCCGGGTATTACCGTGGTTGGCACTGCCTGTGACCTGCCGAGCGGTGTTTCCAGCACACGCGGGCAACCAATTCCCTACCCCCCAATGTTCCCGCAATACGATAACCTGTGCTCACGCTCCAATGCGGTTCAGATTTCGGGCGACTTCCCGACCTCGAGTACGCCGGCCAACCTGCCAAGCAACACCATTTTCTGCATCAGCGGCGATTTCAAGGTTACCAACGATAAAGTTAAGCTGAATGGCACGGGCGTGACCTTTGTCGTGGCTGGCGGGGTCAGCATTCAAGGCGGCGAACTTAACCTGTCTTCGCCAAGCAACCTGCCGCTTTTCTACCTGCCTTATGCGGCCAACAAGGTAAACAACAACAACTACACCGTCACCATCAACGGTAACTCAAACATGATTTTGCGCGGGCAATTCCTGGCGCCTGCTTCACATTGCTCCGTGAATGGTACAAATAGTACCAATCCGCTCAACGGACAGTTAATTTGCTACACCATCGACCTGGGCGGTACCGCAGATACCTACGTCGTTTATAACGATAATGATAACGCAGATGAACCTCCACAAGTAGAATTGGCCCAATAACGGTATGAAAGGATGAAAAGATGAAACTCAAAACTATCCTTCTAGTGGCCGCCGCCCTGGCCCTGCTTGCCACCGGGGTCTGGATTGGTCAGGCCGCAGCAGCAACAGGTTGCTTCTCTGACACCATCGGCCACTGGGCCGAACAAGCCATCTGCTGGGCGGCATCAAATGGCGTCGTGGGCGGGTTCCCGGATGGCACTTTCAAACCGAATAACACCGTAACGCGCGCTCAAGTAGCGGTGATGCTCAAAAACCAGGCCAATGTCCCACCCGAAGCAGGTGAAATTCTGGTTAGCGTCAGCCCGGCCAGCTGGTTCTTGATTGAAGACCCGATTGTTGACTTTCCACCCAGCCCTACCTCTTTTGTTTATAAGGCCAGCAACAGCGCCGTGATGCGCTCAACGGTTACCAAACTGCATCAGTACGTCACTAGCGTTTCTGCGCCCGTTGCGATGTACGGACGCTATACCCGGCTAAAGGGTGCTAAATTGTGCTACACCGCATCTTCGCAAGCCATTCTGGCAGGAGTTGCCATTATGAAAGTTGGCAATGAAAACAATGGCTCAGGCACTCCGAATGCCAGTGTAGTCGATAGTACACCTCGCACGGATGAAAACTGCCGAACCTACCTGCTCACCATTCCACCTGACAATCCAAATTACAATCTGCTCAAATCTGGTGAGCATGTCAACGCCACCCTGTCGATCAACTTTACCAACACTGGCGCATACTTCAGAGTGAGTTCGATGACCTTCATTTTCGAGCCAACTACGGAACTCAGCCCTGCCAGCATAACCGGCATTGCCCCGCCTGAGGATGCCCAGGAAGCAATCATGCCGCTCTCAGAATTTCCGGAGTGGTTTGGCCTGTTCACGGACAAATAAGCGGATATGTCTAGCGCCTGGGATGATGCGGTATAATGACTGTATCATCCCAGGCGCTAACGCACACTTCTGATTAGAAAGGAGCCTATAAAGCATAAAAAAAAATTTAGTTTAATTTAGAAGGTCTCTGCCTTATCCTGACATCCTCGCAGCAGCCAGGCCTACTCAGTTGCCTGGAATTTTTGTTATCAATCATTACGATTCAATGCCGTTTCTTATTTTTTATCCATCATGTTTATTCAATAAGGATTAGTTCTATGAAAAAAGAACGAGGACAAGCCCTGATTTTAATCGCCCTGGGGCTGGTGGCGCTGTTAGCCATCACGGCTCTGGCAGTAGATGGTGGCAATGCGCTGGCTGAACGGCGCGAAGCCCAGAACGCGGTCGATAATGCCGCTCTGGCAGCAGCCTATAGCCTGGCCGCAAACGGAACGCAGGCCCAGGCCCGCGCCGCGGCGGAAAACATCACCGCCAGCAACGGCTATACCGAAGCCAATAGCACGGTCACCATTCAGATTGCCAATGTGCCTGCTACAGCCTGCAACCGCAGCGGAAGAGGCTTCGATGTAACCGTTACGCTTTCAACCGCTACCGAAACAGCCTTTGCGCCCTTGATTGGTGTGGATGAGGTTGATAACACCGTCTCAGCGGTGGCCCGCACCTGTCTCTCGCGTGTTGAACCGCTCTTCTTTGGGAACGCTGTGGTTGGTTTGAACCCGAATGGCAACAGTTTTGAATCGACTTCTGCGGCGGCAGATTGGACCATCTATGGCGGCGGCATTTTTGCCAACAATGATGCTTATAACCAGAATACTGACATTGTATTCCCAGACGGTCACTGCGTTACTGCCGTACGGGCTGCAACCGGCAAGAGTTTTGGCTGTACCCCCAGCGTAAATAACCCGAGCCTGCGAATTTCATATCCAGAGGGTGCTGCGGCGCTGGTACCTGCGCCCCCAGCCTGCTCTGGCACTGCGGTTAAGAGCGGTGACAACTATTCAGAACAACCCGGCCACGAAGGCAAGGGCTCCAAAGTTGCCTTTGCCAAGAGCGGCAATATGTACTTTGCCCCGGGCATCTACTGCATCACGGATGCTGACAAGGCTTCCAAGGTCAACATTTACGGTGACGATGTGCTCTTCTGGGTGATGAACCCAAACGGGTTTGAAATGAAGTTCTCAGGCGGCGGCGGTTTCTTCACCAGCGGACGCCGCTCTGGCCCAGAGCGTTTCAACGGCTATATGATAATTATCCCGATGTCGGACACGCCTTGCACCAAATTCAGCAACGGCACCCCCGCCCTGGAACTGCGCGGTAACGGCGATGGCGACATCACCGGAACCATCCTGGCGCCATCCTCCTGCATTGACTATCGTGGGAATGCGAATACAAAGACAACCCGCAGCCAATTAATTGGTTACATTGTCTCGTCAAACGGTAACGCCGAGTTGATTATCAACTACCGGGCCGAAGACAACCGCCAGGAAGCCCGCCCACCCAGCATCGACCTGCTGGAGTGAGACTGTCTGACTTACCCAAAAGCCGCCCCAACCAGGGCGGCTTTTTTGATTTGTTTTTTAGGGTATAATGCCGAAATTCGATAAGCAGGAGGCCGTCAGACCAAAAACAAAGCGGAAAGCATCCGCGACATCCAACGGAAAAGACAGCGCATGGCCCCGGCCTTTTGCCGGGGTGACGAGGATGAGGGTTCTCCATCGCGAGATGGGGCTATCCTGACCAACCAGGCCAGGAGAAAATCGAGAGTTCAGCGGAAGCCCTCCGGGTGCGCCAGCGCCCGCCATCTTTTCCTCCGAAGAAAATAACTCATCTTATAACACTGCCTGAGTAATTGGGCTGGCAAAATAGATGGGAACGGCAAAACAGATTAATTGGTGAATAGGAACTGCCTTTTGTCTTGCAGGCACAAACGACTATTTACCAATTACCATTTTCTATTTACTACCCTGGAGGATTCTCTATGTGTGGCATTGTTGGTTATATCGGGCCGCGTGACGCGACGCCGATTGTATTGAACGGCCTGAAACGGCTGGAGTATCGTGGTTATGATTCTGCTGGTGTGGCGGTGGTGCAAGATGGCAACATCGAAGTCCGTCGTGATGCTGGCAAACTGGGGCGGTTGGCCGACCTGGTCAGCCAGTCGCCGATTAGCGGTTCGCCGGGGATTGGACACACCCGCTGGGCCACGCACGGCGCCCCCAGCGCACGGAACGCTCACCCGCACCTGGGTGCAACCGGACGGGTGGTGGTGGTTCATAACGGAATTGTCGAAAACTACCTGGAGTTAAAAGATGAACTTGTCAGCGAGGGCGTGACTTTTAACTCAGACACCGATACCGAGACGATTGTGCACCTGGTGGAGCATCACCAGGCCAGTGGGCTGGATTTGACCGAAGCGGCGCGCCGAACTTTCAGTCAGATTCAGGGGGCGCATGGTATCGTGCTGGTTTCAGCCGATGAACCCGATAAAATCGTCTGCGCTCGGATTGGGAATGCCGGTGGTGTAGTGCTTGGCCTGGGCGAGGGCGAAAACTTTGTCGCTTCAGACATCCCGGCCATTCTGGAACACACCCGCCGGGTGATTTTCCTCGAATCGGGGCAAATGGCTATCGTAACGAGAGACAGCATACGGGTTGAAACGATTGGCGGAGAATTGCTCAAACCGCAGGTGCACACCGTCGCCTGGGACCCGGTCGCCGCCGAAAAAGGGGAATTCCGCCACTTTATGCAAAAAGAAATCCACGAACAGGTGCGGGCACTGACAGATACCCTGGCCGGGCGGGTGTAAAAAAAAAAAAAAAAAATTCGCCTGCCAGAACTCAACCTGACACCAGAACTGGCAAAACGGATTGAGAAAATTTACATCACCGCCTGCGGCACGGCGGCTTACGCCGGTATGGTTGGCAAAACGCTGATTGAAAAGATTGCGCGCATCCCGGTCGAGGTGGTGATTGGTTCTGAGTTTCGCTATAGCGACCCGATTGTGGACGAAAACACGGTCGTGCTGGCGATTTCACAGTCTGGTGAGACAGCAGATACGCTGGCAGCGATGGAGGAAGGCCGCAAAAAAGGGGCGACGGTCTGGAGCATTGTTAATGCAATTGGCTCACAGGCCATGCGTGTGGCCGACGGTTATATTTCGATGCAGACCGGGCCTGAAATTGGGGTGGCTTCGACCAAGGCTTTTACCGCGCCGCTGGTGAACCAGTATATGCTGGCGATTTTGCTGGCCGACCTGCGCGGGACAATCGATGAAAAGACCCGCCGCGCGCTGGTCGCCGACCTGCGCCTGGTGCCCGACCTGGTAGGCCGCGCCATGAACCGCGAAGCGGAGGTCGAGAAGGTTGCGCACGCGCTCAAAGACATCCGCGACTGCCTGTACCTGGGGCGCGGCATTAACATGCCGATTGCGTATGAAGGCGCACTCAAGTTGAAGGAGATTTCTTACATTCACGCCGAGGGCTACCCGGCAGGAGAAATGAAGCACGGGCCAATTGCGCTGATTGATGAAAATATGCCGGTGGTCTGCATTGCGCCACAAGACCCCTGGCATGAAAAGATGATTAGCCAGATTCAACAGGCCAAAGCCCGCGGCGGAACGGTGATTGCGGTTGCGACCGAAGGCGATGAGCAGCTGGTCTCTGAGATGGCCGACCATGTGCTCTGGGTACCGCCAGCGCCCTGGATGCTCAGCCCGCTGGTGACGGTCATCCCCCTGCAACTGCTGGCCTATCACATTGCCACCATTCGCGGGCTGGATGTAGACCAGCCGAGGAACCTGGCGAAGAGCGTGACAGTGGAGTAGCTGGCGCGTGGTAATTGTCGTTTTGAAGAAGCCGCATGGCAGCGACTGAGAAATCTTGCGCTCCGAGATTAAGATTTCTCACCACTTCGTGGTTCGCAATGACAAACACAAAGAAAACCCCTCCTGCAAACCATCGCAGGAGGGATTTTTCAATTACCATTTACCATTTACCATTTACCACCCTACCCCATTGAAACCGCCATCACATCATAATACGTCCCCGCGCCGAAACCGTCGAACAGGACATGGTCGCCGGGGCGTATGTCTTTTAACTGGCGCAGGAAGGCAATTGCGCAGGATGCGGCGCTGACGTTGCCAAAATCGTGCAACAGCCAGGGCATTGGGAATTGAACACCTTCCTTAACCAGTTGCTTGGCTTTGAGCAGGTTGATTTTGTAGTTCGCATGATGGGCAATGGCTACATTAATTGCACGCCCAGACTGGCCGAGTTTTTCCATCAGCGCCTGGTATTGCTGATGAACATCGGTCACTACTTCAACGCCGCTGCGCACAAAAAGCTTGACCATGCCCATCAGCCCGGCCATGACAATTGGGAGGCCATCCTGCGGTTCGTGCATCAGCCCGGCAATGCGGATGTGGCTGGCAGAGTCCTGCTGAACTTCAAGCAAAGATTTTCCGGGGGCCATCTCCTTTGAGTGCGGATAGTACATGCGCACCTGCAACAGGCCTTCTTCGTCATAATTTTCATGGCTCTTGCCAGCAAGCAGTTTCATGTTTTCGCCTGGCACAACACCAAACAACCCCATGCCGTTCCCGAACAATTGCAGGGCGTTTTTGTCACGAGCGTGGCTTGTAAAGCGGCTTAAGCCCTCGATGCCACCCACAAGCACTTTTTTACCACTCAATTCTTCGGCGACATTCATACCACCAGGGATGGCCAGGTCGGGGTTAAGTGCCAGATTGAGTGCTCCCATCGAACCGTCACAGGCTTTGTGAACGCTGACCTTGAGGGCGTCCTCGCGCATTCCGGCACGGCGGGCAATTTGAGCGACATAATCTTCAGAAACCGGAGCGCTCATACCAATCAGCAAACCATCTACCTCGGCGGGCTGCCAACCGTTGGCTTCTGCCGCAGCACGGACAAGCCGCGCCCCAACTTCAAGTTCCAACTCGACATGGTCTGCTTCGCTCAAATCGGGGATGTGCATACGATGATGAAAGCCCAACTCGCCCAGGTTCATCACTTCATCGGGTGGCAATGGCTCACCCAGGCGGCTGCTGACAAAACCGGGTAAGGTCTGGTTGTCATAGTTATCCCCCCAGCCGCCATAGGCGCCGCCCAATCCGAGCGCAGAGTTGGTAACGCGCTCAATGCCCATCTTGATGCCCTGGGCAATGGGCAGAATATCATTTTCTACATTGGGCCGCTCATAAAAAGATGGCGGCACAGGTTGGGTCATTTCAGCCATTTTTCTCTCCTTGGGTCTTGCAATCAATTCGGATGTTATAACCCCGTATTCGGGCAGGGGTTCCCAATCCTGGGTATAATTTTGCGGGATTCAGTCGGCCAAAAACTGTCAGATGGCTTTTGGCAGTATCTCAAACCGAAGGAGATTTTTTCCATGCGCCCTGATTGGGATTCTTACTTCATGAAAATTGCATCGGCTGTCTCAGAGCGCTCTACCTGCGACCGGGCCTTTGTTGGCTGCGTGCTGGTGCGCGATAAACGCATTCTGACCAGCGGTTTTAACGGTTCTCCAACCGGACAGGAACACTGCGACGAAGCCGGTCACTTGATGGTAGATGGACACTGCGTCCGCACCATCCACGCTGAGACGAACGCCATTATTCAGGCGGCCTTGCATGGCGTCTCAACCCGGGGTGCAACCTGTTATGTGACTCACTTTCCGTGCATCAATTGCACCAAAGTTTTGATTAATGCCGGAATTACCCGAATTGTGTATGCTGAAGCCTATCGCATGGACGAAAACGCGCTGACTTTTCTGCAAAAAGCAGAAGTTGAAGTGGTCGCCTTTAAGAAAGCCGATGAAACAGGCAATTAAGAAAGGTCATCAAATTTGACTCTTTGATTAAAAAAAGAAGGGTGCGCAGGCATCCTTCTTTTGTTTTAGATTGGGGCATTGTGCGCAAAGCACTGCTTACTTAGACCAAAGAGAAAGCCCCCCGATTAAGTTTGGTTTTGCCACTTCACACGATTCATCAGAAGGCTTTCTCATGAGTATCAAAGAAAAGGTCAAAATGGTGAGACACGCTTTGTTATTTGCCGATTCCGCTCAGGTATTCGATGGTTTTTTCGAACAGCAAGGTTTTGGCGGCCTGGCCGGTACCGGTGGTCTGGCCGGAAGCCTCGGCAGTAGCGCGCGCGGCGGCTTTTTCCTCCTCGGTTTTGCTGCTGCCCGAGCCGGGGACTTTGGTCACGCCGGGCACAGGGGTGGGCAGGCTGATGCCGTACTGGGCATAGAATTCGTTCAGTTTGGCATTGGTGATTTGCATGGCCGCAATGGCTTTGAGTTGTTCGGCGGTCAGGGTCAGGGTAATCTGGTCCTGGACGGCGGTTAATTCCTGGCTGGCAGTGGTTTCATCGCCGCTGAGGGAGATGACGGCCTGCCAGAGCGGGATGAGGGTTTTGGCCTGCTCGGCGCTGACGGCGTTGGGGGTGCCACCGAGTTGGATGATGCCATAGGCCAACTGACTGCGCAGGTTGGCGGCATCTGCATAGTCGGTATTCAGAAATTGGCTGGCCACAGAGGTGGGGGCGGTGGCGGTAGGTTCAGCAGCGGGGGCGCAAGCAGCCAGCAGGGAGATGATGAGCAGTGCAATGGTTACAAAGACCAGGTTGGTTTTCATGGGTGATTTCCTTTAGTGAATTATTTGAGGCTTTGCAGGTAGGCAATCAGCGCCTGGGTGATGGCGGCGGAGAGACCGTTTTCACCGGGAACTGAGCCGGTTTGGCCGTTAGCGGCCTGGCGGGTGGCGCGGGCTTCGGGCGACATGCCCTGTCCCTGGCCGTGCCCGCCACTGCCTGTGCCGGTGCCCATCTGGATGCCGTTGGCCTGCGCCCAGGCTTGCAGTTCGGTTTGGGTCAGTTTCATGGCGTTGATGGCGGTGATTTGCTCTGGGGTGAAGGTTTGTTCAATTTGAGCCAGCAGGGCTTCCACTTCGGCGGCGGCGCTGTTGCCCGATTTGGTCATGGTATCAAGGGCCTGCCAGAGCATCAGCATTTGGGAGGCCTGCTCGGGGGTCAGGGGGGTGGCTGTTTCGGCCAGTTTGAGTGTGCCAAAGGAGAGCAGCAGGCGCGGGGCCAGGGCGTTTTCGTAGGTGGTGTCGAGGGTCGGGCGCCCGGCAGGTTGGGCGACAAGTTCGGCTGGCGGCTGGGTAGCGGCAGCCTGGGGTGCGGATTCCGGTTGTGAAACGGCGACCGGGGCCTGTGTGGGGCTGGTTCCACAAGCGGCGAGCAGCAGGGCCAGGGATGTGATAACAATCAGGAGGGAGAAGCGGTTCATAGGTCAGTTCCTTTTCAGTAATTTATTCGTGCCGCAGGGCAACGATGGGGTCAAGTTTGGCGGCCTGGGTGGCCGGGTAGTAGCCGAAGAAGATGCCGACGATGGCGGCTGCGCCGAAGGCGAGCGGGATTGATTCGGGGACGATGGCGGTTTGCATGGTGCCGAGCGCGCCGAACAGGTAGGCGCCGCCCACGCCCAGGGCCACCCCGGCCAGGCCGCCGGCCAGGCTGAGGATGATGGCTTCGAGCAGGAATTGCAGCAGCACATCGGAGGGGCGCGCGCCGAGCGCCTGGCGCAGGCCAATTTCGCGGGTGCGTTCGGTGACCGAGACGAGCATGATGTTCATGATGCCGATGCCGCCGACCAGCAGGGAGACGCCTGCCACCCAGGCCAGCAGGTCGCGGAAGGCGGCGGTGGTGGCTTCTTGCGTGGCGATGATGTCTTGCTGGGTCTGAACGGTGAAGTCGGGTTTGGAGGCTTCGACATCGTGGCGCTCGGCCAGCAGGACGGTGATTTGGGTGATGATGCTGTCAATTTTGTCCTGGCTTTCGGCCTTGACGTAGATGGTGCGGACGCGGTCGCCGCCGATGGTCATGGTGGTCATGTATTTCTGGAAGACCAGGTTGATGGGCAGGTAGATGCGGCCATCGTAATCGACATCGGCGACCATGCCTTTGGCTTCCATGACGCCAACGACGGTCAGTTTGGTCGAGCCGACGGTGACGGTCTGTCCAAGCGGGTCGTCTGTGCCGAACAGGTCGGCGGCAATGCCAGCGCCCAGGACGGCGACTTTGGCTTTGCGCTCGTCCTCATTGCTGGTGAAGAAGCGCCCACTTGCGACGGCATAATCGCGCACTTCGGGGAAGTCGGCGGTAACGCCGATGACGGCGATTGAGTCGAGGGTCAGGTTATTGGCTTTGACGGTCTGGGCGGCAGGGGACTGCTCGGCGGAGATGCCGGTGATGCCAACGACTTGCTCGGCAATGGCGTAGGCGTCATCGATGAGCAGGGTGCGCGAGGCGCCAGGAATGCCACGGGCAGGCGAAACGATAATCAGGTTGGCGCCCAGGGCGTTGATTTGTTCGGCAATGGCGGCTTCGGTGCCGGCGCTGACGGCCAGCATGACGATGACTGAGGCAACGCCGATGATGACGCCCAGGGTGGTCAGGAAGGAGCGGACTTTGTTGAGCATCAGCCCTTCCCAGGCGGAACGGAGAATTTTTTGTGGTTTCATTGTTTCACCTCGGCGCAATGGCCGTCGTTGACAATTTTGCCGTCGCGGACGCAGATGATGCGTTGGGCATGTGCGGCGATATCGGGTTCGTGGGTAACCATGACGATGGTTGCGCCGTCCTGGTGGAGTTTGTGCAGGATGCCCATAATCTCCACGCTGGCTTTCGAGTCGAGGTTGCCGGTCGGTTCGTCGGCCAAAATCAGCGGCGGGCGGTTGACCAGGGCGCGGGCGATGGCAACGCGCTGCTGCTGTCCGCCGGAAAGTTGGTTGGGGCGATGATGCAGGCGTGAGCCCAGCCCGACCGATTCAAGCGAGGCGATGGCGCGGGCCTGGGCTTCCTCGTCGCTGATATCTTCCTCGGAGTTGTAGAGCATTGGCAGCATCACGTTGGCGAGGGCGGTTAAGCGCGGCAGCAGGTTGAAGGATTGAAAGATAAAGCCCAGTTTCTGGTTGCGGACTTCGGCCAGTTCGTTTTTGCTTAGTTTGCTGACATCACGCCCGTCGAGGATGTACTCGCCGCTGGTGGGCCGGTCGAGACAGCCGAGGATGTTCATGAGGGTGGATTTGCCGGAGCCGCTTGGCCCCATGATAGCGACGAACTCGCCACGTTCCACTTGCACATCCACCCCGGCCAGGGCGTAGACGGCGGCTTCCTCTTCGCCATAAACTTTGGTCATTGCGCGGATTTCAATTAAGGGGTCCATAAATTGTGTCCCTGTTGCCGGTTATCCGGTTTACTTGGTCTCAACGGTGCCGGTGCTGATGATGTCGCCCGCGTTCAGCCCGCTGATGATTTCGGCATTGGCGAAGTCGCGCAGGCCAACTTCGACCGGGGTCAGTTTAAGGGAGCCATCTGGCTGGACGACGAAGACGGCGTAGGAGCCGGGGGCCAGTTCGCGCAGAGCCTGAACCGGGATAATCAGTGCATCCTGGGCTTCCCCGGCGATGACTTCCACGTCGACGGTCATCCCGGCGAGCAGGGTGAAGGAGGGCTTTTCAGTGAGCGAACCCCAGACCACGACTGCCGGCGAACCATCAACAGTTTGCAGGGCGCTTTCAATCAGGGTGACTTCGCCGTTCAGGCTGGTTTCGGGGTAAGCGTCGAAGGTGTAGACAGTGCGATTTCCCACTTTGAGACCGGCCAGGTCAGTTTCGTCCATGTAGAACTTCACTTGCAAGTTATCCAGGGCTGCCAGGGTCAAAACCGGGCTGGTGTTGACGCTTTGCCCAGGCACCAGGCTGACATTGACAACGGTGCCATCGAAGGGGGCTATCAGGCGGGCATTTTCGAGCGCCAGGCGGGCGTTTTCATAGGCCAGGTATTCGGCCTTTATCTTGGCCAGGGCGGTGCCATCGGCCGCTGCCAGTGACTGAGACAGGGCGGCGGGGTCACCGCTTTTGACCAGGTCGTAGGCCACCTGGGCATCGCTTAAGACCAGGCGGGCCTTCTCGAGCGTGGCACGCGCCAGGGTAATGTCATTGTCAGAGGGCGGGATGATTTCGGAAAACTCCTGGCGGGTT
>CAZNCT010000004.1:10757-63584 GCA_964571615.1 uncultured Anaerolinea sp. | reverse complement strand
TGACAACGTCATTTTCGCCAACCGGGGTCTCTAATCCGTTCAGGTCGCGAATGTTGTCGGCATTGACAAACAGGTTGATGTGGCGGCGCACCTGCCCGCTGCTATCGAAGAGATGGCTGTGAATTTTGGGGAATGTTTGTGAGAGCGCCGCCAGCACCTGGGCAACTGTTTGACCCTCCAGGCGGATTTCGGTCTGGTTATCGAGATAATATTTCAGCAGGGTCGGGACGCGTAAGGTGGGCATGAATTAAGTATACACGGAAACAGGGATTGCAATAACTTCGCAATACGTTTATTTTGCCTTAATGCGTACAATAAAGATGTAATTTATCCAAAAAAAAGAGAGAAAAATGAAACAAAGAATTCTATTGGGCGTATCTGTGCTTGTTTTTGTTCTGACCGCTTTTTATGCGGGTAATGCTTATGCCTCAACCGGGTGTTTTCCTGATACAAACGGCCACTGGGCGGAAACTTTTATTTGCTGGATGAAAGATGGCGGAATAACCAGCGGTTTTGGCGATGGAACTTATCGTCCTGACAAGAATGTAACGCGGGCCGAGATGGCGGTGTTTATCGCGAAATCGGCTGAGATACCGCCTTCCACTGGCGATATTTTGATCAGTGCTGGGTTTGGGAACTGGCATCCCTTCAATTCAACTGACCCGCTGTCTTATGCTTATTTTTCCAGTCAAACGCAGGTTACCCGATCAGCCAGCGGCTCAAGTTTTCTGTCAGTTAATCCAGATATTCCGCCCGTATTGTATGGCAGGAGTTTGCTCTTTAAGGGGGTTGTGTTCTGCTATGACACTTTCACCAGCACCGCGCTTAATTATGTAGAAATCAATACATACAGCCATACAACCGGATCGCTTGGGAGAACTCTCCGATTTTCCGATTCCACCACGCGCACTGGTAATGCCTGCCGGACATACACCCTGTCTACGCCGGTTGTGTTAGGCCCGAATGATGGGGTCAATTTTTTTATCCAGGTTAACTGGGCCGCTGCAAATGCTCAGTTTGCAATTGGGCGAACCACCTTTATTTTTGCTCCAACTTCTACGGTTGCGGCATCCTCGTTGGCTCCAGCCTCAGCGGAATCTAGCCCGGATGTCATTTTGCAGCCTATGCCGGAGATCGATACTTCAGCCCCATAAGCATCAGATTGGCAGTGTGCCGGGTTGAAAGTAAAGAGATAGACTGCACCAAAAGCAATGGTTGGCCCTTTAAGGCAGATTTCGGTTTGGTTTTCGAGATGGTATTTCGGCAAGGCTGGAATGCTTAAAGCAGGTATGGAGTACGTATAGATAGAAACAGGCGGTCAGGGATTTTTTCCCTTCACCGCCTGTTTCTATGTGTATGGTCGCTGACAACCTAAATCACAAAATCGGCCTCCTGCCAGGTGTCATCCACCGGGGCGTGGACGTGGTGCGGGTGTGAGTGGCCTTCCACCCGGCCCTCGAGTTCATCCACACGCGCCATCAGGTCTTTGATGGCTACCGCAAACACATCGGGCAGGGCGGTGTGATTCAAGTCTGGCGCATCACCGGCCTGGTGCGGCCTGGCGCGTTTCACAATTTGCCCTGGCACGCCGACCACCACCGAATTTTCAGGAACTGATTTGACCACGACGGCGTTTGCTCCAATGCGGCTGTCGGCGCCAATGGTGATATTTCCGAGCACTTTTGCGCCTGCCCCAATCGTCACCCTTGGGCCAATCGTCGGGTGCCGCTTGCCTTTTTCGAGCGAGGTGCCGCCCAGGGTAACACCGTGATACAGGGTCACGTCGTCGCCGACTTCGGCAGTCTCGCCGATGACGACTCCCATGCCGTGGTCAATGAAAACCCGCTGACCAATGATTGCGCCAGGATGAATTTCAACCCCGGTCAAACTGCGCGCCAGTTGTGAAAGCCAGCGGGCGGGCAGTTTTGCCCCGCGCCGCCACAACCAATGGCTGATGCGGTGAATCCAGATGGCGTGCAGGCCCGGATAGAGCAGGGCAATCTCGAGCCGCGAACGCGCCGCCGGGTCTCGCTGCAAGGCCGATTTCAGGTCATCACGCACCGAAGCGAAAAAATTGGGTGATTGGGTGATTTTGTGATTTTTTGATTGGGTCAGTTCTGCTTGCATAAACACTCCGTTTCAGGTGTTGGGTATCAAGTGTCAGGTGCCAGGTTTTCTGCTTTGCCAATCAAGGGTTTAACCTGAAACCTGATACCGAAGAACCTGATACATCAATCTGCTAAATGCGCATACAGCGCGGAAGATAAGTAACGCTCGCCAAACGATGGGATGATGACCACAATCAACTTGCCTGCATTTTCGGGGCGCTGGGCCACTTGCAGGGCAGCCCAGGTTGCCGCGCCCGATGAGATGCCAACCAGGATGCCCTCTTCTTTCGCCAGGCGTCGGGCCGTGTCCATCGCATCATCGTCGGTGACGCGGATGATTTCATCGTAAATTTGGGTGTTCAGCACCTGCGGCACAAACCCGGCGCCAATGCCCTGAATTTTGTGCGGGCCTTTGGTACCGCCTGAAAGCACCGGCGAGGCGTCTGGCTCGACAGCCACCACGCGCAGCGATGCTTTGCGGCTTTTGAGCACTTCACCCGTGCCGGTAATCGTCCCGCCGGTGCCGATGCCTGAGACCAGAATATCCACCTGTCCATCGGTATCGCGCCAGATTTCCTCGGCAGTGGTGCGGCGGTGGATTTCGGGGTTGGCCGGGTTTTGGAACTGCTGGGGCATGAAATATTTTTGCGGGTCAGAAGCCACAAGTTCCTCGGCGCGTTTGATGGCCCCGCCCATGCCTTCTGGCCCGGGGGTGAGTACCAGTTCGGCGCCATAGGCGCGTAACAACATGCGGCGCTCTTTGCTCATTGTTTCAGGCATAAACAGGATACATCCGTACCCTTTGGCTGCCGCCACCATCGCCAGCGCAATGCCAGTGTTGCCGCTGGTTGGTTCAACAATCGTTTGCCCTGCTTTGAGCGCGCCCGCTTTTTCGGCGGCATCAATCATCGCAAACCCAATCCGGTCTTTGACACTCTTGGCCGGGTTATAAAATTCCAGTTTTAGTACCACCTCCGCTGGGCCGGGGTTCAGGCGATTCAGGCGTACCAGCGGGGTATTGCCAATCAATTCGGTCACATTTGCAGCGATTTTCATATCGAAAAGTCCTCCAGTTCAAGTTGTTTAATCAGCGTTTCAGCGTTGGTGACACCATGATTGACATAACGCGGCTTGCCGCTGGCGTCAATCACAAAAGTAGTGGGTACACTCATCACACCCCATTCCTGGGCCAGGTCAGGCCGGGCGCTGGCATCGACCTCGATAACCTGAAACCACTGTCCCAGCCTCGATTTCATGCGCTCAATGGCCGGCCGTTGCACGGTCTTGCACGGAGCGCAGGTGGGGGTGGTGAAGTAAACCAGGGCAGGCAGGCCAGGACGATAGGACGAGAAGCGCGCTACCTTGCTCTCGGCCCGTTTGAGCGTAAAACGGTTAAACAGGATGAAAACCGTAACGCCCAACCCGCCAATGGCTGCCGCTATCAGGAGCCGTTCTAAAATCTCGGCGTTCATCGGCTAACCTTCCTTGGGACGAAAGCCCGGAACTGTTCCGGCTGGGGCCTGTTTCGCAAACCCGGGCACGCCAAAACGGGCCAGCCAGTAGTACATAAAGCACCCGGCGCAGAACCCGCCAAAAGCGTTCAGTGCGGCCAGCCCGGTGACCATCCAGACCAGGCTCCAGCCCAGCACGCCTGCGCCCGCAAACAGCGCCAGCGCGCCGCCCAGCATGAACAATCCGCCCAGGCCCTGGGCAAAGCGGTGTGGCTCAGGGTTGTCAGTGATGACATCGGGCTGATAGCGGACAACCTGACGAACCGCCTGCCCAAAGAACGGCTTGCCCGCCAGTGCACCGGCCAGCATCACCGCTGCAACCAGCGCGGCCAGCCAGGGTTGATTGAGTACAAACGCCAGCACATTCAGGCCGATAATCGTCAACTGGTTGGCTTTCAGCGCGGCGTGGTCAACTTTTGTGGTGATTTCGCTCATAGTCTCCTCGAAAGTGATAAAAATAAAAAACCAACTGAACCTGTCTCCCTGCCCGGGCAGGAAAACAAAAAGAACGGCGGCAAACGCCATGAGACAGTTTGAATGTCACATGCGGGATTCGCGTACCGTTCTTCGGTCAGTTGGCCTAAGTTTCTTTGACGAAGCGACGGTACTTACGAAGCCCGCCGCATACAGGAGCAATAGTTCATCGCGGTTCTCTCAAGATTTATTAGAGTATTTTGATAGATATTATTCAAGTTGGAGCAATTTGTCAAGACAAAAAAGCCAATGCTAACGCAATGCTTACGCGTCATTTCTGACATCCTGCGCTCAGGTTATTCGGGTGTGGTTCTTGCCAGACAACCAGGTTTTCGCCTGGCAAGAGTACCATAATGGCCTCGAGGTAGGTGCGATGAAAGAATTCTTCCTCGCGGCGGCAGCCAAGCGCCCAGACCTCGGCGGCGTGCGGGAAGTGTTCCGGGCTGGCTGTCAGCGGCAGGATGACATGCTCCGATTGCGGCCCAAGCAGGTAAAACCCCAGGCGCGCAAACTCATAGGGCCGAAAACTGATTAAGCCGTTGCGCGAAAATCCTTCCCCGGCCTCGAAAAAGCGTGGGTAGAGTGCCCGGCCATAGCGCAACCCGGCCCCTGGTTGGCTTAGAAATGCTCTAACGGCTTCCGGGTTGGGGGCTTCTGGCTGGCCCTGGCTGGCGCTCAGGTAGGCCTCCAGCCGTTCGGCTTCTGTCAGGGCGGGGCTGCGGTTGGGCATCAGGGACTGGGCCACAAACAGGCTGGCGCTAAAGCAACAGGCCAGCGCCAGGCCTGCAAAGGCCCGCCGCCATGCCGGGCGGGTTTCGGCTGTCAGGACGTTTTCTGTGGGCCGTAAGGTCTTTGTCAGACCGAACCGACCTGCCCAAAAGTCTGCCAGTGCGGTTACGCCGAGCAGGTAATAGGTCAGCACAATCCAATCGGCGGGCAGCAGGAAGCGCCAGCCAGAAATCATGGGCAGGGCCAGGCTGGTCAGGTATCCCAGGTAAAGCAGCAGCGGGAATAAACCAATCCAACGGAATTTGCGCCAGGCCTGGGCCAATCCGCTTGCAATCAGAAACAGGTTGAGCGTTAGCGGCGCCCACGATTCAGACGGCAGTCCGCCGAACCAGTTGTTCCAGTAGGGCAGCCGGGAGGTGTAGGCCGCCGGGTTTATCTCCAGCCGCAGCGAGGCGGGCAGAAAGAGAAATCCCTGCGCCAGGTTGCGGAAGAAATAGGCGCTGATGGCTTTGAGCGTATAGCCAGGATTTTCGCGCACGAAGGTTAGCACCTGCTCGCGCATACGGGCGTTAAATTCCGCTTCGCTTTCGCCGGCCAGCGGACGAACGTTGTGATTGAGCGGGTCAAACTGAAACTGAATGGCCAGCTGGCGGCTGTAGGCGCTGGCGTTGGCGCTGGCAGGCGCATTCAGCCCGTAGAGGGCCCAGGGCAGGCTGAAGGCCCCGAACCCAAGCGCGGCCAGGAGTGCGGCCTGTCCCAGCAGGCGGCGGGGCTGGTGTCGCAGGATGAACCAGGCCCCCAGCGCCACCAACGGCGCCAGGACGATGACTTGTGTCCGCAGGAGCAGCAGGGCGGCGAAGACGATCCCCGCCCAAAGCGGCCAGGTCAGGCGCTGTCTTGGGGCGCGCAGCCAGCCGAGCAATAACAGGGCCAGCAAAATCATCAGCCCTGCCGAGGGCACATCGCTCAAGAGCAGTTTGGGATGTGAAACCAGGATGACGTTGCTCAAGCGAATGGAATTGAGTTCGCGCAGCGAGAATAGAATTCCGGCGGCCAGGCCCGCCGGGCGATTGTCGAAACCAATTGCAAACAGCAGGTAGAAGAGCGGAGCAATCAGCGCCAGCACGGCGGCTTGCAGATTGAGCAGGGTGGCAAAGTCCTGGCCTGCCAGCAGGTGCAAAAGATAAACAAAGTAGGAATAGGTTGGTTTGTCTGCCGGGTCTACTGAGAAGGGTTGTCCGGCCAGCAGGCGTTGGGCGTTGATGTCGAGGTAGGCCGAATCTGAATCGGGGTAGATTTCATAATTTGGCGGCATTGCTGCCGGTAAGAAGTTCACCGGGCGGCCCGGCGGTTCGCTCAGCCAGAGCGCTGCTGTCAGTAAGAACAAACCGATAAAAAGAGCCGTATCCAGGCGGGCGGTGGAAAATTTTTGCCCCATTTTCGAACCCAGCCAAACCGACAGCCCGGCCCCGGCGGACAGGGCGATCCCTACCTGCCCAATCAGCAGGGGAGTACCTGGCGCATACCAGTAGTACCCGACCCGTTCCAGCCCCAGGCAGCTGAGGGCCATAAATCCGGCAACCAGCACGAGCAAGCCAAAAACGGCCAGGCTGTTCTTCAGGATGGGCTGTTTTTCTGTTTTTTGGGGCGCCAGCGCCGCCAGGGCGAGTAAAACCAGCAGGGATTGTCCGGCCAGCCAGCCAAAGGCCGGGCGCAGGGCCAGCGGCCAGCCTGCCTGGGCCTCCGCGCTCAGGCCATTGGCCAACCAGGCGCTCAGCAGTCCGGTCAGGGCCAGCCAGGCGATTGGGGTTTTCCAGGTATCCATCCGAGAGAGCAGTTTTTCTTGCCAGGTTGTCTGGCGCACCAACCAGGCCAGCCCCACCAGCGAGAGCAACCCCAGCAGTGTGAATCCACCCAACAGCAAGGCCGGGCGCAATGGAGCCTTGTAAACCTGCCAGGCGGCCAGCAGGTGCAGGCCAGAAAAGACCCCCATGCAAAAGAGCAGGATTTTTGAGCGTGAATGCTTCATGGGCCGGGCGGTTTGATGTTGTCTTGCAAACGTTCCAGGCGCAGAGCCGATAACTGACTGGCAATTAGCCCGCCGACAAAAAATATCAGCCCGCTGACAATGGCCAGCATGGCCCCCACGCTGACGCCGCGCCCCATCAGGATAATCGGCAGGCCCCAGCCTGCGCCGACCAGAATGCAGGCCGCCGCCAGCGGCAGAAAGACACGCAGCGGATTGAACATCAAGACAATGTTGAGAATTTCGACCACTGTTTCAAACGCTGTATAGGCGGTGATGGTGCTTTTGCCACCCTTGCGCGCCGCCACCCGAATGGGATGTTCCAGCACCAGGTTGCGCTCGTTCAGAAAGACCAGTGTAATCACATCACTGAAGGCCATGCTGTTCGGGCAAATGTTGATGTAACGCTGGGCCAACCCGGTGCGGTAGAGTTTGAACCCCGAGTTCAGGTCGTTGATTGGCAGCGGCATCAGCATTCGGGTAAACGTGCGGATTAACTTTTTGCCCAGCGAACGATACAGGTCAGGGTTTTGCCTTTCATCCCGTTTGCCGACCACCATATCGGCATCCTAGGCCAGCATAAACTGAAAAACGGTTTCAATGTCCTCCATTTGATGTTGTCCGTCCGCGTCAATTGTCACCAGGTAGGGCGTCTCAACCTGTCGGATGCCGGTTTTGAGCGCACCGCCATAGCCACGATTCAGGCGGTGATGCACGACGCAGACCTGCGGGGTCTGGGCCAGACCCTCCAGAAATTCGCCTGTTCCATCGCATGAGCCGTCATTGACGAAAACCAGCCGCCAGCCGCGAGCCAGGCAAAATTCCACCAGTGCCGGGGCAAAATTTGGCAGAGAGTCATATTCGTTGTAGGCCGGAACAACAACCGTCAGGCTGGCAGGGGAAGTGGCATTCATAAAGTAATTATAAACAATCACGATGCCATCCTGCGTGAATGGCATCGTGATAATCTTGAGAAGGTTTGCTCGAAGGACTTACTCTTCCTTCTTGGCTTCCATTTCTTTCTTGTGGGCTTCAATGATGGGCTGGGCCAGGTGAGTTGGGACGATGTCGTAGTGGTCAAACTCCATCGAGAAGTAACCGCGTCCGCCGGTCATCGAGCGCAGTTCGGTGGTGTACTTCAGCATCTCAGCCAGCGGCACATGAGCGTTAACAACGGTGTATCCGCGCTCCGATTCGGTGCCTTGCACCCGCCCGCGGCGCGAGTTCATGTCACCCATTACATCACCCATGTTGGCGTCTGGCACCGTCACGCGCACGTTCATGATTGGCTCAAACAACACCGGCCCGGCATCTTGAACAGCCAGTTTGAAGGCTTCACGCCCGGCGGTTTCAAAGGCAATCGGTTTTGAGTCAACCGGGTGTTCCTTGCCATCGTACACAATTACCTTGACGTTGCTCATCGGGTATCCGGCAAAGACGCCCTGTTCCAGGGCAGCCCGGATGCCTTTTTCGATGGGGGGCAGATATGAGCGAGACAGGTTCATGCCAACCAGTTCGTCGGTGAACTCAAAGTCGGCTTCGGGCAGGGGTTCAATCCGCAGGTGCACTTCGCCGAACTGACCAGAGCCGCCCGATTGTTTCTTGTGGCGATATTGGGCGCTGGCTTTGCGGGTAATGCCTTCGCGGTAGGGAACCTTTGGCTCTTCGGTCAAGATGCCGACCTGGAACTTGGTCTGGGCGCGGTGGATGGCCGCGTCAATGTGCTGGTCGCCCATGCCTTGCAGGATAGTCTGACGGGTGGCCGCTTCGTTGTACCACGAAAGGGTCATGTCTTCTTCGCACAGGCGGGTCAGCACCGAGGAAATCTTGGCGGCATCGGCCTGGGTCTTGGGGGCAACTGCCACGCGGTAGAGCGCCACCGGGTAGTGCGGAGCCGGAATGGTGAGCGGGCGGTTTTTGTCGCAGAGCGAGTCGCCGGTGACGGTGGCGCTCAGTTTCGAGACAACCGCAATGTCGCCCGCATGGGCAACTTTAATCGCAATTTGTTCTTTGCCGCGTTGCAGGTGCAGCCCTGCCATACGCTCATCGACACCCTTCGAGATGTTCCACAAATGACCATCGGCGGCAACACTGCCCGAGAAGACCTTGAAGTAGGTCATTTTCCCAACGAACGGGTCGGCGGTTGTCTTCCAGACATAGACGGCAACCGGGCCGCTGTCGCTGGCGGTCAGTTCTTCTTCGCCCGATTTGCCCTGGGCCTTAAACGCCGGGCGCTGGGCCGGGTTGGGCATCAGGTCAACAATGGCCGAAAGCAGCGGGCCGACACCTTTGGCATGACCGGCTGCGGCCACAAAGACAGGCACAAAAGCGCCGCTCTGAACAACGTTGCGCAGGCCCGTCAGCAGTTCTTCCTGGGTCAGGTCACCGCTTTCAAAGAACTTTTCCATCAGGCTGTCATCGCCTTCTGCGGCGGCTTCCACCAGGGTCATGCGGGCTTCTTCGGCGGCATCTTTATATTCGGCGGGGATGTCCTGGGCGGTTTTCCCGTCGCCGCTATAGGCCTTCATGCTAATCAGGTCAATGACGCCCTTGAAATCGAGTTTTTCTCCCCACGGCAGCTGCGCTTTGACCAGGCGCGCTTCGTTCGATTGCGCAAACTGCTCAACCGATTGATAGGCTTTGGCAAAATCGGCATTTTCGCGGTCCATCTTGTTGATGACCACAAAGCGCGGCAGTTTGAAGTTGTCGCAATAACGCCAGGCCAGTTCGGTGCCAACTTCAACCCCGGCAACCGAGTCCACCAGAATAAGAGCGCCATCGGCTACGCTCAGGGCCGAAATCATTTCACCGACGAAATCGGTAAACCCGGGAGCATCGAGCACGTTAATCTTGTGGTCACGGTATTCGAGGGGCGCAACGCTGGTATAGAGTGAAATTTTGCGCCGGATTTCTTCTTCATCGTAATCTGAAACCGTTGTGCCATCTTCCACTTTGCCCAGGCGGTTGGTTGCGCCGGTGAAATACAAAAAAGCCTCCGTCATCATCGTCTTGCCTGCGCCGCCGTGGGCGACAAGGGCGATGTTGCGAAGGAACTCGGTGGTATACTCTTTCATGGAGTTGATACCTTTCTCAATGGATTTTATTTTTCTTACCCGCGCCAGGGAGAGTGAGCGATTTAGCGCGGGGTTGCATTCCAGAGACAAACAAGCCCGTGAATTTTAAGAGAAGTCTGGCTAATTGTCAAAGCGAAAAGGACGCCAATCTACCCTTTTTCTTGCGTAATAAGTCACAAATCTGACCTGTGCCTGTCAAGTTTTCAATCTTTCACTCGGAATCACGTTTTCAGGCTGTTTTCTGTGGGTATAATTGCCAAAACTTTGAAGCAACATCGAGGAGGAGTGTTTCATGTTTGACGGACTTCAATATTACTCCGCCGTCTGGCTGTTGGCCGGGTTGGCGGTGGCTGTTGGTTTGGCTCTTTTCTGGCGCAAACCACGCCTGCCCGAGGTGCTGGCAGTCGCAGGCCTGTTTGCGGCCATTATTGGCCTTTACTTTTATCTCAGGCCGACCCAAACCGAACTGGCAGGTGAAGCCGCCGCAGTGCAGGCCATGATTGGACAAGGCACCCCGGTTTTGCTCGAATTCCAGTCGCCGTATTGCGTTGCCTGCATCGCCCTCAAACCTGCGATTGATGCCATCGAAGCCGAATTTGCGGGCCGCTTAATTGTCTTGCGAATTAATGTTCAGGAACCGGTTGGCGTGCAGTTGGCGCCGGTCTATCGTTTTCAGTTTACGCCGACTTTCATCTTCATCGATGGCGGCGGTGTCGAACGCTGGCGCACCATCGGCTCTTTTGACGAGGCCCGTCTGCGCCAGGAGTTATCTCAACCCTGACCTATGAACCTGCTGCGCCGTTGGTTTTTTAACCTGTGGTATGCCTTTCGCCGTCCACCCTGGGACAGCGGCATCAGCCCGCCCGAACTGCTTGAATTTATCCGCAATCATCCATCGGGCCGGGCCATCGACCTGGGCTGTGGCACCGGCACCAATGCTCTGACGCTGGCCGGGCATGGCTGGCATGTTACCGGGGTCGATTTTTCCATCGTCGCCATCGAGCGCGCCCGCCAAAAAGCCCGCCAGGCCAATCTGCCGGTCACATTTCTGGTGGATGATGTCACCCGTCTGCCAGACGCCATTGGCCCCTTTGACCTGGCCCTCGACATTGGCTGTTTTCATGGCATTCATGCCCGTCTGCGGCCTGCTTACCTGAAGACTCTCAGCCGCGTTCTGGTCCCTGGCGGAACCTGGCTCTTGTATGCCATGCGCAACCAGGGCAGTGAAGCAACGGTTGGGCTGTCAGATGCCGAAATTGCCGATATTGCCTCACATTTTCATTTGCGCCACCGCCAGGACGGTTTTGACCCCGGCGGGCGCGAAGCATCCTGGTTCTGGTTTGGCCGCGATTAAGGCTCTGTGACGCGCATTCTGTTTCTTTTTCTCGATGGTGTTGGGCTGGGTGATGACGACCGGACGCGTAACCCGTTTGCCGTTGCCAAAATGCCCTTTTTAGAATCTCTCCTGGGCGGGCGCAGGCTGGTTGCTGGTTCCGCTCCTTTTCAGGGCCTCCAGGCCGATTTGTTAGCGATTGATGCCTGCCTCGGTGTGCGCGGATTGCCTCAATCGGCCACGGGTCAGGCGGTGCTGTTGACGGGGGAAAACGTTCCGGCTGCTCTGGGGTATCACTATGGCCCCAAACCCAACCCTGAAGTTGCGGCCTTTTTGCAAGACGGCGGTTTGTTTGGCGCACTGGCGCGGGTTGGTAAACGAGCCGCGCTCCTGAATGCTTACCCTCCAGGCTATTTCGCCGGTATTGAATCGGGGCGGCGTCTTTTTTCTGCCATTCCCCTGGCTGTTTCGCGGGCAGGCCTGCCCTTTTTTAGCGACCAGGACTTGCTGGCGGGCCGCGCTATTTCTGCCGATTTTACGGGTCAGGGCTGGCGTGACCGCTTGAATCATCCAGAGATGCCGCTGCTTTCCCCCGCTGAAGCGGGCCGCCGCCTGGCTGACCTGGCGCGCACTTTTGACTTTTCTTTCTTTGAATACTGGCTGAGCGATTACGCCGGTCACGAACAGGATATGCCCAACGCGCTGGCCCTACTCGAGCAATTTGATTCTGTGTTCGCGGGCCTGTGCGCATCCTGGGATATGACCCGCGACCT
Organism: uncultured Anaerolinea sp.; assembly: GCA_964571615.1. GTDB lineage: Bacteria > Chloroflexota > Anaerolineae > Anaerolineales > Villigracilaceae > UBA8950. The sequence continues at coordinate 51,556 of CAZNCT010000004.1, read as the reverse complement.
TATCGTGCTGACCTCTGACCACGGCAACCTCGAAGACCTGGCAACCCGCAGACATACTGCCAACCCGGTGCCCTTGCTCTTGGTCGGAAATCCGTATGCCCGGGCGGCCTTTGTAGGGGTGAGTGATCTTTCGGGCATTGCTGGCAAAATCTCTCAAATTCTGCTTGAATATTAGACAAAAATACTCCGAAATGGTACGATTGTCTTGTTCAAGGAGAGAGAGATGCGTTTATTGAGTGTTGTGCTGGCGCTGGCTTTTCTTCTGGCCGCTTGCGCCCCGTCGGCGGTTTCTCAACCTGCTGTTCCCCCTTTGCCTTCTGCAACCACGACAAATGTACCACCGGCTGAATCTGCATCTGCAACCCCTGAGGAGGGGACGGTTGCAGAGAGCACCCCGCTGGCTGCGGCCCCTCTTCCGCAGGCTGTTCCGACCTCGCGTGGTGATTCGCTGGTGGCAACCGACCCGGCGCTGGTCAATTTCAATACAGGCCGCCCGGTGCTGGTTGAATTTTTCCGCTTTACCTGAGGGACTTGCCGCACCCTGGCGCCCGTCGTGCACGGGCTTGAAGTGGAATATGCCGGTAAGATAGATTTTCATTTGCTCGATGCGGATGACCCCGCGACCCGCGATTTACAGCGTCAGTTGGGCTTTCGCTTTCAGCCGGAGTTTTACCTGTTCGATGCCTCGGGCAACCTGGTGAAAAAATGGGTTGGTTTTGTCCGTGCCGATGATTTCAGGGCTGAGTTTAATCAACTGGTTGAGTAAAATTTTTCCACATAGATAGATTGAATCAAAAACGGCGGCTGTCACGCTCAGCCGCCGTTTGATTTATCCTGATTGCTAAAATACGACCTTGATGGCCTTCAGGCGCACACTGAACGTGCTGCCTTTGCCCGGTTCACTTTGCACGGTCAGCCGGCCATTGTGCTGTTTGATGACCTGGTTGGTGATGGCCAGGCCCAACCCAATGCCGCTGAACAACTGGTCGCCAGAGCGCTCGAGGTGGTAGAAGCGGTCGAAGATTTTCGGAATCTGCGAGGTTTCGATGCCAATGCCTTCATCAACGACATCGAGAATGACATAATTTTCTTCCTCGCGGATGCGGATGAAAACCTGTCCGCCATGTGGGCTGAACTTGATGGCGTTATCGACCAGCGCGGTCAGGGCGCGCTCAAGCGATTTGGGGTCGCCCGATACCATCGCCAGGTTGGAGGGCGCTTCAATGTGCAGGGTAATCAGGCTGGCGGCGGCCCGGTCTTCATATTTATCTGCCACGTCTTCGGCCAGCAGGCGCAAATCAACCGGCTGGAATTTGGGCAAAATCAGATCCATTTCTTGCAGGAAGAGAATATCGTTTACCAGGGTGGTAATTTGCTGGATGTTGCGGGCTACTGTGTCTATCGTAGCCGGGATTTTTTCAGACGTAATCAGGCCTTTTTGCATCAATTGCAAGAATCCCCCGGCGGCCATAAGCGGAGTGCGCAACTCGTGGGCAATATTCGTCAGGAACTCGCGGCGGGCCAGTTCTTGCTCCGCCAGTTTTTGATACGCTTCTGCCAGCTCGGAGGCGCGCATCTTCAGGTCTTCAATTGCCATCTCATCGTTTTCGCGCAGGCGGTGCGAAATTTCGCGCACCATTGCCATTGAGATGCTGCTCGAGCGCTGTAAGACGCGGTCAAAATTCTCTTTATCAATTTCCATGACCGTCGTCGGCCCGGCAGTTGTGACCGAAGCGGCCCGCGGCGCATTATGGATGATGGCCATTTCCCCGAAGAAGTCGCCGGCCTCGAGGGTCTTCAATTGTTTTTGTTCAACATTATTGATGGTTTTTGTGACGTTTACCTGTCCATCGAGCACAATGTAAAACTTGTTCTCAACCTGGCCTTCATGGCATAAGGTGATTCCGTTAGGGTAGTTGTTGACCTTGCTGCGCGTTACCAGTTCGTCGATTTCTAATTGAGAAATTCCCGGAAAGGCCCGCGAATTTCCTTTGGCGAAGGCAGGCTTTTGCGTGGCAGGTTGAGATTTTGATACATGCGTTCCTCATTTACAGATAGACCAACATACCCTAATTTTATGCCAAAAAGTCAAATTTTCTGGCTTATCTAGAATATCTTTATGAACTTTCTTGCAATTGTAATGCTTTTTCAATTTCTGGATGAATCTGCCATTGGCCGTTGATGTAGGCTTGTTCGTTCCAGGGGAAAATCACCAGCCCGTCAGTTTTCAGGGCGGTGTAATCGGGGCACGGATTGGCCCACGAATGCGCCGCCAGCGTGGCGGTCAGGACGCGCGGCACCCCGCGGCGGCTGACCAGTTGCACAGCCCGCAACAGGGTTTGGCCCGAATCGGCAATTTCGTCAATCACAACGGCACATTTGCGGTTGGCAACCTGAATGGCGACATCCAACAGGACAACCGGGGTCGAATGCACAATTTCATCATGCATTCGGCGCGTCAGACGGATGGGGAACATCTCACAGCGCAGGGCGGTTGCGACTGCCGCGGCTGGAATAAGCCCGCCGCGCGCAATGCCAATCACAACATCCACCTTTTCGCGGGCCAACACTTCTACCAGCCCGCGTGTCAGGTCACCAAAGCGTTCCCAACTAATTCTTTCTACTCCCTGGCGGTTGGCATACTCATCACTTTTCATAAGGACCTCATTGGGTGGCTTCATATAAGAATTCGATGATGTTCTTTCCAAAATCGGCTTCCATTTTACGCGGTACAAAAAAGGTCATTCCGTGCTTCAGGCCGGGGTAAGCAAAAATCTGATTGCCGCCCGGGGCAATGCTCCAGCAGGTGGCCGGGGAAGGGCCATCGTTGACGGCGTACATGCAGCGCACCGGCTTGCCTGCCGCCAGCATGGCAGACGCACTTTCGGCATAGTTGACTCCCAGCCAGCTGCCCGGTGAGATGGCAAATGCGCCAACGCAATCTTCTTCGCAGGCGTTAATGACCGCATCGGCCCCAATGCTGGTGCCAATCCCAACGATGCGGGTCACGTCAACATGCGGCAGGCTTTTGGCCGCCAGGTATGCGGCCCGCGCATCAAGCAGGTAGATGCTGAAATCGTCCGATTTTTGGCCGTCGCTCAGGCCATGCCCGCGAAAATCAAACGTCATGACGTTAAAGGTCAGGTTGGGGTCAAGGATAGGCAGCATCCCGCCCGCGCTGGGGGTCGGCAGTGCGCCATTGCTCGGACGCCAGTTTTGCAGCCAGGGGATAAAGCCTGAGTCTTCGGCATTCCACATGCTCTGGTCGCCGTGGTGCTGGTGCATCATGACCACAACCGGGGCGTTTTTGCGCGCCGCCGGGTAGAAAAACCCGCGCAGGGTAATGCCGTCGGATGTTTTGAAACTGATTCCAATTGGCCTGGGGTCGAGGATGTCGGGCGGGCCCAGGGTGGGCATTGGGGTGGCGCTCGGCTCCAGGGTGATGGTTGGGCGCAGGGTGTTGGTCGCTGGCAGGGTTGGGAGAGCGCCTGGGGTGCGGGTGGCCGGGCGGGGTGTGGCGGTTGCCGTCAGGGCAGGGGTTGCCTGGGTTCCTGCGCAGCCTGTCAGCAGGAGCAGGGATGTCAGCAAGAACGCAATGATGCTTCGCATAATTCTATTATACGAGAATGGTCGTCTGGCGCAACAAAAGGCGCGGGTTTTGCCCGCGCCAGGTTTAGAACTTGTAGCCAATCATCCGCAAGAAGGATTTTCGCCAGTCTTTTTCGGCTTCGTCCTCGATTCCTTTTGGGGCCGAGCCATCGATGACGCCCAAAATGCCGCGTCCTTGTTCGCTTTCGGCGACCAGAACCTGGGTGGGGTTGGCAGTCGCGCAGAAGATGCGTGCCACTTCGGGCACGTTTTTGACCGCGTTCAAAATGTTGATGGGGTAAAAACCCTCGCCCAAAAACAGGATGAACGAATGCCCGGCCCCAATCGCCAGGGCGTTTTTCTTGGCGAGTTCAATCATGGCCTCGTCGCTGCCGCTGAAGCGTACCAGGCACTTGCCCGAGGCTTCGCAAAACGCCAGGCCAAATTTGATGCCAGGCACCGTATTGACCAGGGTTTCGTGAATGTCCTCGACCGTTTTGATGAAATGCGACTGGCCCAGGATGAAGTTAATTGGTTCGGGTTTTTCAATTTGCACAAGTTGGATGTCCATTTTCTGCTCCCAAAAAAACGTTTACTGGCGCACCGGCGCCAGTTTATAGCACCAGGATGCCACCAAAGACAATCTCGACGCCCAGGCTAATCCAGTTCGATTGACTGGCCGATTTGTCGATAAAAATTGAGACCAGCCGCACGATGGCGATGCCGAGATAGGCCCAGCCGAGCATTGCGTATCCATCGCTGCTGCCTGCCAGGATGGGGTACAGGCCCAGGGCGATGAACAGACCGCCCAAAATGGAGCGAATTTCAGTGATGCCGCGTCCGCCGATTGGTTGCAGGCCAGTGAACCCTGGCACCGACTTTGGAGAAAAGAGCGCCAGGGCGCCGGTGGCGATGGTCAGGATGGCGGCAATCAGTTTCAGAATTTCAAACATCGTTTTCTCCTCTCTTAAATTTTCTCATCTCTTAAAGTCCAAAGTCAGGAGACTTTGGACTCCGGTAAGGCCAGCTTTTCGTAAAAAATCAATAGCGTGCTGCCGTATTTACGTTCGTCGAATTTTTCAAAGTGTTGCAGTTCGACATCTTTGTATTCCACCGGGTTAATCTGCACGATGATCCAGGCGCCCTCGCTCCACCAGTCGGGGTGCTGGTCGGCCAGTTGCAGGGCCTTGATCCACATTTCTTTGTACTGCGGCGGGGCAATGTAGAGATAATCGAACTCGGCATCGGGGCGGCCTGCGAGCATGGCGAAGGCATCGCCGCGCCGCACTTCGGCCTGTTTGCTGAAGCCGGTGGTTTCGAGGTTGCTTTTGATGGTTTCTATCGGCAGGCGGTTCAGGTCGCTAAAACGGACAAAAGCCGCCCCGCGGCTGAGGGCCTCGATGCCGATGGCGCCTGTGCCGCCGAACAAATCCCACCAGCGCGATTCGTCCACGTCGCGGGCCAGGATGTTGAACAAGGCTTCTTTAACGCGGTCAGTCACCGGGCGGGTGGTATCGCCCGGCACATCTTTTAGTTTGCGGCCTTTGGCCGTCCCTGCGATGACTCGAAGTGGCATGTGGTTTTAGTCGTTGTGAAACCTGACAGGTTGTATCAGGCTCGTTTTCGGATGAGTGTTTTGTGTTAATGCAACAATTGACTGAAACATCAGGCTTTGCTTACTTCAATCAAGTTCCCATGCGGCGCAATGGTTTCGACCACGCAACCCGTCCCGAGCAGGAAGCGCTTGCCGCCGGTTTGCGCCAGGGCGTCTTCAATTTCGGCGCGGATTTCGGCAGGATTGCCCAGCGCCAGGGTCTCGCGCCGCAGTCCGCCGCAGGTGATGCCGGGGAAGCGTTTTTGCCCTTCGGCGAGATTTGGCTCGGTGTCGCGGTCGTGCCAGTTGAGCACCTGCACCGGGTAATCGGCAACCATGTCGAAATAGACGTTTTCGCCGTGCAGGTGGGCCATGTTGAACCACAGCGGTTTGGCAGCCTCCAGCGTGGGCAGGTCGTAGGCGCGCCCAAAGGCAGCAAATTCATCGCGGCTGAGCAGGCTGGCCTGGGCGTGCTGTACGGCGTAAAAAATCCCATCGATGCCGGTTTCGATGGCCGCTTTAATGAAGCGGCGGGTTGTCTCTGCGATGACTTCGAGGCCGCGATGCACCTGCTCGGGGTGTTGGCGCAGGTGCAGAATCAGCCGCTCACCGCCCGCCAGGTTTTTGGCTTGCGACAGGGGGCTGAAAATGGTCTGAATTAGCGGTTCAGACCCTGGCAGCCGCTCACGGAGCAGACGCAGGCACTTTAATTGGGCGGCCAGATGCGGGGAGTCCGCCTCCAGCACGTTGAGCCTGGCCCAGTCTTCGGGCGCAGCGACCACTCTTTTCGTGTAGCGGCGTGTTCCTTCGGGGTTGCCCTCCCAGACATCTTCTGCGCCCCAATCTTTCAGACAAAACGAGGAGGCCGGGGTAACTTTGACCAAATCCCAGCCGTAGAGCGCCTGCCAGTGCGCGCTGGCAGCGGCCAGGCCCTCGGGGGTCTGGTCGTCGCCCGGAAAGTGCCGCCAGAGCGCAACCGGCGGCCTGTCGAGAATCTCGCCGCGCAGGGCGGCTTCCAGTCGTTGGCGGTGAATGTTCATACGTCCATTATAATGGGGCCGATGAATTTTTCGACCCCCACCTTCCTTTTTCTTTTCCTGCCGCTCTTTCTGACGGTTTTTTTGCTCAGTGAGCGGCGGGTGCGCGTTTATGTGCTGCTGGCCGCCAGCCTGGTCTTTCTGGCCTGGGGGCAGGCCGTGGCGCTGGCCTGGCTGGGGGCCGCTTTTGCCATCACCTATGTTTTTGGAATTTTGGCGGAACGGGGGCGGGGCCGCCTGCCCTGGCTGTGGGCCGGCATAGCGGCCAACCTGGCGCTTTTGGCTTTCTTCAAGTGGACTCCGCTCTACGGCCTGGCCTGGCTACCGTTAAACTGGTCGGATGCCGCCCGTGGGCTGGCGGTGCCGCTGGGGCTTTCGTACTTTGCTTTTCAGGCGGTTTCGTACCTGGTCGATACCTGGCGCGGGACAATCCCTGCCGAGCGTGACCCGGCCCGGCTGGCGCTCTACCTGCTCTTCTTTCCAAAACTGGTTTCGGGGCCGCTGGTGCGTTTCAGGCCTTTTGCCGAGCAGTTGAATGATTTGAACCCCAGCGCCGGGCAAATTGCAGATGGCATTCGGCGTTTGCTGGCCGGTTTTGCCAAACGCGCCCTGATCGCCAACCAACTGGCGGTTTTGGTCGATGCGGCCTTCAATCAGCCGACCGCCAACCTTGAGCCGGGCCATGCCTGGCTGGCCTTGCTGGCCTATGCCCTGCAAATCTATTTTGATTTTTCGGGTTATACCGATATGGCGCTTGGTCTTGCGGCCATGGCCGGGGTCAAACTGCCTGAGAACTTTAACCTGCCTTATGTGGCCGAAAGCATTAGCGATTTCTGGCGCAGATGGCATATTTCGCTTTCAACCTGGTTTCGTGAGTATGTCTTCTTTCCGCTGGAACGCCGCCGCCTGCCGGTTTTGGGCCAGCAAATTAACATTCTGATTGTCTTTGCTCTCACCGGTCTGTGGCATGGTTTCAAGCCGACCTTTTTGGCCTGGGGACTGCTGCACGGGCTGGCGATTGCGCTCGAAATGAGCGGACTGGGGCGCTGGTTGAAATCGGCCTGGCGGCCTGTGCGCCATTTCTACGTTCTGGCGGTGGTGCTGGCGGGTTGGGTTTTCTTCCGCGCCAACAACTTTCCGTTTGCGCTGGAGTTTTTCCGCCGCCTGATGGGCGATACCACCGGCCTGGTGGCGCGTCCGTTTTCTGAGACCATGCCCCTGCCTTTCATTCAGCCGTCTTTCTGGCTGGCTTTTGGGGTGGGTGTTTTGTTCTGCCTGCCGCTTGGCCCCTGGTGGCGTGCCTTGCGCGCCCGCCTCGAAACGGCCCGCCCGGCCTGGTTTTTTGTCCTTCAACCGCTTGAAGATGCCGCCCTGGCGGGCTTGTTTGTGCTGGGGCTGGCGGCCTTGCTGGCGGGCGGCTTTGCGCCCAATATTTACGCCAATTTCTGATGATGAATCTCGACTCTCTCCGTTTGTGGTACAGCCGCCTGCTGGTCGTGGTCTTTCTGGGCGGGTTGTACTTTGTGCTCATCCGCAGCGCGGACGTGGGCGTTTTTGGCCTGGATACCTCCTTGTGGGGTTATCGCAAACTGATAGCCGCTTACGCCGACCTGCGCCTGGCCCTGGGTGACCGGGTCTTCCCGAATGTGCTGGTGGGGGAGCGCGGCTGGCTGGTGTTTACCGCTGAGCGCAGTTTTGATGATTACCAGAATGTGATTGAGTTCAGCGATCAGCAATTGGCCGAAATCACCTGGCTGTTAGGACGCCTGCAAGAGCGCCTGGCGGCGCGTGGAGGCACCCTGCTGGTGGTGGTGGCCCCCAACAAACCAACCGTTTACCCTGATATTGTCCCGCCGCAACTTGGCAAACTCTCTGAAACCTCGCGCCTTGACCGCCTGACTGCTCATCTCGAACAAAACCTGCCTGGTGTTTTGCTCGACCTGCGCCCGGTGCTGGCCGAGGGCCGCAAGGTTCGTGATGTGTATTACCAGACCGACACGCATTGGAACGATTACGGCGTCTTTCTGGCTTATCAGGCCATCCTGTCTCAGCTGGCAAAGTCACGTCCCGAACTGGCTCCTTATGCGCTCGACCAGTTTGAATTTCGCGAAGATGACCCTGCGCTCTGGGATTTGGCCGCCAACACCGGCAGTGTCAGCCTGCTTGAGCCGCCCCTGGTGATTGCGCCGCGTTTTGAAAACCCGGCCCGTTACCGCGAATTGCAGGCCGGGTCTCGCCGCCTGCTGATGGCCTGGACAGAAAATGCCTCGCAGCCGCGCTTGTTGATGTATCACGACTCTTTTGGCCCGCGCTTGTTTGGGCTGCTGGCCATGCACTTTCGCGAGTCGCTTTCGGTGCCGCATTACTCGGGCCGTTCCATCTGGTCGGCTTCCTGGGTCGAGCAGACCTCGCCTGATGTGGTCATTATCGAAATCGCCGAACGCTATTTGCACGACCTGGAGACATTCCTGGGCCAATAATTTGTGCAAAGTAGTACAATTAGCCAATTTTGCGCTTATTCCAGTTTTCTTTGAAAAGAGGCTCCTATGAATCCTGATTTGTTGCAACGCGCCCTGAATGCCATTCGTTTCCTCTCTGCTGATGCCGTTCAGCAGGCCAATTCGGGACATCCGGGCCTGCCGATGGGGGCGGCGGCGATGGCCTATACGGTTTGGATGCGTCACCTGCGCCATAACCCGCAAAACCCCAAATGGCCCAACCGCGACCGCTTCGTTCTCTCCGGCGGGCACGGTTCGGCCCTGCTTTACTCGCTTTTGTATCTGACTGGCTACGACCTGCCGCTCGAGGATGTCAAGCGTTTTCGGCAGTGGGGCAGCCTGACCCCCGGCCACCCCGAGTTTGGCCTGACCCCTGGGGTTGAGACGACCACCGGCCCCCTGGGCGCGGGCTTTGCCAATGGTGTTGGCATGGCCATTGCCGAGGCGCACCTGGCTGCGGAATTTAATACCCCAGAACACAATATTATTGACCATTATACCTACGCCATCGTCACCGATGGCGACCTGATGGAAGGTGTCGCCGCTGAAGCGGCTTCGCTGGCCGGGCATCTCAAACTCGGCAAGATGATTTATCTGTACGACGATAACAAAATTTCGATTGATGGCTCTACCGACCTGGCCTTCACCGAAGACCGCGCCAAACGCTTCGAGGCCTACGGCTGGCATGTTCAGATTGTCTCGGATGGCAACGATGTTGAGGCGATTGACGCCGCCATTCAGGCCGCCAAGGCCGATGAGCGCCCGTCCATCATCATGTGCCGGACGGTGATTGGCTATGGCCTGCCGACCCGCGCCGGGACAGCCAAAGCGCACGGTGAACCGCCTGGCGATGCTGAATTGAACGGCGCAAAAGAAGCCGCCGGTTGGCCGCTTGAGCCGCGTTTTTACATCCCGGATGATGTCCTGGCTCACTTCCGTGAGTCGGTTACGCGCGGGGCGAAGTTCCAGGCGGAGTGGCAGGCCCGTTTTGATGCTTATCGCGCCGCCCTGCCCGAAAAAGCCGCCGAACTGGCCCGCCGGATGCGCGGCGAACTGCCCAAAGGCTGGGAAACCGATTTGCCGGTCTTCCCGACGGATGAAAAAGGCATGGCCTCGCGTGCCGCTTCGGGCAAAGCCCTGAATGCGATTGCTGCCAAAGTGCCCGAACTGCTCGGCGGTTCGGCAGATTTGGCGCCATCCAACAACACCAAATTAGATGGCACGCCTGCTTTCCAGCACGCTACTCCTGATGGGCGCAACTTCCACTTTGGGGTGCGCGAACATGCCATGGGCGCGGTGGTCAATGGCATGGCCTATCACGGCGGCTTGCGCCCGTTTGGGGCGACTTTCCTGGTTTTTGCCGATTACATGCGCCCGGCTTTGCGTATTGCCGCGCTTTCTCACCTGCCTTCCATTTTTGTTTTCACGCACGATAGCATCGGCGTGGGCGAAGACGGCCCGACCCATCAGCCGGTGGAACATGTCGCCAGCCTGCGCGCCATCCCGAACCTGACGGTCATCCGCCCGGCGGATGCCAACGAGACGGTCGAAGCCTGGAGAGCCGCTCTGCGCAACCTGCACGGCCCAACCGCCCTGGTCTTGACCCGCCAGAACCTGCCGACCCTCAACCGCGAACAGTTTTCAGAGGCGGCCTTGCTGCACAAGGGCGCTTATGTGCTGGCCGATTTGGGCGATGGACAGCCGGAATTGATTCTGATGGCTTCGGGTTCAGAAGTGTCGTTGATTGTCGAGGCCGGCTCGCGCCTGGCGATGGAAGGCATCAATGTGCGCCTGGTGTCGGTTCCGAGCTGGGAACTGTTCGAGAAACAGGATGCCGCTTATCGTGAGTCCGTGTTCCCCGCCGCTGTTCGGGCCAGAGTTGCTGTCGAGGCCGGTATCGGCATGGGCTGGGAAAAGTTCGTCGGGCAGTCCGGCGGAATTATCTCTATGGAACGGTACGGCGCTTCGGCCCCGGCCCCGATTTTGTTCAAGGAATTTGGCTTTACAATTGAAAATGTGATTGCAAAAGCGCGCGAGGTGATGAAATGAAGGTTGCCATTGGGGCTGACCATGCCGGGTTCCCGCTTAAGCAGACGGTGATCGAAGCCGTGCGGGCCGCCGGGCACGAGCCAATAGACCTGGGGACGCACTCGACCGAGGCGGTGGATTATCCCGATTATGCCGAGAAGGTAGGCCGCGCAATTTTGGACGGCCAGGCCGAACGCGGCATTATGCTGTGTGGGTCGGCGGTGGGCGCAAACATTGCCGCCAATAAAATGAAGGGCATTTACGCGGGCATCTGCCATGATACCTATTCGGCGCACCAGGGCGTGGAGCATGACGATATGAACCTGCTCTGCCTGGGAGCGCGCATTATTGGTCCCGAACCGGCCAAAGAGATTGTGGCGGCTTTTTTGCGGGCGCGTTTTGTCGGCAATGACCCCGGCGAGGAACGTCACAAGCGCCGGGTGGGTAAGGTTCGCAAACTGGAGCAAGGCTAAGCCATGAGTGCTTTGAGCCATGCGGAATATAAAAAAATTGGACAGCGGGTATCGGTTCTGACCCTGGGCGCGAACTTTTTGGGTGCGCTCATTACGCTCTTTTACCTGTCTTCCGTTGAACCTATTCCGCAGGGCAGTGCGCCGGTCATTGAAGTTCCTTTTTGGAACGGCTTGATTTCGGTGGCCGCGATTGTGTCTTTGTTGATGCTCGGGAATGTGCTGGCCGGTTATTTCAATCGCTACTATCCCCAATGGGTTCCGCAGTTGATTGATGGTGTGCCTGCTTCAGAAGTGCCCGATGCGGCCCGACGCGAAGTGTTGCAATATGCGGCTGCGACAGCCCTGATTTCGCTGGCGATGTGGTTTTTTGCTGGGTTCTTCTTTGGCTTTTTGATGACTGGGGCCTGGCAGGCGCTGGTGAGTGTTTTTGGGGTGGGTGGGGTGATTACCTCGGCAATTGTGTATTTTGCCGTGGATGCCATGTGGCGGCCGGTGGTCTGGCTGTTCTTCCCCGATGCGCGCACCAACGAGGCCCGGGCCTGGCGCAATTCAGTCAGATGGCGGTTGGTGTTGGGATTTGTGCTGGTCGGGTTTTACCCGGCAGCCCTGCTCTCGCTGTCAGCGGTCAGCCGGGCTGAGGCCCTGCTCGAGGCTGAAAATCCGCAGGTGGTGCTGCAAAATCTGTATATTGCTGTGGCAATTATTTCGCTGATTGCCGCCGGGGCTGGCATTGCCCTGGCGATTCTGGTTTCGCATTCGATTGTGGCTCCTCTTGAGCGTTTGCGAGATGCCATGAATCGCGTGGCAAACAACGATTTGAATGTGCAAATGCTGGCCGATAGCAATGACGAACTGGGTTATGTCGCGCAAGGCTTCAATGAAATGATCAGCGGACTGCGCCGGGCTGAAGTCATGCGCAACCTGCTCAACCTGTATGTCAGCCCCGAAGTGGCCCGCGAGGCGATTGAACACGGCACCAAACTGGGTGGGCAGTTGGTCGAGTGTACCGTGCTTTTTTCGGATATTCGCGGCTTTACCGCCCTCTCGGAGCGGATGCCGCCCGAGCAGTTGATTGACCTGCTCAACCGTTACATGAGCCGCATGGTCGAAGTGGTGATTGCCAACGGCGGCCTGGTTAATAAATTTGGCGGCGATTCGCTGCTGGCGGTTTTTGGCTCTCCGCTCAACCCCTCTGCTGACCATGCTGCCCAGGCCGTTCGGGCGGCCTTACAAATGCAGGACGCGCTCAAGGGCTTCAACGCCGGGCAAGCCGCGCGCTCACAACCCAGTTTGCAGATTGGGATTGGGCTGGCTAGCGGCCCGGTTGTGGCTGGCAACGTCGGCGGGGAAGGCCGCCTTGAATATACAGTGATTGGCGATACGGTCAACCTGGCCGCCCGCCTGCAAGACTTGACCAAAGAACTCGGCCAGAACATTCTGGCCAACGAAGCCGCCATTCGCAGCGCGGCCCGCACTATTTCTGTTGCTGTCCAACCGCTCGATTCTGTCGCTGTGCGCGGTAAGGCCGAGCCGGTCAACCTCTTTGCGGTCATGTATGAAATGAGCGCTTAAGGATACCAAACTTATCTTTTGAAAACCGTGAGAAAGAAAACCTTATGAACACTCCCATTCAAACCCTTACATCGCTCGGCCAATCGCTCTGGTACGACAACATTCAGCGCCGCTTGCTCGAAAATGGCGAACTGGCCGCCATGATAGCGCGCGGCGATATTCGCGGCGTGACCTCCAACCCGACCATCTTCCACAACGCCATCAGCAAAACTTCCGATTACGACTCGGCTCTTGTGCCGCTGGCGCTTGCGGGCTGGGATGCTGAAGCCATCTTCTGGCAATTGGCCGTCGAAGACATCCGCGCCGCCTGCGACCTGTTCGCCCCGCTCTACGCCGAAACCTATGGCGTCGATGGCTACGTCAGCCTGGAAGTCAGCCCCTACCTGGCCAACGAGACCGCCACCACCATCGAACAAGCCAAAAAACTGTGGCAGACCGTTGCGCGCCCCAACCTGATGATAAAAATTCCGGCCACCCGGGCGGGTCTGCCGGCCATTCGTCAGGCCATTGCCGCGGGCATCAACGTCAACGTCACCCTGATTTTTTCGCTCGAGCGCTACCGCGAAGTTATCGAAGCCTACCTCAGCGGCCTGGAAGACCGCCTGCTGGCGGGCGGCAGTATCGAGAACGTCCATTCGGTAGCCTCCTTCTTTGTCTCGCGCCTCGACAGCAAAATTGACCCGCAACTGCCCGCCGATTCGCCCCTGCGCGGCAAGGCCGCAATTGCCAACGCCAAACTGGCCTACCAGGTCTTCCGCGAAGCCTTTGGCAGTGAACGCTTTGGCAAACTGCAACTGGCTAAGGCCAACTTCCAGCGGCCTCTGTGGGCCTCGACCGGCACCAAAAACCCGGCTTACCCCGATACCCTGTACGTCGATAACCTGATTGGCCCTGCGACGGTTAACACCGTCCCGCCCCAAACGCTGGATGCCTTCCGCGACCACGGCACAGCCGCAAACACCCTGCTCGAAGGCCTGGATGAATGCCGCGCCCAGATGGCCGAACTCGAATCGCTGGGCATTTCGCTTCAAAAAGTGACTGATGAGTTGGAAGAAGAAGGGGTGAAAGCCTTTGCGGATGCCTTCACCGCCCTGCTCGACTCGCTCGAAGCCCGCCGCCAATCCGCTGCGGAACAGGCGACCCCCATCCTGGCTACCGTCAAACAAGCTATCTCTACGCTGGAGGTCAAATCTGCCGCCGTGCGCATGTGGGCGATTGACCCAACCCTGTGGACGGATGACCCCGCCGGGCAGGCCGAAATCAAAATCCGCCTGGGCTGGCTGAAACTGCCCGAAACCTCCCGTGCTGCCATTGCCGAGATTAGCGCCTTTGCCGAAACCGTCCGCGCCGAAGGCATTCAAAACATTTTGCTGATAGGCATGGGCGGCTCATCGCTTGGGCCCGAGGTTTTCTCGCTGGTCTTTGGCGCGGGCAATTTTGCCATTCTCGACTCCACCGACCCCGGCCAGGTGGCCGCCACCGCCGCCCGCTTCACCCCCGAAACCACGCTCTACATCGTCGCTTCCAAGTCGGGCGGCACCGCCGAGGTGATGGCCGGTTTCGATTATTTCTATCACCTTTCAACCCAGAAATTCGGCGAAAAAGCCGGTTCGCGCTTCATTGCTGTGACCGACCCGGGCACCTCGCTGGAGAAACTGGCCCATGAGCGCGGGTTCCGCAAAGTTTTCAATGCCGACCCAATGGTCGGGGGCCGCTATTCGGCCCTGACTCACTTTGGCCTGGTGCCCGCCGGGTTGATGGGCATTGACCTGCACAAATTCCTGGCCAGCGCCGAGCGCATGATGAAACAATGCACCCCCGACCTGCCCGCGGCCCGCAATCCTGGCCTGGCGTTGGGCGCGGCCATGGGCGGCTGTGCCCTGGCCGGGCGCGATAAACTGACCATCCTGGCCGATGAGCGCCTGGCTTCGGTCGGTTCGTGGCTCGAGCAGTTGATTGCCGAATCGAGCGGCAAACTGGGGAAGGGCATCGTTGTGGTGGATGGCGAACCGCGCTACACAGCCGATTCGCCCGCCTATGGCGCTGACCGCCTGTTTGTCTATCTGCGCTTTGATGGCGGCCTCGATTCTTTCGCCGCCGCCTTGCGCGCCGCCGGGCACCCCGTCTTGACCTTTGACCTGAGCGACCCCTACGACCTGGGCGGCGAAATCTTCCGCTGGGAAGTGGCAACCGCCATGGCCTGCGCCCTGCTCGAGGTCAATCCCTTCGACCAGCCGGATGTGCAAATTGCCAAAGACATTGCTAAAGCCAAAATTGCCGAGTTCCGCGCCAACGGCAAACTGAGCGCGGGGGAATTTATCTCATCCGAAGCGCCAGAACTGCCCGCCAAACTGAATGAATTTCTATCCAACACCCGCCCGGGCGATTATGTTGCCATCAACGCCTACCTGCCGCGCAACCCCGATCTGGACGCCCTGCTGCAATCTCTGCGCGCCGCGGTGACGAAGAAAACCGGCTTGCCGACCACCCTGGGCTTTGGGCCGCGCTTCCTGCACTCTACCGGCCAGTTGCACAAGGGCGGCGCCGATAACGGCGTCTTCCTGCAAATCACTGCCGACCCCGAAGCAGATTTCGACATTCCTGGTCAGGGTCTGACCTTCGGTACCCTCGAGCGCGGTCAGGCCCTCGGTGATTACGATGCTCTCGCCAGCCGCGGACGGCGCATTTTGCGCATCCATTTGCCCAAGCCGGGCGCTGTGGCTGCCCTGCCTGGCGCGCTGGCCTGAACGCAACCCGAAAATTTTCCCTGAAGACGGGCTAACAACAAGAAAACAACGACCATCCGAGCGGGTGGTCGTTGTTTTTGAAAGCGTTTTGGTTGCGCCAGGTTTTTCCTACGCTGTTTTTGCTACCTTTTCCAGCGCCTTTTGATACTCTGATTGCAACTCGGCAGTATTTTTGATGCGCAGACCCAGGTCGTTCAGCAGTCCGTCTTTCAACCCATAAATCAACCCATTGACGGTCAGGTTTTGCCCGCGTTCCCAGGCCTGCCGCACGATGGTGGTCTGGGCGACGTTGACCGCCTGTTCGATGACGTTTAGCTCACACAATCGCGCCGACTGGGCCGGAAAATCGCCCGCCGCTTCAATCAGGCTGCGATGCTGGTTGCGCACATCCTGCACATGCCTGAGCCAGTTATCAATCAACCCCAACTGGCTGTCACGCAGGGCGGCTTCTACCCCGCCGCAACTATAATGTCCGCAGACGATGATATGCTCCACCTTGAGCACTTCTACGGCAAATTGAATTACCGATAGACAGTTCAAATCGGTATGCACAACCACATTTGCCACGTTGCGGTGCACAAACATTTCACCCGGCATCAGCCCGGTCAGTTGGGTCGCCGGGACACGGCTGTCAGCGCAGCCAATCCACAGATAGGCGGGCGCCTGCTGACGGCTGAGTTTTTCAAAAAAGGTTGGGTCTTCGGCTGTGACGGCTTCGGCCCAGGCGCGGTTCTTCTCAATCAAGGCTTTAATCGTTGGCATATCCTCTCTCCTTATAAAAAATTGGCATATCTTACCACTTTTCTCAAGTTTGTGTTGGCCTTGAATGTAACCGGAATTTGTGTATAATTGCGCGAAAGGCTGTGATGGAAACGAGTAGGTTGGGCCAGACTTTCAGCGAACCCGGGACTGGTGTGAGCCGGGCAGGGATGTCCAACCGAAAATCCTTCCGGAGCCGCGCGCTGAAAAGCAGTTGCCAGTAATCAATATCCAGTGGTCAGTATCCAGTTTTTCGATGTTATGGTTACTGAATACTGGTCACTGTTCACTGAATACTGAGATAAGTAAGCAAGCCGGAGGCCCACCGTTACCCGGGCAGAGGGATGATTGTCCCTTGCCGAGCGTCTGTCCGTCGTCAAAAGCCAGGACAGGAAATCCGGGTGGTACCGCGTGAGTTTGATACTCTCGTCCCAGGTGTGTGGACGGGAGTTTTATTTTTCGGAGGTGTGAATGGCGTTCAAACCTGTATCCCCAAAACTGGATGTGACCTCGCTGGAAGAGGGTGTGCTGAAGTTCTGGAAAAAAGAGAAAATTTTTGAAAAGACTCTCTCAACCCGCGCTGGCGGCCCCGAGTATGTCTTCTATGAAGGCCCGCCTACTGCGAATGGCAAACCCGGTGTGCATCATGTTCTGGCGCGCGCGTTCAAAGATGTGTTTCCGCGTTATAAAATTATGCGCGGGTATCACGTCTCGCGCCGCGGCGGCTGGGATACGCACGGCCTGCCGGTTGAAATTGAAGTTGAGAAGAAACTCGGTTTTACCAGCAAACAGCAAATCGAAGACTACGGCATTGAGAAATTCAATGAACTGTGCCGTAAATCGGCGTTTGATTACATTCAGGATTGGGAACGCCTGACCGACCGCATCGCTTTTTGGGTTGACCTGAAGGAAGCCTACGTCACTTTCACCAACGACTACATTGAGTCGTTGTGGTGGTTGTTGCGTCAGTTGTGGGATAAAGGCCTGCTTTACCAGGGCTTCAAGGTCGTTCCTTACTGCCCGCGTTGTGGGACGCCGCTTTCAGACCATGAAGTAGCCCAGGGTTACGATGACGCTACCGACCCCTCGGTCTTTGTCCGTTTACCGCTGGTGGACGAGCCGGGCACCTCGCTGCTGGTCTGGACGACAACCCCCTGGACGCTGCCCTCCAACGTAGCCGTAGCCGCCGGTGAAGATGTGGACTACGTTAAGGTTGAGCGCGCTCTCGAGGAGGGCGGCACCGAGCGGCTCATTCTGGCTCAGGCTTTGCTCGAGAAAGTCTTCCGGGGCGAGGAAGTCAAGGTGCTGGAGACCTTCAAAGGCAAGAAACTGAAAGGGTTGCGCTACCAGCCGCTTTTCACCTTCCTGCCGCCCGACAAGCCCGCCCATTACGTCATCTTTGGCGACTTTGTGACCACCGAAGACGGTACCGGCCTGGTGCATATTGCCCCGGCCTTTGGCGCAGACGATATGCGCGTGGCAATGGAACACGACCTGCCGGTCATCATGACCGTTGCGCCCGATGGCACTTTCATCCCTGAAGTGACCCCCTGGCGCGGGCAGTTTGTCAAAGATGCTGATCCCTTCATCACCCAGGATTTGCGCAACCGCGGCCTGCTCTATCGCGCCGAAACTTATGACCACACCTACCCGTTCTGCTGGCGCTGCAAAACCCCGCTCTTGTACTACGCCCGCGAGGCCTGGTACATTCGCACCAGCCAGTATAAAGACCTGATGGTTGACCTGAACCAGACCATCAACTGGGTTCCTGAACACATCAAGGATGGCCGTTTTGGCAACTGGTTGAGCAACAACATTGACTGGGCGCTCTCGCGTGAGCGCTACTGGGGCACGCCCCTGCCAGTTTGGGAGTGTGAGTCTTGTAAGCATCAGCACTGCGTCGGTTCGGTGGCCGAGCTTTCGCAACTGACCGGGCGCGACCAGTCGAATCTCGACCTGCACCGCCCGCATGTGGATAACGTCCATTTTGCCTGCCAGAAATGCGGCGGAAAAATGACCCGCGTGACCGAACTGATTGATGTCTGGTTTGATTCGGGCGCCATGCCAGTTGCCCAGTGGCATTACCCCTTTGAGAACAAGGACAAGTTTGAGCGTCAGTTCCCCGCCGATTACATCTGCGAGGCCGTTGACCAGACGCGCGGCTGGTTCTATTCCCTGCACGCCATCAGCACGATGGTTTTTGAAAGCGTGGCCTACAAAAACGTCATCTGCCTGGGCCTGATTTTGGATGGCGATGGCTACAAAATGTCGAAATCGCGCGGCAACATCGTCAACCCCTGGGATGTGCTGACCGTCAATGGGGCCGACGCTTTCCGCTGGTATCTCTACACCGCCACCCCGCCTGGCAACGAGCGCCGCTTCTCGGTTGACCTGGTCAGCGAGGTGTTGCGTAACTTCACCCTGACGCTCTGGAATGTGTACTCGTTCTTTGTCACCTACGCCAATCTGGACGGCTGGAAGCCTGTTGGGCCCGCCAACAATCTGGCCTACACCAAACTGGATAAGTGGCTGCTTTCAGAACTCAACACCCTGGTTCGTGATGTGACCGATGCGCTGGAGCAATATGACGTCACCGGGGCGACCCGTCCGATTGAGAAGTTTGTTGAAAATCTTTCGACCTGGTATCTGCGCCGCTCGCGCCGCCGCTTCTGGAAATCAGATTCCGACTCGGATAAGCAGGCGGCTTATGCCACCCTGCACACCGCCCTGGTGACGCTGAGCAAGTTGCTTGCTCCGACCATGCCTTTCCTGGCCGAAGAACTATACCAAAACCTGGTTCGCTCGCACAACGAATTCGCGCCCGAATCGGTGCATCTGGCCGAATGGCCCGCTGTCGATGAAAAATGGATTGATGAAGGCCTCAACCGCGATATGCGCCTGGTGATGCGCCTGGCGTCGCTCGGTCATGCAGCCCGCGCCAAAGCCAATCGCAAAGTGCGCCAGCCGCTGGCTGAAGCCGCATTCTCGGTTGGCAACCCCGATGAACGCCGCGCCGTGCACGATTTTGATGACCTGCTGACCGATGAATTGAATGTCAAAAAGGTTCGCCTGCTCGACGCCTCGACCGAGGCCGTCTCGCACTCGGTCAAGCCCTTGCCCAAACAGTTGGGTCAGAAGTACGGCAACCGCTTCCCGGCCATTGCCAAAGCCATTCAGGCCATGAACCCCGAAGAAGTTGCGCGAACTTTTGGCGTCGGTCAACTGCTCAGGGTCGAGGTCGAAGGCCAATCTTACGACATCCAGGCCGACGAGGTCGAGGTCAAGACCCTGGCAAGAGAAGGGTTTGCGGTTGCAGAGGATGGCCCGTATGTGGCCGCCCTGGTGACTGACCTGACGCCTGAACTGGTGCGCGAGGGCCTGGCGCGTGAATTTGTGCGCCGCGTGCAAGATTTCCGTAAGACGGCCGGGTTCAACGTGGCCGACCGCATTCTGCTCTACCTGAGCGCAACCCCTGAGTTGAAGGCCGCCATCGAAGCCCACCGTGAGACGATTATGGCCGAAACCCTGTGTGTTGAATTGAACTTTGCTCAGTCGCTGGTTACCTCCAAAGTTCAGGTGGAGGAGTTTGACGGTGAGCGCGTAACCATTGCCCTGGTGAAGGCTGGCGCAATGCTGTAATTTGTCGTTTGGCTTGTTTCCAGGCCGCCGGGTTTTGCAAGCCCGGCGGCTTGCATATTTCTTAACGAGTCACTCGGGGCGGCAGAAACGACATTCGGCTATAATTGCGCTCATGATCAATTTCACCCTTCCTTCCAGTCCTTTGTTTCGCAAGGCCCTGGCAATGGGCGTGCACCTGTTCACTGCCACGGGGGCTGTCTGGCGCTGGTTGCCGTTTTTAACCGCGATTGGCGCATGGCGATTTTTTGGATGGTGCTGGCCATGTTTGTGGATGGCTTCGATGGCATGTTGGCGCGCTGGGCCGATGTCAAGACCTATGCCAAAAATATTGATGGCGCCTTGCTCGATAATATCCTCGACTACCTGAACTATGTCGTTGTCCCGGCCCTGTTTCTGATTCAGGCCGATTTTCTGCCGGAAATGTTTCGCTGGCCGGGGGCATTTGCCATCCTGCTGACTTCTGCCTATCAGTTTACCCAGGTGGATGCCAAGACCGATGAGACCGAGGAATATTTCTTCAAGGGATTCCCGTCTTACTGGAATGTGATGGTGATTTACATGCTGGTGATGCAGTTAAATCCCTGGCTTAACCTGGCATTCCTGGTCTTGTTCAATATCCTGGTGTTTGTGCCGGTCAAATATGTCTATCCCAGCCGCAATACGCGCCTGCGCCGCCTGACCTTGCTGCTCTCGTATCTCTACGCGGCGATTGGGGTCTGGAGCCTGTTGCAATATCCCAATGTGCCGCAGTGGGCGGTGTGGGCATCGTTTATTTATGTGGCTTATTACGTTGCGCTCAGCCTGTGGCCGCGCCGCACTGCCTCCGAACTGCCCGCTTAACCTGCGTCTATGTCGAGCCTGCTCCGTTTTAGCCAGTTAGCCACCGAGCGCGACTTGCGAATAGCAGTCGTTGAAGCCGGGCGTTTGTGCTATGCCCAGGGGCTGATGCCTGCCAATAACGGCAACATTTCAGCCCGCATGGGCGAAGACCGCCTGGTGATAACGCCCTCAACGCTTTGCAAAGGCCGCCTCGAGTTGGATGACTTGCTGGTGATTGACCTGGAAGGCCGGGTTTTGAAATCGAACCCGCGCAAGAAACACCGCATTTCGTCAGAAACGCCGATGCACCTCGAAGCCTATCGCCAGCGGCCCGATGTTCGGGCGGTCATCCATGCCCACCCGGCGTACGCGACCGCGCTCACCGTCGCTGGCATACCGTTTCCTGAAGATGTCCTGCCCGAGCTGCTTGAGGGGCTTGGCCCTGTTCCGACCACCGATTTTGCCACCCCCAGCAGTGAAGAAAATGCAGCCGCGATTCGTGAACCGATTCGGGGTCATAACGCGGTGCTGATTCGCAATCACGGCGCCCTGACGGTTGGACGTGACCTGGAAGAAGCCCTGATTCACCTTGAGCGGGTTGAGCATGTCGCCCGGGTGATTGTCCTGGCTCAGGGCTTGGGCCGCATTCATCACCTGCCCCCTGAAATGCTTGAAAAACTGCATGAACTACGAAAAAAGATGGCCTCTTGAGTGAGGCCATCTTTTTTTATTTACCGCACTTTTTCCACTTCCTGCATATTGACCCAGCCCGGCGAACTGTCTGCAGTCAGGATGGGGGCGTAAACCTGCAAGTCTTCAATCAGATGAACCAGCCAGGGGGTTGTTTTGTGGTTGGTGACTGCTGGGTCGAGTGGTTTGGGGTCTGAAAGATAGGGGTCTTCTCCGATGCCAACCACACGCCCCATGACCGCCGAACCCACCCGTTTGATTTCAGAGATGACCAGCAGTTGGTTGTTGTAGCCGAACTGTTTATAAAAGGTGTACGGTAAGCCATCCTCAGACCGGTAAATGTAGCCATTGTTTTCGAGATATTGAGGGCGGCTGGCGTTCAGGGCGCGAATAAATTCGTATTGTCTGGGGGTCAGGTGCACGCTGGCTTCGGGGGCTGCCATATCAAAATCGGAGCGGATTTTGATGCGCTTCGATGGGTTTCGCGCAATCACGCGATACAATCCCAGGAAAGGCCCTTTGTAGGCTGGGGCGGCTGGCGGCTCGACGCTGGGGGCTGTTTGTGTAACCGGAAGGGATGAGGCTCCCTGAATGCTGGCGCTGACGGCCTGTCCTTGCGTGGCTTCAAGTGGCACCGACAGGTTGATGTTGATTTGAATGCCCTCCGGCAGGCCGGTTGGGTAGGCTTCAATGAGCGAATTGATGACATCGGTGACGTGTTGGGGAATGGCAGACATGGTTCTCTCCGTAAAACAAGATGATGGGCAGTTTTAGCCAAAAACGCGCTTGGTTTCCACCGGGTTTGCGCCGGTCATGCGAATGTTGACCACTTTTTTGAGCAAATCGAACCAGAACGGCGCTCCCTGGGCTGCGGCAATGCCTGTGATAACCAGACCAGCCAGTTTTGCCAGCCAGCCTATCAGCGAGGCGTTGGCGGGTAGGTTCAGGAGCGGGTAACACTGTCCAAACAAGCGCACGCCGCTCAGGTCGGGGGCTATTTCCCAGGGGCAGAGCGGGGACGGGGTCAGAATGGGGTCAACCGGCAGGCCAATCCAGCCAATTGGCAGGCTGAGATACCAGGTTTTGTAAATTTGTTCTTGCAAAATCCGCTGAGCGTCTTCAGAAATTTGAATGGATGGGTTTTGAGCAACCAGGGCGGCTTCATCAGCCAGGCGGGCAGCGCTGACGGGGTCTTGCCAGAGCGTTTGCGCCAGTTGAATGGAGTCGATATTGAGCACCAGGGCGACCAGCAAGGCAATTGTGTAGGCCAGGGTTTGGGCGCGCCGCCGATACCAGCCTGTCAGCCGATCCATGCTGTTGTTGAACCATTCTTCCAAATTTTGGCGGGCGCGAAAGAGGCCATTTTCGCTTTCGATGCTGGCATTGATCAGTTCGCTTAGCAAGGCGCCCAGCGTTTGTTTCAGGCGCGGGTGAGTTACGCTCAGGGCGGCCAGTCCGCTGCGGTAACGGTTGGCCGGAATTGGCCCGGTTTCGGTGCTTCTATCGCCTTCGCTGGCCTTGATGGCCTCCCGAATCTGGTTTTGCTGAATACCCACCGTGCCCAGGACGCTTTCAATGGGCGTTTTCAGGGCCGGGTATCCTTCGGCCAGGTCTGTCAGCCCGCTGCGGATTTCTTCCAGCAGGGTGTCTTGCGTTGCGGGGTCGGGGGCCGCTGCCAGGGCGCGGCGCGTCAGGGCCAGCAGCAGGTTGAGCCGTTTTTGGGCTTCAGGGCGTTCTTTGGGGTCGAGCCGGGGCAACTCCCAGCGCAATTTGTAAAGATAGTGCTGGTACAGCGAGGCTTCTGATGCGGCGTTGACGACAATATCCATCAGGGCTTGCGCAAACTGGCTGGCAGGGATGTAAGATGGTTTTGATGCGCCATCGGGCCCGCTATACAGACTGCGAATAAGCGGATGGTTGTATAACTGGTCGGTCAGGGCCGGGTCGGAGAGCATATTGCGAATGGTGGTTTCGAGCATTTTGGGGCGCCATTTCAGGCGGGTTGCCAGCCATTCGTGAATGAACATCACCACCAGGCTGGTGACCAGCCAGATGAAGAGCATACCAATCAGAAAATTGAGAATTGTTGGAATGTACATATTTTGCCTGCCTGTCCTCGAGGGTAAGGTTGTGCCGGGCGGATTAGTTGCCAAAGGCCAGCACTTGTCTGGCCCGCTGTCTGAGCGGGTTAGCACTGCGGTTGAGCTCGGAGACTTTCTGGTACGCGCGCAGTGCATTGTCGCGGTCATGCAGCCGCCGGTAGGCGTCACCGATATAGTTCCAGGCCAGCGATTTTTGCTCCAGGTCGCGGGTCAGCTCAATGCCCTTGTAGAACTGGATGATGGCTTGCTCATACTTGCTCTTCAGGAAGTAGGTCACGCCCAGGTTGATGTAGGGTTCTCCCAGGCTGGGCGCAGCCTGAATGGCCGCCGTAAAAGCCGAGAGGGCGTCATCGTATAACCCTTGTTTGAGCAGGCGTTTTCCCTGGCGTATCCAGGCCCGGGATTCTTTTTCATGCTCAACGCGCGGCAGAAAGTCGTCCAGTTCCAGTTCCTCGGCCTGATACAGGACAGGCTGGTCTGCCGGGCCGCTTTCGGGCAGTGCAGCGGGCTGGGCGAATTCTTCGGTTTTGCGGGCCACTCCCTGGCGGACTTTTTTGCGCGGCTGCCAGAATTCGGCTCGTGGGCTTTCGAGCAGTGCATCAGAGAGCAGTTTGATTTGCTCGTGTCGTGAACGGGCCGTTCGCAGCATGGATACATAGCGCAGTTCCTGTTCAAGGCGCTGCGGGTTTGTGAACCAGGCCGGGGCCGAAAGCGGTTCATTCTCAAACAGCTCGGGCAGGTTTTCAAGGACTGCAATGGGCGTTTCACCAGGGCGCAGGTCTTCCTTTTCGGCTTCAAAATTGAGCGGCTGGATGGGTTGGATGAGCGGGGCCGGGGTGCCGGTTGTTTCGGGGATCTCCAGCCATTCTGGGGCCTCAGCGGGCGTCAAGGTCGGGGTTGGATCCGCCTGGATTTCGATGCGTTCCAGCGCGGCCTCGGCCAGCACTTCGGGTTCGGGTGCGGCGGCAACGGGCGGAACACTTTCGGCCAGCAGGCTGAGCAAATCTCCCCAGGCGGCAGCCCGTTCGTGGTCTTCCTCGAGGAAATTAATCCCAATCTCGTAGCAGTTGATGGCATCCAGGTTATTGCCCATCTCCTTGTGGACACGGGCCAGCAGGCAGTAAGTTTTTCCGTGGCGCGGGTTAATTGCCAGGGCTTTTTTGTAGGCTTCTGCGGCCAGTGCTTTGTCCTGGCCTTCGGCCAGGCGGCCCAACTCGGCCCACAGTTCAAACGAGTGTGCCGAATATTCGAGCGCTTTGTGCAAAATGCCGAGCGCGTCTTGAACTTTGTGCTTGCGGTGGTACAGCCGTGCAAGCCGCAGCCAGGCTTCAACGTAGGCCGGGTCTTTTTGAAGAACCATTTTATAGGCCTTGGTGGCTTTTGCGGGATGCCCGAGGGCTTCAAGGGTTAGCGCCAGCCCAAACCAGGCTTCTTTGTATTCGGGCGCGGATTGTAAGGCTTTCTGATAGGCCCGGATGGCTTCACGATGCCGGCCTGTTTGCGTTCGCAGGTCTGCCAGCCCGGCCCAACTGACCGGGTTGGTCGGGTTGTGTTCAAGCGCCTGGCGGAAGGCGTGTTCGGCTTGCTCGTAATGCCGCAGGCGCAAATACAGATTCCCCAGGTTGTTCCAGGGCAGGGCCGAGGCCGGGTTGAGTTCAACGATTTTCTGGTAGGCATCAATCGCTTCGGTGGTGGCGTCTTTCTCCATCAGCGCCAGGGCCAGGGCTGTGTAGCACTCTATTTGCAGGTTCGCATCTGAGGCGACTTCGGCCAGTTCGACAGCATTCTGTAAATACTGGCAGGCGCTCTCAAGGTCGTGATTTTTCCATTCCAGCACGCCGCTCATCAGATTTTCGCGCGCCTCGCGGGTCAGGGCGGCGCCCAGATCTTCGCTGTCGGGGGCATTTGCGGTTGTGGTGGGCTCGTGCGCGAGAGTCTCCTCGCTTGCGCCGGTAAAGTCAATCACCCGGTAGCGGTTTTCCCAAAAGGCTGGAAAATCGCGCACCAGTTTGACCAGATTCTGCTCACCCATCGAGAAAATGATTTGGGCGGGTTGGTGGTCTAATTCTTCCTGGTGTGCGCCAAATGCTAACCAGGTTTGGGATGCCCCTGGGCTATCGTGCGCCATGACATTTTCGATAAGGTAAACTTTTGGCTCTGGCTCGTTGTTTTGGCGGGTCATTTGCAAAAATTCATCGAGGGTAATTTCATTTGCGTTCAGGACGTAAAGCCTGGCGCCATCTTTGGCCAGGGCCTGGGTGAGCGCTTCGATGGCGCGGCTTTGGGTACCGGGCTGACGGTGAATGGCTATCAGCGAAGCGGGCTTGCGCCATTGCATTGCCAGTCTGATTTCATCCAGAAGTGCGGCAATGCCGTCTTCAACGGAAGGGTAATGGGGCATGGTTTCAAGGATGGTCTCGCTGGTCATAGATTAATCTCCTCAATACGGGGTGAATGTCACACCAGTTATCGCCGTTTCGATATTCCAGGATGGCCAGTAATTGCATCAGCGGCCGCAGCCTGTCGTTGTACTCGAGCCGGTTGTGCTCGTGGACTTTGCGTAAGAAGTTCAGGTCATTTTTATCCAGAATGCGGCGGTATTCATTGCGGATTTCGGTAGCCGCCATTTCTACGTCTTCCTGTTCAATTTGCCGGGCACCCCGGCGGCGCGCGCGCCCCAGCGTGGTGCGCATAATGCGCGCCATTTCACGAAAAACGCCGCCGCTATAAGAGATGGCTGCATCGAGTGCCTGGCGTTCAATCAGGTGGGCGGCCATGCGGCTGCGGACAAACTGGCGCATGGTGGCGTAGCCTTCTTCATCGTGGCTTTCGGGCGAAAGCGGCCTGTGCAGGTTGATGTTGGGCAAAAAAATAGCCTGGTCTCGAATGGCATCAAATTCTTTGCTGTAAAACAAGGCGCTCGAAACGGTGTAGACAATTGCACAGTTGGGCTGCATCATGATTTCGCGCCGGTCATGGAAGATGGAACGCGCAATTTCCAGGTCGGGCTTGTCGAGGTCATCAATCAGAATCAGCGGGATGCGTTTTTCGCGGGCATAAATGGCCGCCGCAATGCTGTTGATGACGCCAATCAGGCCGGTAATGTCTTTCTCAATCACCTGGCGCAACTCGATGCGCGTGGCCGGTTCCAGTTTCATTTTTAGCCCGGCATTGAAGAAAAACGCATCAATCGAGGCGCCCAACTCGTAGCCGTTTACCTGACCGACCAGCACTGTGCGAATTTCCTGCTCCACCTTGCCTTTCCAGCCGTCGAGGTCTTTGAGCAGTTTTTCAGGCAAGTCGCCGCCGCGTTTGCGGTAAGCGCGATACATGCGCCCGCCAATGGCCAGCAGAATATCGAGAAAATCGAGGTCAATGATGTCGGCCTCTTCGCGGATGCTGAAATTAATCGGCCAGTATTTGCTGCGTATCTGGCTGGAGGCCATAATGTGTAACAGCTCGGTAGATTTGCCGCAGCCACGATGCCCCGAAAAATAGAACTTGGGCGGGCGATAAAGCGGCGCCATCAGGGCATCGGTCAGGTCTGAGATGGGGTTGCCGGGCCGGTTCACATAAAACGGGTTGGGTTCGCCGTTTTTTCCGGCGGGCAGGGGCAGGTCGAGTTCAAAATTCAACCAGGCGCGGTCGAAGTCAACAGCGGTAATAAATTCCATACTCGCCTTACAGAGGTCCGAGATAAGTTTCCATGCTCCAACCGGCAGGCGATTGGAGCTGTGCCCAGCCGTTACTGCGTTCAAGCACCCTGACACGTTGGCCTTTTTGCAGCCAGCCAATCACCGGAAACGCGCTGCCCGGCCCGGCGCGCACGTTCAGGGCGCTGACCCGACAGACCAGATAACCCTCGTTTTCTTCGGGTGTCTCTGCGGCTATTTTCAAGGCCTGATTTTCAACCCAGCCTGCCGGAGACTTGATTTTCGACCAGCCCGATTGGCTGTCAATGATTTCGACTGGTGTGTTGCGCTTCAGCCGCGCTACAGCGCTGAGCACGGTAAAGGGCCCCAGGTAAACCGGGGTATCGTCTTGAATGACAATTGCCTGTTTCAAATCCTCTTCCGGTTCTGGTTCTGGCTCTCCTTCGGCGTTATCTGTATTTTCAATTGGCGGCGTATCTGCCAGACCGGCCTGCTGTAAGGCTTTTTCCAGCGAGGCCAGGCGCGTTTCGAGAGCCACCAGGCGCTCTCCGAGGCTGGTGCCAGTATCAGGTTTTCGCCTGGCAAGTTCGTACAACTCTTCGAGACTGCCGTTGAAGCGGTTAACATCCAGGTCGAGGGCTTCACTGCCGAACAATTGCCCCGGGCCTTTTTTGGAGAATTGCCAGAATTTCCACGACAGCCACGGCGGCGGGACGATGGGCGCAGAGGCAACGGTGTAGTGGGCAATCCAGAGGGGGAACTGATACCAGTACGTCGAAAGGTCACCGTATGATTTCCAGAACGCGGGAGATGTGTAAATTATTGGCGTCTGACCTTGTTCGAGCGCGTATTCTACAAACTGCTTCAGGTACGAGCGGGCGGCGGCTGCATTGTTATCTTCGCGTGGATGTTCAAAATCTACAACCATCGGCAATTCGCCGGGGTCGTCTTCCAGCAGGCTCAGGCAGTAACGGGCCTGGTCTACGCCCGATTGGGTGTAATCAAGATAGTGATAGGCGCCCCGCAGTAACCCGGCTTCACGCGCTTTGCGCCAGTTGGCAAGGAAGCGCGGGTCGGTGAAGGTCGCCTGCGAAGATTTGATAAAGACAAAGTGCGCCCCAGCCGCCCGGGCCTTTTTGGCGTCCCAATCGCCGTTCCATTTTGAAATATCGATGCCAATAACGGTCATTTCAGGTCTCCTCTGTGACGAATGCTGTGTTTAGTTCAGGCCAGGCTGATTTGTATCGAGTGGAAACGGTCGGCGTTCAGGTGGGTTTCGCGCAGGCGTTGTTCCTGTTCCTGCCAGAGTTCGGGTGACCAGATTTCAAAGTAACTGCCTTGTCCAACCAGCAACATTTCTCTAGAAATCTGGGCAAATTCCAGCAGGCGCTCAGGAATCTGAATGCTCAGGTTTTCTTCGATGCGCACCTGCGCGGCATTGCCAAGTACCAGGCGCGAGAGCAAGCGGCTCAATGGGTCGGTCAGACTCAGGCGGCTGAAATCTCTTGCCAGTGCTCTGAAGTTGTCTTCTGAGACCAGCAGCAGGTTTTGCTCAAAGCCCTGGGTCAGGTAATACAATCCCGGGCTCAGGATGTCGGGCATCCTGAATGCCTTTCTTTTGTTGATGGTGATCAGGTGACGTCCAAGTAACATGGCTGGAAACCCCGTGCTGAGATGGAAATGTAATGTTGCTCAGATTATCTCTTTGTTATAAATTGCGCATAATGAAGGAAGTATGGCAATTTGGGTTGATTTTTCTTGGTTTTAGTGGCTGAATTAGTATGGCATTTCTGCGTTTTTGCCTGCTGTTCTGACGCTATTTTGGGGTGACAGGAATAGGGTTTTGGGGCGGTGAAATGTGCGTTTATGGCGGTGAAAAAGAGCATGATTTTGCGTAAGATTTGCGCTTTTTGGCGCTGGAATTGATGCGCTTATTGGATTGTTTTTGCGAATTTTTGGGGTCAGATTGTGGGCAAAAAGAGACAATCTTTTTCGCTTAAGTGACAGTTTTTTGCCTTAATGTGGCCTAATTTGCGGGCAGAAATAGGGCAGTAAAAGCCTGTTTGTGCCCCATAATTGGTCACAAAATGGGTATAAAAATGCCTGTTTTTGACCCCGAAAATGGATAAAAAAATACCATCAAGATGCACTCTGATGGTGTTTTTTTTACCTTTGTTTGTAGATGCAATTATGGCTGGTGCGGCACCAGTACCTTGATGATTGTACCCTTCCCAGGGCCTGACCGAATGCGCAACCGGGCATGCCCCTGACGTGCCCATTCGCGCATATTTTTTACGCCCATTCCCCCAGAGTCAGATAGCGCGCCGGTGTCAAATCCGATGCCATCATCGTGCACTTCCAGGCAGGTAAGGCGCCGTCCTTGTTTCAGGTTCACAGTCACATGCCTGGCCCGTGAGTGCCGCAAAACATTGTTGAGCGCCTCGCGCGCAATTTGATACAGAACCAATTCTTGCTGGTTTGAGAGTTGTAATGAATCAGGCGCAATAAAGCGCATTTGCAGGTTAGCGCGGCCCTCCACCGAGGTCAGGCGGCGGTGCAGGGCTGAGACCAATCCCTCTTCTTTCAAATCCACCGGCTGTAATTCATGCATAAAAAGGCGCATTTCGCGCAAGGCCTGACGGGCCGAATCGCCAATTTTGACCAGCGAGGCGGGCAGTTCTTCAAACTTCTCCCGCTCGGCCTGTGCCTGAGCAATCTCAACCTGGTAGAGCAATCCATAAATCTGCTGGGTGACGGTATCGTGCAGGTCGCGCACCAGTTTTTTGCGTTCTGAAAAAGACAAAGCCTGGCGGCGCTGATGGTCAACATAGATGAGCATTGCCAGTTCGTTGGCAATCATATCGAGGCTGTTGATTTCATCGCGGCTGAAAGGTTGCTGGTTGTCACGGTAAATGCCAATCACACCTTGCAGATGCTCATCAATCAAAATGGGGCAAATCAGCAAAGCCCCATCGATGGGCGCATGCCCGCGCTCAATCACAATTTCATCGGAGCGCAGGGGGATGGTTTGAATGTTGCGGCTTTCGGGGCCTAGCGAGAAAAAAGAGCGCCCCAGGTTTCTCAAAATGCGGGTTTCATCAAGCGCATCGGTGTAACTGTAGGCGGCATCTATCTTGAAAGGCGCTCTCGTGTCGCCCAAAAACTCCGAATTTCGCGTAACAATAAAACCGGCCAGGCCGCCGTAACTGGAGACAATCTGAAAGAGCGAGGCCTCCAGGAAAATTTTCAGGTCGGTAATATGACTGGCGGCAAAAGAAATCGAGCGCATCAGGTTGATTTTCGCCGCCGAGGCGCGGTAGCGCATTTCGTCCAGTTTTCTCTTTTCGGTCACATCCTGCCAGAGCAGCAAATGCCCCGCAACCTGTCCGTTCTCGTCCAGGTAGTCCAGGCTGTGAACTTCAAACGAATAAGTGAAGCCATTAAAATTGGCGGTCGCCGCAATGGGGGTACTGATTTTGCCCTCGCGTAAGATGTTGAAATTGCTCAAAACCTGCTCTGCGGGCTTGCCAAGCAACTGGTTGATGTTTTGCCCCAGGACAATTTCCATGAAAGGGTTGAGGTCAACAATCTTGTTTTCACGGTCAAGTGCCATCCAGCCGACTTTGACCGTTTCAATCGCCTTGGCGCGATTGAATTGCGAGTGCTTTTGGGGCTGCCCTCGGGTGCGCAGCATCAGCCAGAAAATGACCGCAAGAATGGCCAGGCCAGCCACCCCGGCCAGGGTCGGGAGAAGAAGAGATGGCATACTCAAAATTCCAGGCTGGCATGCCTGAAGGCCCAAAAATCGGGCGACAGGCGCGCCAGTGCTTTTGCTTCAGCTGGTGAAAGCCAGAAGATGACCCGGGTTGGGTAATCGACCAGCAGTTCACGCCGCATATTCAGGGCCTTAAAGGCGTTATGGTTCTGCGTACCGCCACCGCGATTGAGCCGCGAGACAAAAAAGACGGCTTTCTCTCTTTGTGGGTGGCGCGCCAGTTGCAGGGGAATATCAAACGTTTGCGGGGTGACCACATAAGGCACAATTGCCTGACCAAGCGTTTCGAGCCGCTCACTCAGGGCTTGCTGAGCCTGCTTGCGGAGAGCCGCCGAGGCCGTCACCGCTACCAGAATGGAAGGACGGTTCCAGCGCACGGCCTGGCGAATTTCATCAAATAGGGTATTGGCCGGGCTTTCCATTCAGTTACTCCCATCCACTGTCTTTGTCTTTGGCGGATTTGGCCGCAGGCTCTTCGGTCAAACCTTCGCGCAGTGCGTAAAGGGCCGCCTGGGTGCGGTTTGCCAGGTGCAGTTTTGAAAGGATGCTGCTGACATACTTGGCTACCGTGCGGTCATTGACCACCAGTTCTGCCGAAATTTCCTGGTTGCTGTAACCGCGTCCAATCAGCCGCAGCGTATCGAGTTCGCGCTGGGTCAGTCGGGCGGTGACGTCTTCGACTGGCTTCGGGTTGTTGATTTCACGAATCACACGCAGGGCGGTTGATGGAGGCAGTGAGGCCAGCCCCTCAGAGACATCTCGAATGGCCTGGAACAATTGCTCACGGGTGGTGTCTTTGAGCATATAGCCGATAGCCCCGGCTTTGATGGCGTTAAAGATTAAATCGCCCTCTGCAAAACCGGAGAGGACGAGAATCTGTGTATCCGGTAAAATTTGTTTAATTTTCGGAATTGCCCCCAGACCATCATGCTTGGGCATAACCAAGTCTAATAAGACCACATGTGGTTTGGTCTGGTGCAGCATTTGCACAGCCTCGAGGCCGTTGCTGGCTTGCCCCACCACCTCGATATCGGACTGGAACGACAAAATCGCCACCAGCCCCTCTCTTACCACATTGTGGTCTTCTACCACCAATACGCGGATTTTCTTCACGAACCCCCCTCGTGAGAAAAGCCTTGGCCGCCTACGTGGAAAACCCTATCAAATTGCGTATCATTCTTCATGGCCCGAAGTTTCTAACCTTATAGTATACCTTTGGGTGTAAATTCGCACAAATTACACCTTATTATCAATGCAGCAGCAGTGCGATTCTGCGCAACTCGGGCTTAAAATATTGTTAAAATTTGGTTAATTGTACCCTGACAAAGTCAGATTGAATATAGCCCCGCTTTCCTATCAACGAAACAGGAAATACCTGCCAAGGCCGCCTCATTCAATACATCTTTGGAGAGTCTCATGCAAATCACACGTGTTACCGCCGTTAGCGATGAAATTTTTGAAGCCTTTCAGCGCCTGATACCACAACTAACAACCAATGTTCCCCCGCCAACCCGGGCCGATTTGGATGCGCTGGTGGCCTTTGAAGGCAGTATTCTGCTGATTGCGCGTCTTGTGGAGGATGGGCCGATTATCGGCGCGGCCACCCTCAGCCTGATTCGGGTTCCGACAGGTGTTCATGCCCGCCTTGAAGATGTCATCGTCGATCAGTCGGCCCGCGGACAGGGGCTTGGTGCGGCGCTGACGCTGGAGGTGATTCGCCTGGCGCGTGAACTTGGCGCCAACTACCTCGCGCTGACCTCGAATCCTCGCCGCGAGGCCGCCAACCGCCTGTATCAGCGCCTGGGCTTTAAGCGCTGGGAGACCAACGTTTACCGTTTTGACCTGTAGCCTGCGGGTCTGCTTTTTTCCAAACAGGGCTACCTATCTGATGGATAGCCCTGTTTGCGATATTTAATGACAGCCAGTTTAAACTTTGGTCATGGTCACGAAAACCAGCGGGCGGCGTTTGGTCTCGTTATACACAAACGAACGCACCACATCTACAATGTCTTTTTCGACATTAAATCCGCCCCCATGAATGACATCTACCACTCGTTTGCGTACCGCCGGCAGGATGGTCTCGGCTTCTTCGGCAGAGACAAACCCGCGCGTGATGATTTCAGGTTCTTCGAGCAGACGGTTTGAAAATTTATCAATCCCCAGGTTGATGAGCAGGATGCCAGAACGCGCCAGTTGTTCGCGCTCTTTCAAGATGTTGCGATCCATGTCGCCTACCGAGCCGCCTTCCACAAACACATAGCCGCCCGGAATGCGCTCACCCATGCTGACCACTCCATTGTCCATTTCAATGACCTGGCCGTTTTCGGCCACAAAAATATTCTCTGCCGGAATGCCCACCTGACGGGCCAGGGCCGCATGGCGTTTCAGTTGCCGCAGCTCTCCATGAATAGGCATGAAATATTTGGGCCGTACCAGGTTGAGCATCAGTTTTTGCTCTTCCTGGCTGGCGTGTCCTGAAACATGCACCGGCGCAATGGCATCATAAATGACATCGGCACCAATCCGCAACATGCGGTTAATAGTTTTGCTGACCGCTTCCTCGTTGCCCGGGATAGGATGTGACGACAAAACGACCGTATCGTTGGGTTTCAGGTCAAACTGACGGTTGGTTCCGGCTGAAAGCCGCCCGATGATTGAGGAAGGTTCCCCTTGAGAGCCGGTGCACATCAAAATCACTTGCGCGTCGGGCAGGTTGAGGGCTGTTTCGAGGGTGACCAGGGTTTCATCGGGCACCTTCAGGTAGCCCAGTTTGCGCGCCATTTTGGCATTATCGACCATGCTGCTGCCTGCAAAGGCCAGCTTGCGCCCATGACGAACGGCGGCATCGGCTACCTGCTGCATCCGCGAGATGAGCGAGGCAAAGGTGGCAATGATGACCCGTCCGCGGGCGTTTTTGATTACCTGGTCGAGGGCCGGTTCGATCACCCGCTCCGAAGGCATCCAACCGGGGCGCTCGGCATTGGTCGAGTCAGAGAGCAGCAGGTGCACCCCACGGGTAGAGAGTTCCGCCAGTTTGGCAAAATCGGTTGGCCAGTTATCGACCGGGGTATGGTCAAATTTATAATCACCGGTGTGTACCACCAATCCCGCACTGGTTTCAATCGCCAGGCCAACTGCATCGGGAATGGAGTGGCTGACGTGAAAGAACTCCACCTTGAAGGGGCCAATCTGAACAGTTTCACCGGCCTGCACCTGGCGTAGTTCGGCCTTAGATGCCATGCCATTGCGCGCCAGTTTGACCTCTACCAGCCCCAGGGTTAGCGGGGTGCCAAAAATAGGGGCCGGAATTTGGCGTAAGACATGGTGAATGGCGCCAATATGGTCTTCGTGCCCATGCGTGATGATAATGCCTGCAATTTTATGACTTTTGTCGTATAGATATTCAAAGTCAGGGATGATATAGTCCACCCCGAGCATGTCATTATCTGGGAACATTAAACCAGCATCGACCAGCAAAATCTGGTCGTTAAATTCGTAGGCCATCATATTTTTGCCTACTTCCCCCAGGCCCCCCAGGGGAATAATTCTTAATTTGTTGTTTTGCATAAACGAGCAAAAACCTTTCGTTGTTTAAGAGTATTATCCGCTTTTGCGGTTGAAGTCTGATTGAAAGAGAACATCCCTCGCAAGTGTTGCCGAGGGATGTTTTGTAATCATGCCGTGAGACCGGTACAAATGTCGCTTTGC
This sequence comes from uncultured Anaerolinea sp., assembly GCA_964571615.1. Taxonomy (GTDB): domain Bacteria; phylum Chloroflexota; class Anaerolineae; order Anaerolineales; family Villigracilaceae; genus UBA8950. The sequence continues at coordinate 16,874 of CAZNCT010000004.1, read as the reverse complement.
AACACTGCCAAAACGCGGCAGGTACGATACTGCTCTGACAGTATAGCAAGGGAAGATGGATTTGTCAAACGAATTTTGCCCAGACCGATCTAATTACTGGCATCTTTCAGCAATTTTTTTCTCTTCCTGATATGTCCAAACAATTTCAACCCTGCGCCCAATTTTGAATGCCTTTTGATGGTTTATCCGTGTTCATCCGCGTCAGTCCGTGTAATCCGTGCACCGTTTTTTATACCAAATTTCAGGGAACGACAAATTGGTAAAGGTCTTGTTAAACTAGAAAGGGGCTGCCCGGTTTTGGGCAGCCCCTTGAGGGTCTTTGGATTAGTCGAGCAGTTCTTGCGGAATGTTGCCGCCGTTTTCGGCAATTTTCTGCAAGACGGTTTTGTGCAGCCAGACGTTCATGCGGGCCGAGTCACTCATGGTGTCGGGTGGGCAGCCGAGTTCTTTGGCCAGTTCCTGGCGGGCCTTCAGGCTGCTGTCGATATCGAGCAGTTTGAGCAAATCGACAATCGAGACTTTCCAATCCAGCTTTTCGGGGCGGGAAGCGGCAAGTTTCTCAAGGTTGCTGACCACATCAACAACATCAATCGCAACCGGTTTCGCAGGTTCTTTGGGTTCAGCAGGTTCTGCCGAAGCCGGTGAAGCGGCAGGTTTGGCTGCGCTGGACATATAGGCCGCGGCGGCTGTTCCAGGAATGTGGGTTGGGGCAGCCGGTTGGGCCGGTTGCGCGGCAGGCGCTGGCTTGGGCTGCTGGGGCGCGGCGACAGGCTTGGCAGCTTCAGCGGGCTTGGCAACAGGTTCTTCTTTCTTCTTGATGCCAATTTTTTCGAGAATGGTGGAAAAGAAACTCATGGTCTGCTCCTTGAATTGGTTGACAGGATGGCGGTGAACGAACAAGAAAATTATAGCATATTGTTGGTTTTATGCTTTCATTTTTTCACATCAGGCAAAATTGCCGAAAGAGCCTGGGTGATGTTTTGCAACTCGCCAGAATAGCCCTTCAAGCGGTTAACATCGGCAGTTTTCAGGCCTGCATCAATATCTGCAATGGTTTTGCTGGTTTTTTCGCTGTTGTCAATAATTTGTTGGGTAATCCGCTCGATTTGCGTAGCCAGCTCCAGTAATTGGGGGGGTACCAGTGGAATTTTCTTCAAGAAGGGGAGCAGCAAATCTAAAATGTTATTCACAATCCCCGCATATTTGACCGTCATGGTGTGCAAAGTGCCAAAAGTAGCCGTGAGTTGAATGCCCATCTCTTGAATCGAGTCAATCGTTTCTTTTTGTTGATTGATCATCCTGGTAATGTCTTGCAGGGTTCCGGTCAATTGGTCTGAAAATTTGACATACGACACCGGGTTTGCTTTTCCCATAGAGGTTGTTTTGGGCGGCATGTTGGTCATCTCATCTATTCCTTTCTTTTCCCAATCTGGTAGGCTTCAAAAATTATATCACGCCGATGGCTTGAGCCTTCAGGTTCTCTTTGGCAATCCTGTCGTTTTGGGCTATACTTGAACATAGTGGAGTCTTTCAAATTGTTATCAGCATAAGGAGATAAAAATGACAGCATTAACCGCAATCGAAGGCATTGGCCCCGCATATGCCGAAAAACTGAAGGCCGCTGGCGTTGGCAGCCTGGATGCTTTGCTCAAATCTGGCGCTACTGCCAAAGGCCGCAAAGACCTGGCAGCTGCTACCGGCTTGAGCGAGAAACTTATTCTCGAATGGGTCAACCGCGCCGACTTGTTCCGCGTTAAGGGCATTGGCGAAGAATATTCTGATTTGCTCGAGCAGGCCGGGGTCGATACTGTTCCCGAATTGGCCCAACGCAATGCTGAAAATCTGTATAAGAAAATGGCTGAAGTGAACGAATCCAAGAATCTGGTTCGCAAACTGCCTACCCAGGAGCAGGTGCAGGGTTGGATTGATTCGGCCAAATCACTGCCCCGGGTGGTTGAGTACTAAAAAACCTCTCCGAAAATTTATTTTCCGGCCCGCCGTGCCGGCAGATCAATCGCCCGGCTAGGACACAAAGCCCGCTTTGCGGGCTAAAGGCTGCCTTCAGGCGGGTTGGTGTGACAGCGGCGCCGCAGCGGTAGAATAATTTTCGGATAGACTCTAAGATACCGCCCGGCATTGCAGGCGAGAAAACCGGTTTTCGTACAGGCGAAACCGCTCTTGAACCGCTTAGGGGCTGCCCCAAAAATTGGGCAGCCCTTTTTCATTGCTCAGCAATCTGGTTTCCGATGCCAGGCCGCCTGAATGGTTTGGGATGAGCAATCTCCTGGCTCGTTTTCAACTTCTTCGAGGTTTCCTGTTATATAATTCATTTGATAGTTTCAGCCAACATTCAGGAGGCAACTGATGCAAGACTATGAAAAGCTAGGCGTTCTTTACCTGGGGCGGGAGTATGACCTTGAATCGGCCAAAATGGGCGACAATCTTCTGCTCTATGATTCCCGCGATTTGGTCACTCATGCCGTTGCGGTAGGGATGACCGGCAGCGGCAAAACCGGCCTTTGCATTGGGCTGATAGAAGAAGCCGCCATTGATGGCGTTCCTTCTATTTTGATTGACCCTAAAGGTGACCTGGCAAACTTGCTGTTAACCTTCCCCGAATTACGCGGCGAAGACTTCAGGCCCTGGATTAATGTTGAAGATGCGGCCCGCAAAGGCCTGTCTGCCGATGAGTTTGCCAACCAACAAGCCGCCCTGTGGAAGAAAGGCCTGGCCGACTGGCAGCAAGATGGCGCTCGCATTCAGCGTTTGCGCGATTCTGCCGAATTTGTCATTTACACCCCCGGTAGCAGCGCTGGCGTTCCGGTTTCAATTTTGAAATCTTTTGCGGCCCCACCTGCTGAGATTATCGAAGACTCTGAGCTTTTTCAGGAACGCATTTCATCCACCGTCACCAGCCTGCTCGGCTTGCTTAACATTCAGGCCGACCCTATTCAGAGCCGCGAACACATCTTGATTTCAAGCATCTTGAGCCAGATGTGGCAAAATGGACAGGACCTTGACCTGGCCGCCTTAATTGCCAGTGTCCAAAAACCGCCCATCACCCAAATTGGCGTGCTTGATGTGGAGACTTTTTACCCATCCAAAGACCGTTTTGGCCTGGTTATGGCGCTTAATAACCTGCTGGCTTCACCCGGTTTTAGTACCTGGATGGATGGCATTCCGCTGGATATCAAACAAATTTTGTACACCCCGCAAGGCAAACCGCGCGTCGCGATTTTTTCGATTGCTCATCTTTCTGAAAACGAGCGCATGTTTTTTGTCTCCTTGTTGCTGAACCAGATTCTGGGTTGGATGCGCACCCTGCCTGGCACTACCAGCCTGCGCGCTTTGCTTTATATGGATGAAATCTTTGGCTATTTTCCACCTACCGCCAACCCGCCATCCAAAAAACCTTTGCTGACGTTGCTCAAGCAGGCTCGCGCTTATGGGGTGGGGGTTGTCCTGGCGACCCAGAACCCGGTTGACCTGGATTACAAAGGTCTCGCCAACACCGGTACCTGGTTTATTGGCCGCTTGCAGACCGAGCGCGACAAAGCCAGGGTGATGGAAGGGCTCGAAGGCGCCGCCGCCAGCGCCGGAGGGGGTTTTGACCGCCAGCGCATGAGTCAACTCCTGGCTGGCCTGGGCAGTCGTGTCTTCTTGATGAGCAATACCCACGAAAACGAACCGGTGGTCTTTACAACCCGCTGGTGCCTGTCTTACCTGCGTGGGCCGCTTACGCGCGCCCAAATCAAAGACCTGATGGATCCATACAAGCAGAGCAGCCAGCAGAGCAGCCGACCCGCCCCGGCCATTGCGGCCCCTGCCGAAACCCCCGCAGCCGCGCCTCCGGTAGCCACGCCAACTCCGTCCCATGAACTGGCCGCTGGCGCCCAGCCGACGCTGACAGCCGACATCCCGCAATTTTTCATCCCCTTGCGCGGCAATCCTTCGGGCGTTGTTTACAAGCCTACCCTGATTGGCGGCGCAAAAGTTCGCTTTAACGATACCCGTAATCGGGTCGATGTGTTCCGCGACCTGGTGGCCCTCACCCCTATTCAGGATAGGGTCATCCCGGTGAATTGGGAAGAATCTCAAGAAGCCGACCTTTCCCTCAACGACCTTGAAAAGACTCCAACCCCCGGGGTTGCTTTTGAAACCCTGCCCCCTGCCGCCTTCAAGGCCAAAAGTTATGCCGATTGGCAGCGCGATTTCGCAACCTGGATTTTTGGACACGAAACCCTGACGCTGCTTCGCAGTGCCAGTCTCGGCCAGGTCTCGGCGCCTGACGAAGAAGAGCGTGATTTCAGGGTGCGCCTGGCGCAGATTTCGCGCGAACAGCGCGACCTGCAAGTGGATGCCTTGCGCAAAAAATATGCCAGCCGAATGACCGCCTTGCAAGAAAAAGTGCGGCGCGCCGAACAGGCCGTACAACGCGAAGCCGACCAGGCCAGCCAGGCCAAAGTTCAAACCGCTCTTTCTTTTGGCGCAACCTTACTGGGCGCTTTTACAGGCCGCAAACTTGCCAGCACCAGCAACATCAGCAAAGCCGCCAGCGCGCTCAAGGGAGTTGGGCGTTCGGCGCAGCAGCAAAGCGATGTCGAGCGGGCCAAAGAAACGCTCGAAACCTATAAAAAGCAACTTCAAGACCTGAATGCCGAGTTTGAGCGCGAAGCCGAATCCCTGGCGGCCAAAATAGACCCGGCCACCGAAACGCTTGAGACACTGGTCATCAAACCCAAAAAGACCGATATTGACGTTCGCCTGGTTGCCCTGGCCTGGGCGCCTTTCCGCATTGGCCCGCAAGGCCAGGCCGAACCTGCCTGGTAGGCGGTTGTTCCTGTAAGCAAAAAAGAAGGGCTGTCCGGGTTTTCAGACAGCCCTTCTTTTTTTTGTTTGAGTTTATCTTTCCAGCCAATCGCTCCATACCTGTTGCATGCCTAACATGCCCCCAACCAGCATCGCCAGGCCAATTGAGCCAAGCCAGACCGCCGTCGAGGCTTCGTTGACAATCAGCATCAAGATATTCAAGGTGCTCAACACTTCTGGCTGGGTAGAGCGGTGAAAGATGACAATCCCGCTGATTGTGTAAATGGTCATCAGCACCAATCCCAAACCGGCCAGGGCAATGGCCATTGAAAGCGCCACCAGAATTGGCGAACGTTTTCGGCGCACCTGCAGGTGGTAGGTCTCGGCCACTTCCTGCACAAAACGCTCGGCCTCGTCCCAATACAGGCCGGTTTTTTCGCAGACCGACTGGGTAACATCGCTTTGTCGCCGGTGTTTTGCCAGTTCATTAATCACAAACTTCTTGAGGGCTTCTTGCTGGTTTGCGTCCATACCTGAAGTATATCTGTTTTTGGCTTGCATGCAAACTCTTATGCTAAAATCCAACTCGGAGGGCACTATGGCTACAAATACATCATTCTCGGCGCGGGACGCCAGGGAACCGCTGCCGCCTACGATCTGGCCAAATTTGGCGATGCCGAACAAATTATCCTGGCTGATTTTAAGGAAGATGCGGCGACTCAATCTGCCGCAAGGATTAACCGCTTAGCAGGCCGCGAGGTGGCCCGGGGCGTTTTCCTGGATGTCTCAGACTACCCGGCGCTTGTATCCCGCCTGAAGGGCATGGACGTCGCCCTGAGCGCCGTCACCTACTACCACAACCTGAGCATCAGCCGCGCCTGCATCGAGGCCGGTGTCAGCCTGTGTGACATGGGCGGCAACACCGATGTGGTCTGGAGCCAGTTGAAACTGGATGCAGACGCCAGGCGCGCCGGGGTCAGCCTTTTGCCCGATTGCGGCATGGGGCCGGGCCTAATCAACAACATGGGCGTTTATGTCATGGAGCGCCTCGATACCCCCCGCGAGGTTTACCTGTACGACGCCGGGTTGCCCAAAAATCCGACCCCGCCCTGGAATTATTATTGCACCTTTCACCTTAACGGCTTGACCAATGAATACGACCACGAAGCCACATTCATTCGTGATGGCAAAATCACCCTCGTACCAACCTTTACCGAACTGGAAGAAATTGACTTCCCCCCGCTGGGCAGGCTCGAGGCGTTTGTCATTTCTGGCTCCATGTCCACTACCGCCGATACGCATCTCGGT
>CAZNCT010000004.1:967-10694 GCA_964571615.1 uncultured Anaerolinea sp. | reverse complement strand
TTTAAGCGCCTGGGTTTATTCTCTGAAGACCCCATTGAAGTAGATGGTCAGAGCGTCATTCCGCGCCACCTTTACCATAAACTCCTCGAAGGCAAGATTACCGCCCCGCATGTTGAAGATATTTGCATCATGCGCGCTGTGGGCGTCGGCCTGAAAAATGGCCGCGAAACCCGCGTCACTCTCGACCTGATAGACGAATACGACCCCCAAACCGGCTTTACCGGCATGGAACGCCTGACCGGCTGGCACTGCGCCCTGATGATGGGCTTTCAGGCTCGCGGCGAAGTCGCCCCTGGCGCTCACCGCATGGAAACCGTCTCCGCTGTCAAAATTATGGATGAAATTGCCAGGCGTGGGATTAAGTGGACGGTGGTCGAAGAGGAAGTAAACAAGGAATAGGGATACGGTGTCATTCCAAGCGTTTTGTGCAAAGCAATCTCCCGTTTATCAGAACAAACTGACCTTTTGGAGATTGCTTCGGCGGCAAAGGACGCCGCTTTGCAACGACATCGTTATTGCCGATCCTATCGATTGAAGGGCGATCCCTTCACCACAGGAGCAACCATGACCGACCTGCTTTACCAAACCGACTCTTACCTGAAAGAATTCAGCGCCACCGTTAGCGCAGTTGATGAATCTGCCCGCGCGATTGTCCTCGACCGCTCTGCTTTTTACCCGGGCGGCGGCGGTCAACCCTGCGACTACGGCCAAATCAGCGCGGGTGGCGTCACTTACCCGGTCACTTCCGTCAAAAAGGCGGGGGCCGATGTCCTGCACTTTCTGGGGGGCGATGCGCCTCTGCTGGCGGTTGGCGCAACCGTCAGCGGCGTTCTTGATTGGCAGCGCCGCCACAACCTGATGCGCACTCATACGGCCCTGCACATTCTGTGCGGCGTCGTCTTCCGTGATTATGGCGCCCTGGTCACTGGCGGCAACATGGATCCGCTGGAAGGCCGCATGGATTTTGAATTTGAAACCCTGCGCGGTGAGCTGGTTGGCGAAATCGAAGCGGCGGTCAACCGCGAGGTCGCCGCCGCCCGCGAGGTGCGCGTCAAAATTTTGCCGCGTGAAGAAGCCTTTCAAATCCCCGACCTGATTCGCACCAAAATCAATCTGTTGCCCGAAGGCATTGCCGAAGTCCGCACGGTTGAAATTGTCGGCCTCGACCTGCAAGCCGATGGCGGCACCCATGTTCAGAACACCTCTGAAGTCGGCACGATTAAGGTTGTCGATTACAAATCAAAAGGCGCCATCAACAAACGGATTTACATCCGGTGTGAGCCTTAAGCCACAGCATTGGCGCTCAAAAATTCATCCAGCGCGCGCGCCGCTCTTTCAGCATAGAGGGCGGCGCGTTCGCGTTTCCCGGCTTTTGCGGCGCTTTCCAACGGGGGCAAGATTCCAAAATTCGACTTCATCGGCTGAAAGTCTTTCAGGTCGGCATGAGTGACATAGTGACACAGCGCCCCAAGCATGGTTTCGCGTGGCAGTTCCAGCACAGGCTGTCCGCCTAGCAGGCGCGCCAGGTTGATGCCTGCCAGCAATCCGGTGGCAATATTGCCCATGTAACCTTCCACGCCAGTGATCTGACCCGCCAGGAACAGGTCTTCTCTGGCCCGGGTTTGCAGGCTGGGCCGCAAGATTTTTGGCGACGCCAGAAAGGTGTTTCGGTGCATCTGGCCATAACGCACAAATTCAGCGTTTTCAAGCCCGGGAATCATGCGCAAGACGCGGCGCTGCTCTGGGAAGGTCAGGTTGGTCTGGAACCCGACCAGGTTGTAAAGATTTCCGGCCAGGTTATCCTGGCGCAGCTGCACAACCGCGTAAGGGCGGCGCGGCACGCGCGGGTCGTTTAGCCCAACCGGGCGCATGGGGCCGTAGGCCAGGGCTTTCTCGCCGCGCGCGGCGATGATTTCAACCGGCAGACAGCCCTCAAAGAAAGTTTCGTGCCCGGCTTTTACGCCGCTTTCTAACGGTCTCTCAAAATCGCGCAGTTCAATGCGCTCGGCTGTGCGCAAGGCCTCCACAAAGGCCAGGTAATCACTTTTGTTGTGAAACGGGCAGTTGATATAGTCGCCGTCCTGTTGTTCACCATCTCCCCAGCGCGAGGCGCGGTAGGCGATTTCCATGTTGATGGAAGCGGCTTCGACAATGGGCGCAATGGCATCGTAAAAATAGAGATGCTCTTCTCCGCTAAAGGCTGCCAGGGCTGCCGAGAGCCGCGTCGAAGTCAGCGGCCCCGAGGCGATAATGACCGGGCCGGCCGGAATTTCGGGCATTTCCTCGCGGATGATTTCAATTCGGGGGTGTGCCGCAAGCCGCCGGGTGACGGTTTCGGCAAAGCGCTCACGGTCAACCGCCAGGGCTGCCCCAGCGGGCAGGGCGGTCTCCTCCGCAATTTCGAGCAGCAAGGAACCCAGCCGGCGCAGTTCGGCTTTCAGCACCCCGCTGGCCCGGTCGGGCAGGTTTGACCCAAGCGAGTTCGAGCAGACCAGTTCGGCCAGGTTGGCGGTCTGGTGCGCGCCGGTTGCCACAACAGGACGCATTTCATAGAGTTTGACGTTTAACCCGCGTTGGGCGGCTTGCCAGGCGGCTTCGCTGCCAGCCAGGCCGCCGCCGATAATGGTGATGGTTTGCATCTTGCACCTTTTGAAGAAGATGGGCAATTTTATCATCAAGATTATCCAGTTTGGCATCTCTACACGCTGCTTATTGTATAATTTGTGAGATGACCAGACTCAGCCCTGTCGAGCTCGTTCTCAAAGAGGCCTGCGCAATGAGCGAGGCATCTTGGGCTGCGCAGGTGGCTTATCGAGAGGGGGCCTGGCAGGTAAGTGACTCATATCGCTTAACCAAAGCGCGTCAGGCCTCTTTGCAGGCTTTCCTGGCCGACAAGGCCAACGCCTCCTGGTTGGGAGGTGCTTTATCGGGGGGGCGTTCGCGCTCACGCGCCTGTTCAATTTCAGAAGACTGTCACAAGTTATATCTCTTTCCATCCCTGACAGAAGAATCCAATTGGCTCTTCCTGGTGGCCGCAAGGCAAGATTTTTCAAAACAAGCCTTGCAGACCTGGCGTCTGGCTTCGATGCTGGTTTGCAACACGGTTGATGTCGCCGCCCAAACTCGTGAACTACGCCAGACGGTGCTTGAACTTGAGGAAACCCAGCAAGAGCTCAGGGCGCGCATTGCGGCCCAGCGCGAGGCTGAAGCCCGGTTGGTGCAGGCTGCCAAACTGGTTGCCGTTGGCGAAATGGCCGCTGGTATCGCGCACGAATTGAATAATCCGCTGACTTCTGTGGTTGGTTTTACTGAATTGAGCCTCGAGTCTTTGCCGATCGATTCTCCGGTTCGAAATGACCTCGAGTTGGTTTTGCGTGAGGCCAACCGCGCCCGCAGTGTGGTTCGCCGTCTGCTCGATTTTGCGCGCCAGCGCGAGGCCGTGCGCATCCGCGCCGACCTGAACGAGATTGTGGACGATGTGGTTGCCCTCACCAAACATCTGCTCCTGACCAGCGGGGTTGAATTGCGGCTGAACCTGGAGCCCGGCCTGCCCTGGGCCTTGATTGACCGAAACCAGATTAAGCAAGTGTTGATTAACCTGGTCAATAATGCTTTATATGCCATGCCAGGTGGCGGTGTTCTGGCAATCGAAACCCGGCAATCTACCCGGCATGGCGCACCGTTCCTGGCGCTTTCAGTGCGCGACAGCGGCGTAGGCATTTCGGCTGAAAATCTCGAGCGCATTTTTGAGCCATTTTTCACCACACGCGGCGACCAGGGCGGCACCGGGCTGGGGCTTTCGGTCACTTATGGGATTGTCACCGAACATGGTGGCACCATTGAGGTCGAAAGCCGGGAAAATGAAGGCTCCGTGTTTACGGTCCTGTTCCCCATGCCGGAGGCGGTATGATTCCCAATCTGGCGCTGGTTGTTGATGATGAACCGGGTATCGCCTTGTTGTGTGACCGTTTGCTCTCGGCGAATGGTTTCAATGTCAGGGCTTATACGGACCCGCGCGCCGCGCTCGAATTTTTATCTACAAACGCTTGTGATTTGTTGCTGGTTGATATCCGTATGCCCGAGGTGAGCGGATTTGACATCATTCAGCGTGCGCGTGAGCAATATCCCGACCTGGCGATTCTGGCAATGACCGGTTTTGGGACGGTTGAAACTGCAGTTCAGGCCCTGCGGCGCGGGGTAGATGGCTTGCTTTTGAAGCCTTTTGAGAAAAAAGAATTGCTAGAAGCCGTGCAGCAGGCCCTCACTGACCGCCAGAAAAAGCAGGATGTGGCCCGTATGCAGGCTCTGCGACCGCTCTTCAGCGTCATTGAGACCTTGCTCTCGGAGACTAACCCTGAAAACTTACTGACCCTGATTTTGGATACCGTTTCAAACCAATTTCAGTGTGCGCATGTGGCTTTTTATCAGTTTTCCACTCGTGAGGGTGCCCTCTTGTTGCGCGCCGGGCGTGGACAGTTCCCCGACCCCGGGCCGCCCGACCCCGCTGGCAGCCTGGCTCAGCGGGCTTGTGCGCTCGAACAGCCTATCTGGGGCGGCGGTGGACAGAACACAGGTGCAGGTCTCGAAAATCAATTGAAGGCTCTTGGCCTGGGCAGTGTCATGGCAGTACCAACGGCATCCATGAACATGCGCTCTGTTTTATTTGCAGCCCGTGACCAGGGAGAAGCGCCCTTCCGCGAATCAGATCTGGATATGTTCCAAATCCTGGCCCGCCAGGCGACCATTGCCATGGATAACGCCAATCTGTATGGCGAGTTGCGTGATTATGTTCGCCGGGTCGAAGAATCACAGCGCGCCCTGGTGCAGTCGGAAAAACTGGCGACCGCCGGGCGGCTTACGGCTTCGATTGCCCACGAGATTAACAATCCCCTCCAGTCGGTGCGTAACTGTTTGCACCTGGCTGCCCGTGAAGATTTATCGCTCGACGACCGCCGCAAATATCTTGGCCTGACCGTGCAGGAAGTGGAACGGCTGATGATGACCGTTGGGCGCATGCTCGACTTTCACCGCCCTAGTGCCGAGTTCAGGGTGGTCAATCTGCTCGACTTGCTTGAGCATGTCTTGAACTTGCTAGAAGCGCAGTTGAGAAGCCGCAATATTCGTGTCATGCGCTCATGGCCGGCCAGTGTTCCCGGGGTGCAGGCCATCAGCAGTCAGATTGAACAGGTGTTTATTAACCTGGTGCTGAACGCTTTTGATGCCATGCCCGAGGGCGGTGAACTGTGGGTGGAAATCACCCCCAAACGTAAGACCATTCAGATAACTTTTCAAGACAGCGGCCCGGGCGTGCCCGTTGAATTGCGCGAATCGATTTTTGAGCCATTTGTCAGCACCAAAAATGGCACGGGCATGGGGCTGGCTGTCAGTTACGACATCATCACCGCCCATGGTGGCCGGCTCGATTTATTGCCGCACAAACCAGGCCGCGGCGCTGTTTTTCGTATTACCCTCCCCATAAAAGAGAGCAAGGAAGAAAAACCATGAAAACCAACCTTCTTGTTGTTGATGATGAACCAATTGCCCGCCAATCGCTCAGTGACATTTTGCGCCTGGAAGGATACGCCGTTACTGCCGTTGCCAGCGGTGAAGCGGCGGTGGAGCATTTGCGCAATTATGCGGTTGATTTGATGATTGTTGATTTAAAAATGCCAGGCATGAGCGGCCTCGACCTGATTCAGGTCGCCAGTCAATTGGCCCCCGATGCCCAGATTATCCTGCTCACGGCTTATGGTTCGATGGAATCAGCAGTGGAGGCCTTGCGGCAACGTGTGCACGACTATCTGCTGAAGCCTGCTTCTCCGACCCAAATTCTTCAGAGTGTCAAACGTGGTCTCGAACGTCGCGCCGCTCAACTGGCTCAACAATCTGAGCTGCGCTCTGATGAAATTCCCATTCACCTGCCCGATGATGTCGAAATTGACCTGATGCGCCGCACGGTTTCTTCGCCTGCTCATAGCGAGAGCCTGACCCCGGCGGAGGGGCACTTGCTGAAAGTATTTGTTGAAAACCCTGGCAAAGTATTTACACACCGTGAACTTGTCCTGTTGGTACAGGGCTACGATGTCTCACAGCGCGAGGCTCAAGAGATTTTGCGTCCGCTGGTGAGCAGGCTGCACCATAAACTTGAAAAATTCCCCTCTATTTTTGAGCGCATTGTGAGTGTGCGCGGCACAGGCTATGTCTTTGAGACCAATCCATCCCGAGGACGCTAATCGTCCAGGTTCCAGGGGATCGTGACCTGCGGGGGTGAAATCCAGGCCAGCCAGCCGCCTTTGGGACGCTGGATATCTGGCTTTTCAAAAGAGGCCAGCATTAGGGTAGCCCCCAAAATGCCTGCGCCCACCCATTGAACAGGGGTCAGGCTTTCTCCGAGCAGGAGATGGCCGACCAGAATGGTAATAAAAATTTCTGAAAGACCCAGCAAGGCGGTTTGAACACCGCCTATTTTTTTAATCCCCAAAAAAAGCGTAAAGCGTGAAGCAAATGTAACCAGGGTGAGCAAGAGTACCGGCAACCAGAGCGCATTTTCGTCCGGCATTTTGCGGTCGAAGATGAGATAAGCCGGAATAGTCACCATGCTCATTGCCAGCAAGGTGTAAAACGTAACCGTTGGGGCCGGGATTTCGTATAAGACGCGCTGGTTGATTGGAATATGCAGGGCATAAAGCGCGGCTGCGCCAATCATCATCAGCACCGCTTGTAAGGGGACATCATGATTGCTGGGGTTGGTCAGGAAGAAGACCGCCGCCAGGGCCATGACCACCCGCAGCATAGTCAGGCGGCTAATGGTTTGTTTGTCTAGCACTGAGAACAGGGCGACAAAAATGGGGTAAAGGGCGTAGAGCAGTTGTCCTACACTGGCGGGCAGGTCGCCAAGCGCCATGTAATAGAGCAGAGAGCCAAGCCCATTGATAGAACCAGCCAGCAGACACCCCACCAGGCCAACGGGGAAAATGTATAGCACCTGACGCCGGAAAATGACCAGGATGAGAAACATCAGCCCGGCGGCCATGCCGGTGCGCAAAGCAACGACCGAAAGTGAACTGAAGCCCGATAAAATTGCCCAGCGCCCAAAAACGGGCGCCAGTCCCAGTAAAAATGCTGAAGACAGCGCCGCAATAATCCCAACGGTCTGCTTATTGCCGAGAGCCATGAGAAGCCTTTCTGGCCTTGAGGGTCATGTTGTGATTAAAACGGAAAACGGCGCATGATAGGCTTTCTATTTCATTGCTAAATCGTATGATTATCGAATCAGGGCTTTCACTTCTTCAAGAAATTCATCGCTCATAAAGTCGCCTTTTTGCATCAGCGCTTGAATCTGGCCTTCGAGCAATTTCTTTTCGTCTTTGGTCAGTTCTTTGGCAGTCGAAACAATCACCGGAATCAGGGCAGTCTCGGGGTTGTTTTTGAGGGCGTCGAGTACCGCAAAGCCGTCCATTTCGGGCATCATCAGGTCGAGGATGAGCAGGTCTGGATGTTCGCGTTGAACCAGTTCGAGCGCTTCACGTCCGTTGGTGGCTTCAAAGATGGTGTATTCGCCCTGAGATTGCAGAATGCGTCTGATGAGTCGGCGGGCGTCGGGGGTGTCGTCAGCAATGGCCACGCGCGGGAAGCGGTCGGGGGCTACCCGGCTCAGGGCAGCCAGCAAGCCTTCGCCTTCTTTGGGCGCTGCTGCGCTGACGGTACTGCTTTCGCTTTCCTGGGGCAGGACGACGTTTCGCGCCCAGCCAGAGCCAAGTACCAGCGGCTCGGCGGGCATGGTATGGCCGGTACAGTTCACTACGACGGTATCGTTGGGCTTGATAATGCCAGCCCGAATCAATTTGAATAGCCCGGCAAATGCCGCGGCAGAGGCCGGTTCGGCTGAAATTCCTTCCATTTTGGCCAAAACGTGCATGGCCCGGAAGGCTTCTTCGTCGGTTACGCTTTCAAAAAGTCCCTGGTTTTGCTTAAATTCTTTGCGCAGCAAGGGATAAGCCCGCCCAGGGGTGCCTGTTGCCAGGGTTTCGATGTGTGTTTTGGGGTTTAGTACCGCGCTGGCTTCTTCCTGGTTTTGTTTCCAGGCGTGCACCATCGGGGCGCAGCCATCGGCCTGGATGGCTGCAATTGAAGGAATGCGCCTGGTAAAGCCCATGGCCTGCATTTCATGAAAGCCTTTGCTGATGCCAATGGGGCCCAGCCCGCCGCTGATGGCCTGAATGTACCAGGTGGGGGTGCGCCAGCGTGAGCCATCTTCGGGGGGGCCAAGTTGCTCGGTCAGTTGTTCAGCGATTTCATAGGCGATGGTCTTCATTCCTTCAACCGAGGTGATGGTACGCGCGCCCATATCGTGGTACAGGCCGCGCTGCTCGGCAAATTCTGCGGCAATCTTTTTTACCTGGTCGTAAGAACCCGTTACTTTGACTACCTGACTGCCATACAGGGCGATTTCGCGCATTTTGACAGCGGGTACCAGGCTGGTGACAAAGGCCCAGAGTTTAATTCCGGCTCGCGCAGCAAAGGCTGAGTACGCAATTGCCACATTACCGGTAGAAGCGGCGACCATTTCGGTGATGCCGGCTTCTTTTAGTGCGGCAATGGTTACGGCGGCCTGACGGTCTTTGAAAGAAGCGCTTGGGCCCTGGCGCTCATCTTTGATGAAAATATTGGGGCAGCCCAGCATTAACCCCAGGTTGACTGCCTGAATGAGCGGTGTGCCGCCTTCTCCCATGCGCAGGCTGGGTACTGGCCGGTGAATGGGCAAGAGCTCAATATAGCGCCACAGGTCGAAGGGCCGGTTCTTAAGCAGGTCGGGTAGCGTTTGGGATAATTTTTCATAATCATAAATTGCCCGGCGCCACTGGCTGTTGCACTTGGGGCAATGAAATTCGCTGGGGTGATAATTGGTTTTGTGTCCGCAATCAATACACTCAATCAAAAATGACATGCCTTGTCCTCCTGATTTCAAAAAAGGCGCACCTGACTGGTACGCCTTGAAGTTTTGCCTAACGGGCTTTTAGCCGTCTCAAATCGCGTTCCAGGGTTCCAAATAACTCGCTTTGTTCGAGCATCCCTTTTTGCAGCATGGTTTTGCCCAACTGTGCCAATCTGTTTTGTTGCTCATCGTTCAGGTCGGCGCCGCTGATGACAACCACTGGAATATCGCGCAGGTCTGGGGTGGTCTTGAGCCGTTCGAGGATGGTGAAACCGTCCAGGTCGGGCATAAACAGGTCGAGAATAATCGCGTGCGGTTTGCGGCTGTTAATCATTTCCCAACCCTGGTTGCCGCCCTGGGCCAGCACAGGGTGGTAGGCGCCTTTTTCTGAGATGATGCGCTCAATCAGGCGCAAATCGTCGAGAGAGTCATCGATGATCAGGACTTCTCGGATGGTTCCATCGCCGTTCAGACGGTTAAGTGAGCTGAGCAGGTCGTCTTGCAAAATGGGCTTGACCAGGTAATCTGCGGCGCCCAGGCTAAATCCTTTTTCTTCTTCTTCAACGATAGAGCAAATGATGACCGGCACATCACGGATTTCGGGGTCGTTTTTGATGTCGCGCAATACCTGCCAGCCGTCAATTTCGGGCATCATAATATCGAGGGTGACCGCGTAGGGTTTCAGCCGCCTGATTGTGTCCCGGGCGTTGGCAGGGTTCATGAGCGGCACAACTTTATAGCCCTGCGGTTTGAGATAGCGCTCATACAGGTTGATGATTTGCTGGTCGTCAT
>CAZNCT010000004.1:0-947 GCA_964571615.1 uncultured Anaerolinea sp. | reverse complement strand
GCACAGGATGACCTTGCCATTGGAGGCTTCGTCAATTTCCTGGTGGAAGACCGGAATGGTGAAGTAGAAGGTGCTGCCTTCGCCAACCACGCTGTGAACGCCGATGCGTCCGCCGTGCAGCTCGACCAGGCGGTGACAAATTGAAAGACCCAGGCCGGTGCCGCCCGATTTGCGCGTAGGCGACGAATCGACCTGCGAGAAGGCCTGGAAGAGTTTGGTCTGGTCTTCTGGCGAAATGCCAGGGCCAGTGTCACGCACGCTGATAAGCACCTCCTGCACACCGGTCGAACTGGTGTGGGGCCGGGCTTCGACCGTGATGGTGCCTTCTTCGGTAAATTTGGCGGCGTTGGCCATCAGGTTCAGCAATACCTGGCGAATGCGCATCGAGTCGCCGCGCACGGTAGGCAGGTTGGGGGCGATTTCTTTTTCAAGACGGACAGGTTTGTCTTTGACCAGGCCAATCGCGGTGGACATGACGCTGTTAATGGTATCAATGACGTTGAGTTCTTCCAGGGCCAGTTCCATTTTACCGGCTTCAATTTTCGATAGGTCGAGCACGTCGTTAATCAGGTTGAGCAGGTGCTGGCCTGAGTTGTAGATGGCTGAAAGGTCCTGGTGTTGTTGTTCGTTGATGGGGCCGTCAATGCCTTTGAGAATAACGCGCGAAAAGCCGATAATGGAGTTGAGCGGGGTACGCAATTCATGTGACATGTTGGCCAGGAATTGGCTCTTGATGCGGTCCAGCTCACGCATTTCATTGACCGCTTGTTGTGCCAGTTCGTACGAGCGCGCATTGTCGAGCGCAACTGCAATCTGGTCGGCCAGGGTTTCGAGTACGGCAATGTCTTCGTCTTTGAAGGCACCGACTTCGCGGGCCTGAATATCCACTGCGCCAATGACACGCGAACCGATTTTGAGAGGGATGGCTGCCTCGGCGCGGGTTTCTG
>CAZNCT010000003.1:53847-72652 GCA_964571615.1 uncultured Anaerolinea sp. | reverse complement strand
TGGATGCTTGTTCGCTCAGAATCACCTCGCCACCCTCTGCCAGGCCCGGCAGGCGGGCCGCAGCATTGACCGTTGAACCGAAATAATCGAGTCTGTCGTTGAGTGTGACCGCAATACACGGGCCGCTATGAATTCCGGCTTTGAGATACAGCGGCGGTGTGCTTTCAACCCGGCTGATTTCAGCATGCGCGCCTTGCAAAGCCAGGAGCGCGCTCATTGGCTGGCGAAAAACTGCCATAACCGCATCACCCATCGTTTTGACGACTGCCCCACCCTGCCTGGCAATTTCTTGTTCTAAAATTTCAAAATGCTGGCGTACCCGGCCAAAGGCGGGCGCATCACCAATCTGGCGATACATGCGGGTCGAGTCGCGCAAGTCGGTGAACATCAGGGTCACCGAGCCAATCGACAGTTCTTCACCGGCACGCAAGGCTTCGTTAGCAAACAGGTCGCGGAAGAGTTGCAGGCTGGTGACATCAGCAGCGGTGGCGGCCTGGTTGCCCCATTCGCCGTTTTCCAGAACAAACTCAATTGCTTCTGTGTCGCTATTTTTCAACCGCAGGGTTGGCGTCAGGCTGATTTGGATTTCCTCCTCTGGCAGGTTGGCGCTGTCAATGGCTACTTCTTCTGCGCCGCCCTGCGATACTGCCCGTAAATGAACTTCCCCCAGCCGCGAGCGCAGCAGATACGGCCCAGCCTCCAGCACCGTCCCCAGGCTGACTTGCTCTCCTGCCGCGACCCCCTGGGCGACCCTGATGTGCGGCTCGTGTTGTGGACTACCCACGCAAAACAGCGTATTTTCACCCAAAACGCGTACCGCCGGGTTGGGCCGAAAAGTCACTTCCACCTGACGGTCAAAATTGGTGTCAAAATCGACCTGGCAAGACGGGCAATGGCTGTGGGCGTGAACATCACTCAGGCTGTTGTGGCTTTCCGCCGCACCACGGCACATCGGGCAAATCAACTCCCACTGAATATCGAGCAGCCCCAGGCGGGCGGCTTGCAGGAAGACCTCCAGCGTTTTGCGGCGCGGCATGCCCCAGTAATCGGCCAGGGCAAACGGACGCATTCGCGCCAGGCTCAGGTCGTCACCTTCTCGCAGCAGCCGGGCCAACTGCCCGGCCAGGTCGGCTGGCGCCCCCAGGCGTTGCAATTCGGCCAGTCCCGCTTCCAGACGCTGTTGACCTCCTGGGGCCAGGCGGCCAGAACCAGGGGCATCCAGCGGACTTTTGCCTTGCGCCGCCAGTTCGGCATAATGCCTGAAAACGGATTCAAAGCGCCGGGCGCTGACCAGCCCAATCCCAATCCCTATGACGGCATCACCAACCAGGTTGCTGGCTTGCGCCCAAATCTGGTAACGCAAAAGAGTTCCCCCTGCTTCGGGGCTTAACTCGCACAAAACACGGATTGCCGCCAGTGGCCCTTTTTTGTAGGTACGCACAATCCCAAACCGATAGGGGTACGTCCAATCGAACGGGTTTTCCTCCCATTCGATTGTAATCAGCGGCAGGCGAAAGCGCATCTGGCTGACGCCCTTCTCAACGCCCAGTCGCTCAACAGGCGGCAGGCCAGTATCGCGGTTGAAGCGGTTGGTATCGGCCACAAACGGCCAGAGTGCCTCCGGGCTGGCCGGCAGGTGAAGTTCCCAGTTGTAGTGATATTCTCTTGCCATAGCCCAAATTATACAGGAACTCTCTTAATATTTTGAGTGTGGTGTTCGGTTTGAATCAAATCTTTTGTGTCTGCGGATTACGCAGAATCTCACGGATGTTTTAATCTGCCAAAATTCGTGACTCTCTTGCAAAAACTTTTTTCCTAGACACGAAGGACACAAAGGGCACAAAGTTTTTTAGACTTTCAAGTTATTCTTTCCTAACTCCTTCGAGTACTTCGTGTCCTTTGTGTTTAATTGCTTTTTACGTTGGAAGTATCCGTCTAATCCGCCAAATCCGTGTCCAGATTTTGTTTTTTAGCGCCCGCCGGGTCAGCTTTTCTGTTCTGCCAGATTTGTCAAAACGAACGCTAAACTCAAGTTGATAGCAAATGCCAAAATCTTTGCTTGCGGTCGCCAAATAGGGGCGCAGGTCTTGTTATAATCACCCCGCTATGACCAACAACCTCGACCTTTACCGCAGCATGTACCTTATCCGCCGCTTCGAGGAGCGCGCCCTGGCCGAATTCTCCACCGGCAAACTTTTCGGCACCACCCACGCCTACATCGGGCAGGAAGCCGACGCCGCCGCCATTTTCGCCGCCCTCCGCCCCGAAGATGTCATCTTCAGCAACCACCGCTGTCACGGCCACTTTTTGGCCTACGGCGGCGACCCCTACCGCCTGGCCGCCGAACTGATGGGCCGCGCCACCGGGCTGGTCGGCGGGCGCGGTGGCAGTCAGCACATCCACTGGCGCAACTTCTACTCCAACGGCATTCAGGGCGGCATTGTCCCGGTAGCCACCGGCATCGGGCTGGCCGAAAAAGCCAAAGCCAGCGGCGCGATTTCGGTCGTCTTCCTCGGCGATGGCACCCTGGGCGAAGGCGCGCTTTACGAAAGCCTGAACATCGCCTCCTTGTGGCAGTTGCCCGTCCTGTACGTGGTCGAAAATAACCGCTACGCCCAAACCACCCCGGTCGAAATCGGCGTTGCCGGTTCCATCGCAGACCGCTTCAAGGCTTTCGGAATCGAGACCTGGGAAGCGGCTTCGAGCGATGTCCTGACCCTTTTGCCGATTGCGCGCGAAGCGGTTGACCACGCTCGGAGCGGACGACCCGCGGCCTGTATCCTGCACACCTACCGATTCTCCGCCCACAGCAAAGGCGACGACCCGCGCGACCCGGCGGAGATTGCAAAAATCCGGGCCGAACACGACCCGCTGGCGATTCACGCCCCGCGACTCGATTCCGTTACCCGCGCCGCCCTCCAGGCCGAAATCGACGCGCTCATCGACGATGCCTTTGTCCGCGCTGGGGAGGATGGTTTTCCGGCTCTACCGTTACCCAGTTCTCCAGTTTCTGCGCCAAGTGCGCAACCGAACAACTGGAACACCAGACAACTGAACAACCGAATAACCGTATTGGAGTCGCTCAATTCCGCTCTGCATACCGCCCTCGAAACCGACCCGCGCGTTTATGTCCTCGGTGAAGACATCCTCGACCCCTACGGCGGCGCGTTCAAAATCACCCGCGGACTTTCCACCCGCTTCCCAGAGCGCGTCCTGACCACGCCCATCTCTGAAGCCGCCATTATGGGCATCTGCAATGGCATGGCCCTGCGCGGATTGCGCCCGGTGGCCGAAGTCATGTTTGGCGATTTTGTGACCCTGATGGCCGACCAGTTGATTAACCACGCCGCCAAATTCCGCTGGATGTACAACGACCAGGTGCGCGTCCCGCTCGTCCTGCGCCTGCCGATGGGTGGACGGCGCGGTTATGGCCCGACTCACTCGCAGTCGCTCGAAAAACATTTCCTCGGTGCGCCTGGCCTGAAAGCGGTCGCCCCGAACACCCTTGGCAATCCCGCCGACCTGCTCCTGGCCGCCATCGCCGATGATGACCCGGTGCTTTTTGTCGAACACAAACTGCTCTACACCCGCCCCCTGCTCGAACCCAAAGACCTGATTGATTGGCAAGTCTCTTCTTCTGGCGGCGCGTACCCCACTTTTACGCTAAAAACCAATTACCAAGCCCCAATTACCATCGCCACCTACGGCTACAACTTCGAACTGGCCCGCGAAGCGGCCCGCGAGCTGATGTACGAATACGAGATTTTCAGCGAAATTGTGCTATTCAGCCAACTCAGCCCCTTTGAACTCGACCCGCTCTTTGACTCTCTGCGCCGCACCGGGCATTTACTCACCCTCGAAGAAGGCACCCAGACCCTCGGCTGGGGCGCGGAAGTGGCCGCCAGAACCGCCGAGAGCGGCCCGGGTGGGGTACGCATCCGCCGCCTGGGTGCGCTTGACCTGCCCATCGCCAACGCCAAATCGCTCGAAGATGACAT
The DNA here is from genome assembly GCA_964571615.1 of uncultured Anaerolinea sp. Taxonomy (GTDB): domain Bacteria; phylum Chloroflexota; class Anaerolineae; order Anaerolineales; family Villigracilaceae; genus UBA8950. The sequence goes on along the minus strand of CAZNCT010000003.1, from coordinate 68,654 downwards.
CCTGCCTTCAACTGCAAAGGTCATTCAGGCTGCCCTGGCTTTACTGGAAAAATAAAAAAAAGCCCGAAAGGCTTTTGAGAACCTTTCGGGCTGTCTGGCAAAACCGGTTTAGAGCGCAGGGGCGCTGCCGCGGGCAACCTTGTAGGCCTGCCCGTACAGGTGGGCGCTCAGGCTGGCGAGATAGGCCGAGGCAACCAATGCGCCAATACCGCAGAGCAGACTGCCGATTGGCGCAAGCACCATCGCGGCCAGGCCCACCAGCAGGATGGACAGAACGTATGGCCCAATGGCGGCCCGAACCAGGCCGATGACTTCATTGAAGTGGAATGCGGCGCCTAATTCGCCGGTAGCAGCCAGATTGCCCAGCGCGGCGGGAATAATGACTGAAGCCGCCAGCGCAAACAGGATGGAAATGCAGGTGACGCAAAGCAGCAGTAATGAAGCGATGCCGCCCATAACTTCAGCATTGTTTTGGTCCATCATGGCTGTCGGCAGAACCGCAAAGGCCTGCCCGCAAACAATCAGCAGGATGAAGGGCAGCATGTAGGCAAGGTTGACCACAAAGGCCTGAAAGCCCTTCGAGACGTACCCGCCGAAGTCTTCCCAGCCGGGCAGGGGCTGGGGGTCGTCCATGATGACCCGGCGCGTGATTTCGAGGCCCCACCCGGCCAGTATAATCGGGCCGATGATGGGAATTAACATCACCAGCGCGGCGATGCCGACTTTTTTGAGCCAGTCGGTATCTTCAAAAACATAAGAAAAAGCAAGACCGAAATTCATGAGCATTCTCCTTGAGCAATTAAGATGACGTTTTCATTATAGACCCAAAATTACAAAAATTGCGCTATTTTTTTTGAAAATAGGAAAAAAAGATGCACCCTGTTGCTGTGCTTGTTCCGCTTTTGAATGCCAATGAACCCGAAGCCCGCCTGGTAGATGTGCATGTTTCAGAAGGCCAGCGTGTTGAATCGGGTGACATCCTTTTTACGGTTGAAACCACCAAGGCCGCCAGCGATGTCGAAGCCCCGGCGGCGGGGTTTGTGCGCCTGATTGCCAGCGAGGGCGCCAGCCTGGCGGTGGGCGATTTGCTCGCTTACCTGACCGATACGCCCGATGAAGCCCTGCCCGCCCGCGAACAGGCTCCTGCTCAACCATCTGTCAGCACCCCCGCCGATTTGCGTATTACCAAACCAGCCCGGGCGCTGGCTGAAAGCCTGGGCCTCGACCTGGCCTCGCTGCCGACAGACCGCCTGCTGACTGAGTCTGCTATCCGCGAAATTGCTGCGGCGCTGACTCCGCTCGAACTGCCCGACTTTGGCCCCGGCCATATTTTGATTTACGGTGCGGGCGGGCACGCCAAAGCCGTGATGGAAATGGTGCAGGCGCTTGGCGTTTATCAAATTGCAGGCATTCTCGATGATAACCCGGCCCTGAAAGGCCGCCAGGTGTTGGGCATCCCTGTTTTGGGCGGGCGTGGCTTGCTGCCGCAATTGCGCCAGAAGGGGCTACTGCTGGCGGCCAACGGCGTCGGTGGGATTCTGGATATTGCTGTGCGCGTCCGTCTGTTTGAGATGCTGGCGCAGGCCGGGTTTGATTTCCCGGCCCTGGCGCACCCGCGCGCAATGGTTGAACCAAGCGCAACCCTGGGTGAGGGGGTGCAGGTTTTTGCCAATGCTTATGTTGGCTCTTCGGCGGTTTTGCACTCGCGCTGTATGGTCAATACCGGCGCGATTGTCTCGCACGACTGCGAAATTGGCGCATACAGCCATATTGCCCCCGGCGCGATGCTGGCCGGGCATGTTCATGTCGGCCAGCGCAGCCTGGTAGGGATGGGTGTTACCACGGCAATTGGAATCAGAATTGGGGATGGGGTGCGCATCGGTAATGGCGCGGTGGTTTATGCCGATGTGCCCGATAAGACGATTGTCCCTGCCGGGAAGGTTTGGGCAGGGGGATAGCTTTTACAGCAACCCGTTTTGAGCGGCGACGGCAATGGCCGCCGCCCGCGAGTCGACCCCCATTTTTTGATAGATGCTGGCGAGGTGGGCTTTGACCGTGCGCTCGGTGATATGCAGGTCGAAGGCAATTTCCTTGCTGCGTTGGCCGCGCGCGACGGCGGACAGGACTTCCCTTTCGCGCTCGGTGAGATGGAAGGGGTTGGACTCTGCGGCGGGCGCGGCGGCGACATTCAGCAGGCGGGACATGATTTCGGGCTTGAGCAATGTTTCGCCGCGCGCGGCGGCGCGGATGGCGTCAAAAAGCGTGGCGCGGTCGGTGTCTTTGAGCAGGAAGCCGCGCGCCCCGGCGCGAATGCCGCGCAGCATGAGTTCGTCTTCGTTGAAGGTGGTCAGGATGACGACGGCCACTTCGGGCATGGTCTGGCGCAGTTTTTCGATGGCAGTGATGCCGTCCATGCCGGGCATGCGCAGATCCATCAGCACCACATCCGGGCGCAGTTCGGCGCACAGGCGCAGGGCTTCGGCGCCATCAGACGCTTCGCCGACCAGGTCGAGGTCGTCCTCGGTTTCGAGGATGAGGCGCAGGCCCTGGCGGATGATGAGGTGGTCGTCGGCGATTAAAACTCTGGTCATTGGGGGATTGAGTGATTTGGTGATTGGGTGATTGGAACGTGGATGCTCAAGATTGTACCCTTGCCGGGGGCGGAGTTGAGGGTGAGTTGGCCGCCGATGAGGCGGATTCTTTCGCGGATGCCGAGCAGGCCGTAGTGGCCGGAGGGGATGTTGTTCGGGTCGAAGCCGATTCCATTGTCTCTGATTTCTACTACCAGGAGGTTTTCATTAGCGGATAAGGTCACAGCCGCCTCGGATGCCTGGGCGTGGCGGGCGATGTTGGTGAGGGATTCGCTGACGGTGCGGAGAAGGGTCTCTTTAACGGTATCTGGCAGGTGTGGGGTTTGTTCCGCGTGGAAAGCGCAGGGGATGCCGGTGGCGGCCTCGAAGCGGTCGATTTCGCGGCGCAGGGAATCTCCCAATTCCCCCAAATTAGTTTCGCGTAAATTGCTAATCGCGTTGCGGGCGTCGGCGAGGGATTCGCGGGCTTTTTGCATGGCCTGGGCGATGATTTGGCGTGCCTTTTCAGCATTTTGGCGACCAAGTTGGGCGTCGGCGGCTTCGAGTTGGAGTATCAGCCCGGCCAGGCCCTGCGAGAGTGTGTCGTGCAGTTCGCGGGCCATGCGTTCGCGTTCGGCGGCGATGGTCAGGTCTTCGACTTGGGCGGCGTATTCGCTCAGTTGACGGTTGGCGGCTTCGAGTTCGGCGGCCAGGGTTTGGGCCTGTTCGCGGGCCTCGGTTTGGCGGATGTAAAGCAGGACATACATGCTGACAAAGAAAACGATAGGGATGCTGGTGGCTATCCAGTGGATGGGATTGCTGTCGTCAGTCAGAAGATTGAAATTGATAAGGGACAGTCCCAGGTAGTAGCTGCCAGCCAGCAGGCTCCAGCGCGAGAGCCCAAGAATGCCGATTGTTTCGCCAACCAGGGCCATGTAAAGGACAAAGACCATGCCAATGTTGTCCGAAAGGTGGGCAATGATAAAGACCAGGATGCCCTGCCCGAGGATGTAAAAGGCTTTGCGCAATGGGCGGCTTGTCAATGAATTGACGTTCCAATGCAATAGGATGTGAGTAGTCATCAAAAGGAGGAACGCGCTCAGCGACAGGGGCTCGCGCACTGCCGGATTGATGACAATTGACCAGATGGTCGCCCCTACCATGACGAGGGTCATGAAGACAAAGAAGATGCGATAATCTTGATCGGGGGAGTTGGACGGGAGTTTGAGTTTCATTGCTGTAAATTGTATCCCAATTGAGTTTGTTTTCCGCCTGTCCGCTCGGACATTGTCCGAAAGTACAATCTCAAAACTATCCGAGTGGACAATGCGTGAACAGGGGGGTGTTTGTAAAATGGGGTCAACAATCAAAACAATCAAATTCAAGGAGAAACCTGATGAACAAAAAACTTTCAACCCAATCTGTTGGCAATATCGTGACCCTGGTTTTCAAGGGCGTTGGCATGGCAATGGCTGTCGCCGCAGTTGTCCTGAACATCCTCGGTGCTGCTCCGCTTGAAACCCAGGTTTTGCTCCTCGGGATTGGCGTGGCCTGCCTGGCGATTGTCGTCCTGGATACTGAGAAGTAACGTTCGTAAAAAGTTCCTGGGGCTGTCGAAAAACAAATCTGGACAGTCCTGAAACACACCCTCTCTGGGGTGAAACGAAGGAAAAATAAAAAGGGGCTGCCCACCTTTTTGGGCAGCCCCTTTGTTAATTCAGCCTGTTCTACCGAAACAGGTAAATCAACCCAACAACGATGCCAATACCGACGACCAGCCAGCGCAGGGTAGCGGGTTTAATTGAACCGGCCAGTTTGCCCCCAAGCCATCCACCCGCAAGCGCAGCGACTGACATGACGAGCACAACTTCCCAGACGACATAACCCGAGAAGACGAAGAAGACCGCGGCCGCAACGTTGACGCTGAACGAAACCGCCTGCTTGAGCGCATTCAGTTTGGTCAGGGATTCATCCATTGTCAGGCCGAGTGCGGCCAGCACGATGACACTCAACCCGGCTCCAAAATAGCCGCCATAGACCGAAGCCAGCCCAATCGGCAGGATGCTCCAGAACGGGGAGACCTGGCTGTGGCCTTTGGCCGCCGCCCGCCGCACCAGCCAGGCGCGTACCGGGTCTTGCACAGCCAGCAAGAGCGAAGCCAGCAAAATCAGGTAGGGGACAATTTCGCCAAAGACTTTTTCACCCGTCCAGACCAGCAAGACCCCGCCCAGCAGCCCGCCCAACACGCTGGCAGGCAGGATGAGCCACAGGCGTTTGGCCTGGCTCTTGATGTCATCCCATTGGGCCAGGGTTCCGCCAATATAGCCAGGCAAAAGCGAAACCGTATTGGTGATGTTAGAAGAAACTGGCGGCACCCCAACGGCAATCAGCACCGGGAAGGAAATCAGCGTCCCACCGCCCGCCAGGGCATTAATCGCCCCAGCCGCCAGGGCGGCCAGGGCAATAAACAGATAATCCCAACCTTCAATCATGTCGCCATCCTTATCGTTTTCTCAGCAGCCCGCGTCCGGGGGCAAACAGGAATGCCAGCAGGAAGAAGCCGGTTGCCACCAGCACGACCGCCGCGCCAGAAGCAATATTGGCGTAGTAACTGAAATACAAACCGATAATGCTTGAGACCGCCCCGAAAAAGGCTGCCAGCCCCATCATGACTGTCAGACGGCGCGTCAGCAGGTAGGCCGTTGCCGCCGGTGTGACCAGCATGGCCGCCACCAGGCCAATTCCAACGGTTTGCAGTGAGATAACCACCGTCAGGGCCAGCAAAACCAGCAACAAAATGCGGAAAAACTCACCCGGCCAGCGCAGGGTGGCCGCCAGCGTTGGGTCAAAAGACACCACCAGGAAGGGCCGATAAAGGGCCACGATGACTACCAGCACCACCAGACCGAGAATTCCGACCAGCCATAAGTCGGTTTCAGAAACCCCGAGCATGTTGCCAAACAAGATGTGGCTTAAATCTACCGCCGAGGTGCGAATTGAACTGATTAGCGCCACCCCCAGGGCCAGCGCCGCCGCAAAGAGAATGCCGATGGCCGTATCTTCGCGAATAGCCCCCTGACGGGTAAACAGGCCGATGAGCAGGGCAACCAGAAAGGCTGCCGCCAGCGCGCCAACCGTCAGATTGACTCCCATTAAGTAGGCAATCGCCACCCCTGGCAGGATGGCATGGGCCAGCGCATCGCCCAGGAAGGCCATGCCCCGCAGGACAACATAACTGCCAATGACTGCGCAGACAATTCCAACAATGACCGAGGCGGCCAGTCCACGCTGCATAAAGGTATAAGCAAGAGGTTCTAACAGGTAATTCATGCGTGCTCGTGATGGTGATGTTCATCCCCTGGGCAGCAGTCATCAACAATTGCGGCGACGCCATTCAGGAAGAGGACCTGCCCGCCAAAGGCGCGTTGGATGGCTTCTGCCGACAGGGCTTGTTCTGGCGGCCCATAAGCCACCAGGCCTTTGTTAATCAATAAAACAGTTTCAAAGCGTTGGGCCGCCATGTTCAGGTCATGCGTTGAGACCAGGGTGGTGACCCCCTGTAATTTGAGACGCTCGAGCAGGGCCAGCGTGGCTTCTTGAGTCGCGGCATCTACACCCGTAAAGGGTTCATCCATCAGCAAGATGTGCGGCTCTTGTGCCAGAGCCCGCGCTAAAAAGACGCGCTGCTGCTGACCGCCTGAAAGGTCGCCAATGGGACGCGTTGCCAGGTCGGCAATTTTCATCTGTTCAAGCGCCTGACTGACAGCCTGGTGGTCGCTTTTATCCGGGCGGCGCATCCAGCCCAGGCGAGCAAACCGGCCCATCATGACCACTTCGGCGACGCTGACCGGAAAGCGCCAGTCCACTTCCTCGCGTTGTGGCACATAGGCCACGCAGTCTTTGTGGTGGCCGAGTGGCTCACCGTGGATAAAAATCCGTCCGTTGCGCAGGGGCAGCAGGCCAACCAGCGCCTTGAAAAGGGTCGATTTGCCCGCGCCATTGGGCCCGACAACGGCAACCTGTCCGCCATGAGGAACAGAGAGCGAAAGGTCACGTAAAATCAATCCGCCGTTGTAGCCAACGCTGATGTGTTCCAACTCAAGCCGCGCGGGTTGTTTGAGAGAGACAGCAATCATAGGCAACAAGTTTATCACCAAATGAAAACCAGGCCGCCAAATTTTTTCTGGCGGCCCGGAAGCTTGTGGGTTTATGCGCCTTCAAGCGCTTCTTTGGCTTTTTTGGTCTGCTTGCCGCGTTCTTCGGTATCGAGGATACGCTTGCGAATGCGGAAGGAAACTGGCGTGACCTCAAGCAGTTCGTCATCGGCCAGGTATTCGATGGCTTCATCGAGCGACATCTGGCGCGGCGGCGTCAGGCGGATTTCCATATCGCCGCGCGACGAGCGCATATTTGTCAGGTGTTTCTTGCGGCAGACATTGATGGAAATATCTCCCGGGCGGCTGTTCTCGCCGATGACCATGCCCTCGTAAACCGCCACACCGGGGTTTACGAACAAGACCCCGCGTTCTTCTGCGCTCTTGAGTGCATAGGAGGTTGTTTCTCCGTCTTCCATGGCGACCAGCGAACCGTTGGAGCGCGTGGCAATCGGGCCAGCCAACTCATCATAACCGTGGAACAGGGTGTGCATGATGCCCATACCACGGGTGGCGGTCAAAAACTGATAGCGAAAACCAAGCAGGCCGCGGGTCGGGGCGATGTAAACCAGGCGCACCTGTCCGTCGCCGGTGTCGTGCATTTCCATCATTTTGCCACGCCTTGCCCCGAGCATTTCCACAACCACACCGACGGTTTCACTGCTGGTTTCGATGTGAACTTCTTCGTAAGGCTCAAGCAGGGCGCCGTCTTCGGCTTTATGGAAGATGACCTCGGGCCGCGAGACCTGAAATTCATAGCCCTCACGCCGCATGGTTTCAATCAAAATCCCCAGGTGAAGTTCACCACGGCCCGAAACCAGGAAGTTTTCGGCGCTTTCGGTTTCTTCTACCCGCAAGGCCACGTTGGTACGCAATTCTTCAAAAAGCCGTTCGCGCAATTTGCGCGAGGTGCCCCATTTGCCTTCGCGTCCGGTAAAGGGCGAGGTGTTCACCCCAAAAGTCATGCGAACGGTCGGTTCTTCGACCCGGATGGGCGGCAGGGCAATTGGGTTGGCCGGGTCTGCCAGGGTCTCGCCGATGCCGATTCCTTCTAGCCCCGCCAGCGAAATAATATCCCCGGCAATCGCTTCTTCGACCTCGACTTTATTCAGGCCCTGGAAGGTGTACAGGTAACGGGCGGTCTCGGGCAGGTTTTGGCCGTCTACCGTCAGGCGGGCCAGTTTTTGCCCGGCCCTGATTTTGCCCGCAAAAACGCGCCCGACGGCTGTCACGCCGCGATAGTCGTCGTATCCCAGGGTGGTGACAAGCATTTGCAGCGGGGCCTCGGGGTCCACCCTGGGGGCCGGGATGTGGCGCAGGATGACATCAAAGAGCGGTTTCAGGTCGGGGCCGAGTTCGGGGGTCAGACCGGCGCGCCCGGCAGTTGCCTGGGCATAGATAACCGGAAAATCAGCCTGCTCTTCGGTTGCGCCCAGTTCAATAAACAGGTCAAAGGTGTCGTTGAGCACCCGGGCTGGTTCGGCGTCTTTGCGGTCCACTTTGTTGACCACGACGACGGCTTTGTGGCCGCGCTCAAGGGCTTTTTTGAGAACAAAGCGGGTTTGGGGCATGGGGCCTTCGGCGGCATCGACCAACAGCAGAACGCCATCGACCATGTTCATAATCCGCTCTACTTCACCGCCAAAATCGGCGTGGCCAGGCGTATCTACAATGTTGATTTTGACATTCTGACGGGTGACTTCATCAAAGAGCGTAATGGCCGTGTTCTTGGCCAGGATGGTGATGCCGCGCTCACGTTCCAGGTCGTTTGAGTCCATGACTCGCTCGGCGACCTGTTGGTTCTCGCGGAAGGTGTGCGACTGGCGCAACAGGTAATCTACCAGGGTAGTTTTGCCGTGGTCAACGTGGGCAATAATGGCGATATTTCTTAATTCGGTGCGTTCGATTTGCATAGGTTGGGGTTGGGGTGGTGATTGAAGGATAAACAGTTGGGTACACACAGAAAAACCCCGGCGGGGTTACCGGGGCTTGCTGTGCGAAATAGACTTCCGGCTTGCGGCCTGTATTGTACCAGATTTCTTGTTTCTTGGGGTTGTGTAACTTTTCCTGGCCTGCCGCATCAAATCAGGTAGAAACTCTCTTATTTCTTATTCTGTTCTATGGAGGAACTGCTATGAAATTCACCGCCAATGTTGGACAAACTGACCGCATCATCCGCATTGCTGCTGCGCTGGTCTTGGCTGCCTTGAATCTTTTGGGTGTGACCAGCGGCGCGCTGGCGATTGTTTTGTGGGTACTGGCTGTTATTCTGGTATTGACCAGCGTGGTCAGTTTCTGCCCGCTCTACCTGCCCTTCAAAATCTCGACCCGCGGAAAGTAAGCCTAAGCCCCCGCAGACCCACAAAAAAAGGACGCTCAAAGCGTCCTTTTTGTTTAAGAAGACCCCGCTTGTGCCGTGTGGTGTGAAGTTCTGAACCTGCCGAAGCAGGTCGGGGTTCTACCGGGAGATTCAGCCTTGGCTCGGGCCTATCGCATCCTCGCCCAGAGATTGAACCCCTGTTGGTGGGTGTTGGCCCAGAACCGATGATACACCATCGCGAACACAGCAGGGCATGTCTTTCTTATACCACAAAATCATTCGCAGGGGGAAGAGTTTTGGCCAAAGCCTGATACAATCGGGCTATGACCGAAATGATCACCAGCCTGGCAAATCCGCTGATTAAACAGGCGCGCGCTCTGCGCCAGAAGAAAGCCCGTGATGAAAGCGGGCTTTTTCTGGTGGAAGGGCTGGCTCATGTTGGGCGGCAGTGGAGGCCGGCTGGCGCCTGGAAGTTGTGCTTTACGCGCCAGAACGCTTGCGCAGTGAATTTGGCCTGCAACTGGTCTCGCAATTGCAGACGGCCGGGGTGCGCTGTCAGCCGGTTTCGGCGGCGGTTTTTGAGTCACTGGCCGAGAAAGATAACCCTCAGGGGATTGCAGCCCTGGCGCGTCAGCGCGCGGCCAGCCTGGCGGATGTCTTTGAAGCAGGGCGTCTGGCGCGTCTGCCGTTGTTTGCCGCGCTGGTCTCGCCGCAGGACCCGGGCAACATTGGCGCGGTACTGCGGACCCTGGATGCTGTCGGTGGGGCCGGGCTTTTCTTGTTAGATGGTGGGGCAGACCCTTTCCAGCCCGCTTGTGTGCGCGCCAGTATGGGGACTTTGTTTCATGTGCCATTTGCTCAGGCTGGCTTTGATGAGTTTGCATCCTGGGCGGTTTCGCGCGGTTTGCGCCTGGTGGGCACTTCTTCGCGCGCGACGACTGACTACCGCCAGGTTCGGCTGGAGAACCGTCCGACCGTGATTGTTTTGGGCTCTGAGCAAAAAGGCTTGAGTGCCGGGCAGTTGGCCGCTTGTGCCGAGCGTGTTTCTTTGCCAATGCGTGGCAAGGTTAGTTCGCTTAACCTTGCCGTTGCGGCGGGGATATTTTTGTACGCTTTTGCGCAGGGGGAATGAAAAATCCCCACGCGCGGGCGTAGGGATTTTTAAGTTAAACGGAAGCCAGGCCAGGGGGAGAACGCTAAAACTCGTCTTCCTCGTCATCAGCCCACAAATCTTCTTCGTCCACTTCTTCTTCGTCCCATTCTTCCAATTCTTCTTCCTCGTCTTCCCATTCGGCTTCTGATGCGGGCCCATCGACTGGCGAGTAGGTGGCACAGCCGGTGTCGGGGTCAAATTCAACAGCGGCTGCCGAGCAGTAGCCTTCGTCCAGGAAGATGCAATCGGTGTAGTGACAACGAATACGGGGCATTTTTCCTCCTAATTTTCACCGCGTACAAAACGGATGAATGTGAGCGCGAAACAGAGTGTAATTGCAATAGCCGATGCCACACAGAAGGGGCAGATGGCTTTGATGACGTAGAGTTCGAGGTAAGTCAGGTAAATGCTGTAAACAAAACCGGCAAAACTCATTCCCATGGCCAGCATGTTGCCATACTCTTTCAGCAGCGGGTGAAAGGGCGGCTGTCGTTTTTCGAGCCAGAGCACCAGCAGAATGCCTGCATAGCCAATTGCGCCAATGACACCAAGCGGAATGCCATAGATTTCAGAGTAAGGGCTGGCGTTCACGGTGGCACAATCACCGCTGCCCATGCACATGGCATTGTTGTCGGTGATTTTGTAGATGGTCATGTATATTGAAACCGCCAGGCCCGCAATCGCAGCAATTATCGCGCCCCAGTAAAGTTTTTTGTCCATATAAAAGAGCCTCCTTGCCGCCGCTTACCCTGCGCCGGGCGCGTGACATTTTACCCTATAGGGCATAATCAGTAAAGCGTTTGCTTGTGGTTGTTGGGTAGCAGGCTAACCGGCTTTTGAGCGCTGGGCTTCAAGGACGTTGCTCAGATTTTCCATCCGGTTGAGTACGCGCGAGAGATGCGCCAGGTCGCGCACTTCAACCGTCAGGCGGATGTTGGCAATATCGGCCTTGAGCGAATCGTGGTTGATGCGCACATTGACATCGGTGATGTTGACCCCCTCGTTATTGAGCAGGTTTGAGATGTCGTTCATCAGGCCCTGGCGGTCAAAGGCGGTGATGCGAATGGGAACCGGGTAGGTTTTGCTGGCGTCTCCCCAGGTGACTTTGACCAGGCGTTCTTTTTCTGCGGTGGTGGCGCGCAGGATGTTGGGGCAGTCTTCGCGGTGGATGGTGGCGCCGCGTCCGCGGGTGATGTAGCCGACAATTGGGTCGCCAGGGGTGGGGTTGCAGCATTTTGCCATTTGGGTCAGCAGTCCGCGCAATCCGCGCACGGCGACGGCATCGCTGGAACTGGTCTCGCTCTTGGGTGTCGAGGTCTCGATGACGTCGTCGGGGGTTTTCTGGTCTGAAATCAGGGTGACGATTTTGTTGAGCGAAAGGTCCGAGGGCGACAAACATATCCTCGGGGTTGCGAAACTCGAGTTGGCGGGCCAGGTTTTCCAGGTTGATTTCTTCGATTCCGATGCGGTGAAACTCGCGCTCGAGCATCTGGCGCCCCTGCAGGAGGTTTTGTTCGCGGGCTTGTTTTTTGAGCCAGATCCGAATTTTGGCTTTGGCGCGTTGGGTTTTGACCAGCCCAAGGTTCGGGTTCAGCCAATCGCGGCTGGGGCCGCCCTGTTTGGTGGTCAGGATGACGACCCGGTCACCGGTGCGCAGGATGTAATTGAGCGGCACCAGTTTGCCATTGATTTTGGCGCCCCGGCAGCGGTGACCGACATCGGTGTGAACGTGATAGGCAAAATCAATCGGGGTCGAGCCTTTGGGCAGGTCGATAATGTCGCCTTTGGGAGTGAAGACATAGACGTGTTCATCGAAAACATCGTTTTTGATTGTCTCGACGAACTCATCGGCGTTCAGTTCTTCGCCTTTTACGTCTAACTGTGAGCGCAGAGCAGAGAGGAAGTTTTCATACTGCTCATCACGCTGTTTGCTGCCTTCTTTGTAGCGCCAGTGTGCAGCAATGCCCATTTCGGCTTGCTGGTGCATTTCGTGGGTGCGAATTTGCACCTCGAGCGGTTTGTTGTCTTCGTACATGACCGCTGTGTGCAGTGATTGGTACATGTTTTCTTTGGGCGCGGCGATGTAGTCATCAAACTCGCCCGGAATGGGCCGCCAGTGGCTGTGAATGATGCCGAGCGTGGCATAACAATCGCCTTTGGTTTCGACCAGCAAGCGCACACCGCGCACATCCATAATCTGGTCGAAGGTGCGCTCTTTGTTTTTCATTTTTTTGAAGATTGAGTAGATGTGCTTGGGGCGCCCACTGACTTCGGCTTTGATGCCCTCTTCGGCCAGAATTTGCTCGAGCCGCTTTTTGATTTTTTCCATTTGCTGGCTGCGCACGGCGCGGCGTTCGTTCAGCCCGGCGGCAATTTCTTTGTATTTTTCTGGCTCCAGGTAGTAGAGCGACAGGTCTTCAAGTTCCCATTTCATCTCGCCGATGCCCAGACGATTGGCGATCGGGGCGTAGATTTCTAGGGTTTCGCGGGCAATACGGCGCTGTTTTTCGGGTTTGGTGAAAGAGAGCGTGCGCATGTTGTGCAGGCGGTCTGCGAGTTTAATCACAATCACACGCACGTCTTTGTTCATCGCCAGCATGGTTTTGCGCAGGGTTTCCTGGGCCAGCAGTTTTTTGCGTTTTGAGAGCTGTTCCTCGGTCAGGTTGGTTTCATCTTCTTCTTCCTGGTCGTTGTGTTCGTTGCGCGAAACACGCGGCAGGGCTTTCAGTTTGGTGACCCCATCGACCAGGCTGGCCGTGCTCAGGCCAAATTTTTCACGGATTTCTTGCAGGGTAACATTGGTGTCTTCAACCGTATCATGCAGCAGGCCGGCGGCGACTGCGTCGGCGCTCATATACAGGTCTGAGAGAATCGCTGCAACCGCAATGCAGTGATTGATGTAAGGTTCGCCAGAAGCGCGCTTCTGGTTGGCGTGTGCCAATGCCGCCAGTTCGTAGGCGCTCTTGACCATCTCACGGTCTTCGTCCGTGTAATATTTTGGCAGGGAGGCCATTAATTGTTCAATACCAATTGCTTCTTGTTTCATAGTCTCTTTATTGTAGCCAAATGGGGCCAATTGTCAAAGCCGACCAACGAATTTGTAATGCGCTGGGCCGGGGTAGCAATCATCCCATGCAAAGGCGGCCTGGTCTTTGCATGGGATGATGGGGTTGTTTCCAGGGTTTAGTACTTTCCGTAGTTGATTGGCTGGCTCATCAGCGGATGAACAGCCAGGGCGGCTTGTTTTTCGGGGCCTAATTTTTGCCAGTATTCCTGCCGGTCGCTGACGCCATATACCCATTCGTCGAGATACTGGCGCGTCAGAGCCGGGTCTGCGGAGATTTTATCCCACTCGAGATAGAACTCATTGTCGCGGTCATAGTAGCCCTGGGCGTAACTCGGATGCGCCGCGTATGGCACATGGCAAACAGCGCTGACAATGAACCCGGGAATCAGCGTCCGGTTGGGGTCCGAGCGGATAACGCTTTCGTCAACAATTTCTTCGGCAGTCAGAATGACTTTCTTTGCGGCAAAGGCGACTTCTTTTTGTTCGCCAACGATGCCCCACAGGTGGGCATTGCCGTGCTGGTCAGCGCGCTGGACGTGCACAATCGCTACATCTGGGTTCAGGGCTGGTACGGTAATGACCTCTGTTCCGCTGTAGGGATCTGTGACGCGCTTGATGTTCGGGTTGGCCGCCTCGAGGTCGGTTGCGCCGGTTTGCTTCATTGGCAAAAAGGGCAGGCCGCTGGCCCCGGCTTGCAGGCGCGTAATCATGCCAAAATGTGAATACTCCTCCCATTCCAGCGTGCCTTTTTCGATGGCGCTGCGTACAATCCGCAGTGACCCAACCCCCGGGTTGCCCATATACGAGAAAATCACCTTGCGGGCGCACCCGGCAGCAACCATCTGGTCATAAATCAGGTCGGGGGTGGCCCGGGCCAGCGTCAGGTTGCGCTTGCCCTGGCGGATAATTTCATGTCCGGCGGCAAACGGAATGAGATGGGTAAACCCGGCGGCGTAGAGGGTCTCGCCGTCTTGCACATGGGTTGCAATGGCATCGTGTAACGAAGTGAGTTTGCTCATGTTGTCCTTGAAAATCAGCGTTTTTTGGCCGCGGCTGCTTTTTTGGCGGCTTCGCGCTTGGCTTTGGCCTCGCGCTGTTTTTGGATCAGTTTGCGGATGCCCTCAAAGCGCCCGGCGGGCTTGGGTGGCGGCGCAGTAATGCGCTTGAAATACCAGCCCCAGACCAGCAGGATGACTGCCGCAAAGAAAAGTAAAAAATTGGTTGCATCGGTGAAGTCTGAGACAATGAACAACCACATGGCGCAGACCCCGATGAGCAAAAAGAATGTGCCAATGCGGGAGATGAATTCTTTTCGGTCGCCTTCTTCCATAAGAAAGACCTGCCTGCTGTTTAAGGGTCTAAATCTTGCATTGATTCTATCCCAAAATTGGGGCTGTGAGTGCAAATCAGGGCAAAATTGCGCCTGGCACAAGAGTTTGGCGTTCCTGGCCTCTGGCATCCAGCCGGATGTCGTTTTGCAGCTCTCCTGGCGGGATGTTGGGGAGTTCCCAGACAAATTCTGGTATCGTATAGCCAATATATT
>CAZNCT010000003.1:44249-53827 GCA_964571615.1 uncultured Anaerolinea sp. | reverse complement strand
GTTGCCAACCGGGGTAAAGTCGTTGTTGGCCGGGTCGGCAAAGCGCGGCTCGAGGCTGTTGATGGCGTTTTCGGCCCGCAACTGCGCCGCGTTGCAGGTGGGGTTGGCGGGTTGACAGCCCTGGTCGCTGTCTTCAATCCCAAGCGGCATGCCTGCGTCCCCGTTCCAAAAGAGATTGCCCCTTATTTGTAGGTTGGCGTCGCTGACGGCTCTTGTCAGGCCGCTTTGGGCCGGGTTTTGGCGTGGGCCGTAAATGGCGAAATGCTGATATTCCGAGCGGAAGCCGCCCGGGTTGTAGAGAATGTTGTTGTAAATGAAAACGTTGCGGTTCGGAATTTTGATGTAGTGCTCGCCATTATCCACTTCGGTCGTGCCCCATCCACCGGCATCAAGGTATTGCTGGCAGCGTTCACGGCCTTCATCGCCGGGCTGCCCATCACAAGAGCGCATTCCGAAGACGACTTCAATACCGTGTGAGCGGCTGCCGACCCGGTAGAGGGTGTTGTGGGCCAGCAGAATGTTGTAGCCGCCGTTCACTCCCAGCCCGGCGCCTTCGGTATCGTGAATGATGTTGTTCACCACTCGCACATCATAGGCTTCGTAGGTCAGCCAGGGGGCGGTCATAAACTGAAAGCCGGTTCCTTGCCCGGCGGTAAAGCCGCCAGTGCCGCAGTTGTAGAGTTCGTTGGCCTCGACGCGAAGATATGCTGAGCCGCCCTTAACGTAGGCGCACCAATCCTCGGCGTCGTGCAGGTGATTGCGCAGAATGTGGCCGTATTGCACGGCCACGAAGTCAATCACGTTTTCATACGTTCCAGCCAGGTCACTGCTTTCGATGAAGACGTATTGCGATTGGTTGATTTTGACAACTTCGTGAGCCTCGCCGTAGCCATTCATAATTACGTTGCGAATCAAGAGGTGGTCGCATTTTTCACAATGAAAGGCGTCGCCGGGGGTCAGAATGCTCAGGTTTTCAAAGTAAATGTAACGGGTGTCATAGACGTTGACAAAGCCACGCAGGACGACCTGGCCGGCTTCACTGCCCTGACCCTGGATGAAAATGGGGGCGGCGTACGACCCGTATCTTGATTCCCAGTAATTGGGCAGGCTCTCCGCCGGGTAATCGCCCGGCTGTAAGCGGATTCGGTATCCGCTGGAGAGTGTTTCGCCGATCGGAATTTTCCGCCAGGCGGCCTCGAACGTTTGCAGGGCGCTGGCGGGGTTCAGGCCGTCGGCGTTGTCGTTTCCGTTGAGCGGGTCAACCCACAG
Organism: uncultured Anaerolinea sp.; assembly: GCA_964571615.1. Lineage (GTDB taxonomy): Bacteria > Chloroflexota > Anaerolineae > Anaerolineales > Villigracilaceae > UBA8950. The sequence continues at coordinate 52,558 of CAZNCT010000003.1, read as the reverse complement.
GTCTATCAGGGCCGGGTTGCCTGGGTCGTAATAGCCTGCCGGGAGCGGTTGGGCGGGCGGAGGTGGCAGGCTGGCGCTGTTCGCCGGGGTGTTGACGGCTGGCGCTGTGGGGCTGGAGACAACTTCGGTCGCCGCCGGGCCAGGCGCGGGGGAGTCTGTTCCCGCCTGCGGGGCGCAAGCGGCCAGCCAGAGAATCAGGCCAAAGGTCAGGAGCAGTCTTGAAGGGCGCATTTTCCATCCAAATAAAAAATGCGGGGCAACGACCAGCGTGTCTTTGTCCCGCATTTTGTGAATGCTTTTTCTTTTACTCAACCGCAAACGGGTCGGCGGGGATGTCAATTGTCGGGACAGGTGGAATGCCCGCGAATACAATCAGGGCGGCAACCAGGGTGATGATGGCGAAGATGGCAAACAGTGGGCGCATGTTGCTTTCTTCTTTCAGCAGTGATGCCCAGGCGGCGAAGGCCAGTCCAAGGGCCATGAACAGCATGACGAGTTGTAATTGGTCGCCTTTTTCGTCGTAGGCGCTGGCAAGTTTGAAGGAGGCTTCGGAGCGCTCAAACAGGGTGCCTGAATCGCTGAACAGGTCTTCCTCATATTTTTGCCAGGCTGCTTCATCTACCGAGTCGGCGGCGGCCAGGGCGGCCAGTTCGTCGCTCATCATTTCAAAGTAGTAGTCGGCTTTTTCCTGGTCGACGCCTTCGTTGGTGTACCAGTTGTCGTAGTAGGCAAAATCCTGGCTGAGGGTTTGGTTGGCTTCGAGGTAGGCAGTGTTGCCGTCGTTGAGGGCTTTCATGCCCTGAATTTCATATTTGTTTTGTTCAGAGTCGGCCATGGCGGCAGTGTAACTGAAGTAAGCCGTGCCGATGCTGAGGATGGCAATCAGGGTGCCGAGGACAATTTCTGAGCCGAGAAAGCGCAGGCGGTCAAATAAGGTGTTCATGAATGTTCCTTTTTTTAGAGAGAGGTATAGGTTGGTTTGATGTTTATTCTTCAAGCGTGCTCAGATCACCTTCAGGCAGGCCCTGGGCGCGGGCTTTGAGGACGCGCCGCATGATTTTGCCGCTGCGCGTTTTGGGCAGTTTGTCAATAAACTTGACTTCTTCGGGGCGGGCAATGGGCCCGAGGTGGCGCGAGACGTGCTGGCGCAGTTCTTCGCTCAGTTCTTCGGTGGGGGCGAAGCCGGGCTTGAGTTGCACGAAGCAGTAGATAGCCTGGCCTTTGACTTCGTGCGGCAGGCCAATCGCGGCAGATTCGGCGACCGATGGATGGGTGATGAGCGCGGATTCGATTTCGGCGGTGCCGAGGCGGTGGCCGGAGACTTTGATGACGTCATCGACGCGGCCGATAATCCAGTAGTAGCCGTCTGAGTCGCGCCGGGCCGAGTCGCCGGTCATGTATCTGCCGGGGTATTTCTTCCAGTAGGTCTCAACGTAGCGGTTGGGGTCTTTGTAGAGGGTGCGCATCATTGAGGGCCAGGGGTTTTTGAGCAACAGGTAGCCTTCTTGTCCATCGGGGACGGGGTTGCCGGCTTCGTCCACAATTTCGGCTTCTTGCCCGAAGAAGGGGCGCGTGCCTGAGCCGGGTTTGAGCGGCACGACCGGGGTGGGGGTAATCATGAAGGCGCCGGTTTCGGTCTGCCACCAGGTATCCATGATGGGACAGCGCTCTTTGCCGATGACGCGGTGGAACCACTTCCAGGCTTCGGGGTTGATGGGTTCACCAACCGAGCCGAGCAGGCGCAGGGAGGAGAGGTCGTGTTTGTTGGGCCAGGCTTCGCCAAAGCGCATTAAGGCGCGGATGGCGGTGGGGGCGGTGTAGAAGATGCTGATGCCGAAGCGTTCGATGAGTTGCCACCAGCGGTTGGGGTAGGGGAAGGCCGGGCCGCCTTCGAACATGAAGATGGTCGCGCCGTTGAGCAGCGGGCCATAGACCAGGTAGGAATGTCCGGTAATCCAGCCGGGGTCGGCGGTGCACCAGAATCGGTCTTCGTCGTTAATGTCAAAGACATATCGGAGCGTGGTGTAGGTGCCGACCATGTAGCCGCCATGCGTGTGCAGGATGGCTTTGGGCTTGCCCGTGGAGCCGCTGGTGTAGAGGATGAAGAGCGGGTCTTCGGCGTCCATCACTTCGGTGGCGCATTTGCCGTTGGCAATGGGTAGGGCGCACAGGTCGTGATACCAGTGGTCGCGCCCGGCTTCCATCGGCACATCGTGCCCGGTACGCTTGACGACAATCACGTTTTCGACGGTGGGGCAGTGGCGCAGTGATTCGTCTACAATTTTTTTGAGTTCGACCAGTTTGCCGTTCTGGAAGGAGCCGTCGCAGGTGATGACCAGTTTCGATTCAGAGTCGGCGATGCGCTCGTGCAGGGCATCGACCGAAAAGCCGCCAAAGACAACCGAGTGAATGGCGCCGATTTTGGCACAGGCCAGCATGGCAAACATGATTTCAGGAATGCGGCCCATGTAGATGGTGACACGGTCGCCTTTTTCGACACCCATCGCTTTGATGATGTTTGCCATGCGGCAGACTTCGCGGTTGAGTGAGTAATACGAGAAGGTGCGGTCGCTTTTGCCGTCTTCTGATTCCCAAATCAGGGCTAGTTTGTTTTTGCGGTAGGTTTGCAGGTGCACATCGACGCAGTTGTAGGCGATATTGACTTTGCCGCCCGTAAACCATTTGTAGAATGGGGCCTGCGAATCGTCCAGCACTTTGTCCCATTTTTTGAACCAGAACAGTTCTTCGGCGCGCTCGGCCCAAAAGGCTGGCGGGTCCTGGCGGGCTCGTTCGGCCAGGGCCTCCCAGTCCTGGACGTAACTTTTGGCAATGCTTTCTTGCGAGGGATAGTAGACTTCACCTTCCATAAAAAAACACTCTCCTCTTTGGTTTGAAATACGAAGCAGGGGGGATTACTCGCGAATGACGCTGACGACGCCAACCAGCCCGGCGCCAGAGTGCACCGAGAGTCCGGGGGTCAACTCGGCATACAGGATTTCATCGGGGCAGGGCAAGAAATCTCGCAGCAGACCTTCCAGCCTTTGGGCATCGGCCAGGGCGTTTACGTGGATGATGGCCATTTTTTCAATTGGATTGCCTACCGTTTTTTCGACCGTCAGGTCTAGCATTTTTTGCCAGGCTTTTGAGAGCGTCCGAACCCGCTCAACCATTTCGAGACGACCGTTTTGAACAGCCAGGACGGGTTTGATATCAAGCAGGGTTGCCAGCCCCGCAGAGAGATGCCCGATACGCCCAGACATTGTCAGATATTTCAGGGTTGAGAGCGCGGCAAAGATGTGGGTGCGGTCGCGCAATGAATTGGCCGCTGCGATGGCGTTTTCTTTTGAGCCGCTCTTTGCCAGCACCTCGGCGGCGGTCAGCACCATCAGGCCTTGTCCCATGCTGAGGGTGCGCGAGTCGATGACGGTGATCTCTCTCTCTGGCAACAAGGCCGCAGCGTTTTGCGCGGCATTATACGTGGTACTGATTTCGCTGGAGACCGTGATGCAAATGATGGAGTCGTATCCCTGCGCAAAGGCAGATTTATAGGCTTCGAGAAATTGTCCTGGCGATGGCGCCGAGGTGGTGGGGAGTTTGCCGCTGCGGTCAATGCGGGCGAAGGTCTCTTGATCGTCGATGTCGTAAACCGCCCTGAAGCTTTCTTCGCCAAAGTGCACCATGATGGGTACTTGCAAGATGTTGTGCTGTCGGGCTATTTCGTGCGGCAGGCTGGCGTCGGTGTCGGTAATTACTGCGGTTTTTGACATGGCACGCTCTCCTTAACGCCCAATCATGGGTTAATGTGGTTATTTTAACCCTAAATGGTCAAATTCGTGACAGTTATTTTGGTTGCAGACGGGTGATGCCGCCCTCGGTGGCCAGCCAGAGCGTGCCTTGCGGGCTGATGTAGATATCGAGAATGCTTGGGTGAATCAGTCCGTTTTCAATGCCGAAAATCTGCCAGCTGCTGCCATTGAAGCGTACCAATCCTTTGCCAAAAGTGCCTATCCACAGGGCGCCATCTGGGCCAACGGCTAAGGATGCAAGATAATCGCCAGGGAGTTGTGAGCCGGGGTCGGTAGAAAGGTAACGGCTCCAGGTGCCTGCCGAGAAACGATACAGGCCATCGCCGTGTGTGGCAACCCAAATGTTGCCTTGCTGGTCTTCGGCGAAATCCTGAACGGCCGAAAGGTAGCCGCCAAACAAAGCGGGCGCGTTGAAAATTTCCCATTTGCCGCTTGCAGATAAATGACTGATTTGCGTGCCGCTGGCAACCCAGACCGAACCGTCTGAAGCGGCCAGCAGGGCGTTGATATCTTCGCTCTGCCAGCCGGTCTGCTCAGCGGTGTAAGTGGTGGTGACAGTCGCTCCATCCAGGATGGCCAGGCCAGAGTCGGTGCCGAGATAGGCCCGATTGTCCGGGCCAAAGGCGACTGTGCGGATGGTGTCGGATGGCAGGCCATTTCTTGTGGTCAGGTGGGTGGTTTTTTCGCCGTGAAAAATCCAAAGACCATCGAAGCCGCCGCTCCACAGGCTGCCATCGGGGGCATAACCAATTGGCTCGTAATAGTCTGACGGCAGCGGCGACCAGGTTTCGGCGTTTGGGTCAAACTGGTCGGCGCCGTTGCTGTACAGGCTGGAGAACAGCATCATCCCATCAGGGCTTTCGAGAACCTGCCGGTAATACGGATATCTCGGGCGGTCGAGACGGGGCAGAGTTTCAAAACCGTCTCCGCCATAATAAACGATGCCGTCGCCTTCGGTGCCAATGTAAATTCCGCCACTGTCATCCATCGCCAGAGAGACAGCGTTGTAGGCCGGAAAACTACCGTCACCGGATTGATAGGTTTCCCAGCGGTCTTCCTGGGGGAAGTAACGCGCCAGGCCAAACCCGGCGAACCACAGGCTGCCATCCTGGCCTTGCAGGATGGCGCGGATATCATAAACCCCTGATTCGCTGATGTTATAAGACTCAAATTGCCAGGTATCCCAGTTGAAGACGGCGGCATAGCCCCCGGCCATGCCTGCCAGAATACTGCCGTCATTCATTTCGTATAGCGCATAAACAAATTTTTCGGGCAGTCCGGCGCTTTCCTTGAAAACATGCCAGTTGCCATCGGTATCTCGCATGGCGATCCCGTCGCTGGTTGCAACCCATAACCCGCCGCCGCTATCGAGCAGGATTTGATTGACGTCGCTGGAGACGTGCTCATCATCTGGCGCGACCTGGGATGGGAAACCCGGCACGGGTTTCAAGCCGCTGTTAGTGTCCAGTTGCAGCAGTCCACCCGAATTGACGGCAGAATATTGGGTGCCGATATACAGGTATTTGCGGTCACTGGTCAGGGCGCTGATGTAATTGCTGTCCAGTCCATTTTCGTCGTTGAACAAGCGGCGTTCTTCGCCCCGGATAGCCAGCAGACCGTTGTCACTGCCAACCCACAGGGCGCCGCCCTGCCCACGATGGACGACATTCACCATGCCGCCGGGGATACCATCGGCGGTGGTGTATTGCTGGCTGCTTTCCCAGCTATCCAGGTCATAAACAACCACGCCGCCCGGGCCAGCAGCTAGGAGTTGTCTGTCGGCAATGGCCAGGTTGTAGTAGATGTTCGCTGCCGCCCAGGAGGTGGCTTCATAGTCTTGCATTGCCGGGCTGGCCGCTGAAAAAACGACGAAGGGCGGCGTTGGCTCAGGATTGGCTTCTTGACGGTTGGCGTTGAAGCGCTGCCAGGCCAGGCGCGCCGTGAACAGGCAGGCCACAATCAACATCAGGACGATGATTGCCGCGCCACAGCCTGCCAGCCAGCGGACGGGGCTTGTGGTTGGCTTTTTGGGTGGAACCGGCACCGGCGTTTGCCTTGGTTCCGCAGGCGGTGGATTGATTTCCGCAGCAGGTGGATGAATGGGTGGCTGCACCTCTTCTGCCGGGGCTGAGGCCAGGGCGCTCTTCCAACTCGACAGGAAAGATTGCATATCCTGATAGCGGTCGGCGGGGTCTTTGGCCATTGCCTTGAGCAGAACCGCTTCGAGCGTGTAAGGCAGGTCTGGGCGCACCATTGAAAGCGGCGGGGGCGGGTCTTGAATTTGCTTGAAGAGTACCGCCATTGGCGTTTCGGCTTCAAACGGAACCCGCCCGGTGAGCATCTCGAACAGCAGAATGCCCAGCGAGTAGATATCGGAGCGCTGGTCTGCCCGGTTGCCGGTTGCCTGCTCAGGAGACATATACGCCGGTGTGCCTGTGATTGCGCCCGTGGCGGTCAGTTCAGATGAGCCTTCAAGCATTTTGGCGACCCCAAAATCGGTCAGGAAGACATCCCCGCGCCGGTCGAGCATGGCATTGGAGGGCTTGATATCGCGGTGGATGACTCCGTTTTCGTGGGCGTAACCCAAAGCGTTGGCTAGTTGGGTGAAGATGCGATCTGCCTCCTCGAGCGGCAGGGGCCCGCTGCTCAGCCGCTCTTTGAGAGTTCCGGCCTCGAGGTAGCGCATCACCATGTAGGGGATTCCGTCTGCTTCGCCAAAATCATGCACGGGCAGAATGTGCGGGTGCTCGAGTTTGGCAATCAGCCGGGCTTCTTGTTGAAAGCGTTTGAGAAAGTTGGGGTCATCGGTCAATCCGGCGGCGACGACTTTGAGGGCCACATAGCGATCCATGCTGGCGTGGTAGGCTTTGTAAACAGCTGCCATGCCTCCTTTGCCAATCTGGTTGATAATCTGGTAGGGGCCGAGCGATTGACCGGGTTGAAGGGTGTTCATAGTTTGCTTCTCCGATACTTATCGTAACAGTTTTGCAAAATCAGGTCAATTGGTTTGCAAAAATCTTGACAAGGTTTCTGGTTTTTGTAATAATATCAATACCCCACCCCCCTGGGGGGGGTAAGGAGAATGTCTTGGAAGAAACCACCCTGCGCCGTTTGAAATCTGCTGAAGGCCATCTGAAAGGCGTTGTGCGGATGGCCGAAGAGGGCGCGTATTGCATTGACCTGATTCGCCAGATTCAGGCTGTGCAGGCCGCGCTCAACAAAGTCAGCGCCCAAATTCTCGAAGACCATCTCAACTCGTGCGTTATCACTGCCATTCAGGGCGAAGACCCCAAAGAGCGCGAGCGCGTTCTTAAAGAAGTGAGCGAAGTGTTTGAGATGGCAAATAAAGTATAAAAGGAGCTCCCATGACCACCATAAAACTTTCAGTCCCCAATATCTCTTGCGGCCACTGCGTCAAGACCATTCAGAACGAAGTCTCGGAACTGGATGGCGTGGCCTCGGTCAAAGCCGATGCCGCCACCAAAGCCGTGGAAATCGTCTTCGACGCCCCGGCCACCGAGGACAAAATCAAGGCTCTGCTGGCGGAGATTAACTATCCCGCAGTTGGGTTGGCGCTTTAGATAAGTGCCAGGTGTTTGGGTGTCAGGTGTCAGGTCAAAAAAACCTCGCACCTGATACTTGACACCTGATACCTGACACCGGATTACCTGATACATTATGACCAAATCCCTCACCCTCCCCATCACCGGCATGACGTGCGCCAACTGCGTCGCGGCGGTGGAGCGCAACCTGAAAAAATTGGACGGCGTGCAAACCGCCAGTGTCAATCTTTCCAGCGAGCGCGCCAGCGTGGAGTTCGACTCGGCCAAACTGGGCCTGAGCGAACTCATCGCCCGCGTGGAGCGCGCCGGGTACGGCGTTGCCACCGGCGAAGCCGACCTGGTGATTAAGCGCCTGGCCGATGATAACGACGCCCGCCGCCTTGAAAAAGCCCTCGCCAAACTGGAGGGCGTGCTCTCCGCCACCGTCACCTACACCAGCGAAAAAGCGCGGGTCAAATACGTCCCCACCATCATCAGCCAGGCCGAAATCCGCCGGGCGGTTGCCGCCGCCGGGTTTGAAGCCCTCGAGTTGGGCGGCGAGGCCGAAGACGCCGAAGCCCAGGCCCGTCAGCGTGAAATTGATACCCAGCGTCACCTCCTGCTGGTGGGGCTGGCCTTCACCCTGCCGCTTTTCATCCTCTCGATGAGCAAGGATTTTGGCCTGCTCCCGGCCTTTTTCTACGCGCCCGACTATCAGAAAATGTATCTGATGATGGGCATGTACCCCGGCGCGTGGTGGTTTAACTGGCTTTTGCTGGTTCTGGCAACCCCCGTGCAGTTTTACGTCGGCTGGCAATATTATGTCGGCGCCTATAAGGCCCTGCGCAACGGCTCGGCCAACATGGACGTGCTGATTGCGCTCGGCTCCTCCGCCGCCTATTTTTACTCCCTGCCCATCACCTTTGGCTGGCTGGATGGTCACGTCTATTTTGAGACCGCC
>CAZNCT010000003.1:44007-44220 GCA_964571615.1 uncultured Anaerolinea sp. | reverse complement strand
CTGGGCAAATTCCTTGAAGCCCGCGCCAAAGGGCGCACTTCCGAGGCCATCAAAAAACTGATGGGCCTGCGCGCCAAAACCGCCCGCGTTGTTCGGGACGGAGTCGAAGCCGAAATCGCGGTGGACGAGGTGCGGGTGGGGGATGTCGTCCTCGTCCGCCCGGGCGAGAAAATCCCCGTGGATGGCGTGGTCGTCGAAGGGCGCAGCACCGTG
>CAZNCT010000003.1:4458-43997 GCA_964571615.1 uncultured Anaerolinea sp. | reverse complement strand
ACCGGTGAATCGCTCCCGGTGGAAAAGAAACCCGGCGACCCGGTCATCGGCGCGACCCTCAACAAACAGGGCCTGCTCAAGTTTGAAGCCACCAAAGTAGGCCGCGAAACCGCCCTGGCCCAAATTGTGCGCTTGGTGGAAGAAGCCCAGGGCAGCAAAGCGCCCATCCAAAAACTGGCCGACCAGGTTTCGGGCATTTTCGTCCCGATTGTGATTGGCATTGCCGCCCTGACCTTTATCGGCTGGTACTTTTTTGGCCCGACCCTGCCCATCAACGCCGACATCACCCCCTTTACCCGCGCCCTCATTAACATGGTGGCCGTGCTGGTGATTGCCTGCCCGTGCGCCCTGGGGCTTGCCACCCCCACCGCCATCATGGTCGGCACCGGCAAAGGCGCTGAAATGGGCATCCTCTTCCGCAACAGCGAAGCCCTCGAGCGCGCTGGCAAAGTCGGCGTGGTCGTTCTCGATAAAACCGGCACGATTACAAAGGGCCAACCGGCGGTGACGGATGTAGTAATCAGTGAACAGTTATCAGTCACCAGTTCTGATTCACTGACCACTGAAAACTGGCTACTGTCTCTCGCCGCTTCGGTGGAAAAAGGCTCGGAACACCCCCTCGGCGAGGCGATTTGGGCCGAAGCCACCACCCGGGGCCTGTCTCTCGTCGAACCAGCCGGGTTCGCCGCTGAAGCCGGTCACGGTGTGGAAGCCGAAGTGGATGGCCGCAAAGTGGCCGTTGGCAACCTGCGGATGATGCAAAAGCGCGGCTACCCGCTTAACGGCCTCGAACCCGAACTGGAGCGCCTGCAAGCCGAGGCCAAAACCGCTATGCTGGTTGCGGTGGATGGTCAGGTGGCCGGAATCATCGCCGTAGCCGACACCATCAAAGAAGGTTCTCCCGAAGCCATCGCCGAACTGCGCCGCATGGGTCTCAAAGTCGTCATGCTCACCGGCGACAACCACAAAACCGCCGCCGCCATCGCCAAACAAGTGGGCGTGGATGAAGTGATTGCCGAAGTCTTGCCCGAAGGCAAAGCGGCGGAAGTCAAACGCCTGCAATCGTCAATCGTCAATCGCCAATCGCCAATCGTGGTCGCAATGGTCGGCGATGGCGTCAACGATGCCCCCGCTCTCGCCCAGGCCGATGTCGGCCTCGCCATTGGCACCGGCACCGACGTGGCGATGGCCGCCGCCCCCGTCACCCTGATGAGCGGCGACCTGCGCGGCGTGGCGCGGGCCATTGCCCTCTCGCGCACCACCCTGCGGACCATCAAACAAAACCTGTTTTGGGCCTTTTTCTACAACACCCTGCTCATCCCGGCGGCCTTTTTGGGCCTGCTCAACCCCATGCTCGCCGCTGGCGCAATGGCCTTTAGCAGTGTCTTTGTCGTCACCAACTCCCTGCGTTTGCGCGGGGTGAAAATTAAGTAAGTGGTAATTATCCACTTACCACTTACCACTTACCCATTACCACTCACCACCCCAAAGGAACCCTTACATGAACCCCCTCCGTTCCCTCCTGATTACTGCCCTGCTGATAACTGTCCTCGCCGCGTGCGCCCCGGCTGCGGCGCAAATGCCTACAGCCGTATTCCCGGCGGGTAAGGCGTATGCTGACGGCAAAGATTTACTTCATCCATACCGAGGCATCCGACCCCGATGTCGCCCAACTGCTGACCGAGATGATGTCCTCGCCGGTTTTGTATGTTCCGTCTCTGGCAGATATCCCGTCCGAGTTGGTTGCGAATGTCTATGTGTTCGACAACGGGCTGGAGGGCAGTGGGCCGTTTGGTTATCAGGCCGATGTCTTTGACTATCCGCCTAACTCCGATGGGTACACCCCTTTGCGCCGGGTGATTGTTGTTACCTGGGCTGACCCCGCCAAGGCTCGTCTGCTGACTTCAACCGCTGACATTTCGGCCGCCATGCAGGCTGGCGAAGTGACTATAACCCCAACCCGTGTCGTCGTTAACATGCCGTTTGTGGTTTGGGACGGCGGGAAGCGGTAGAAGGTACTATGGAACAACTCCTGCTCGCCTTCATCACTGGCCTGACCACCGGCGGCCTCTCCTGCCTGGCCGTGCAGGGCGGATTGCTGGCTTCCTCGCTGGCCGGGCAAATTGAGCGCGACCTGCAAAACGCGCCCGCCGCGCCCGTCAAAAAGGGTAAACGCCCCCAGCCTGCCGCGCTCAACACCGCCCAGCCCATCCTGCTTTTCCTCGCCGCCAAACTGGTCGCCTACACCCTGCTGGGTGCGCTTCTCGGCTGGCTCGGCTCCTTTCTCACCTTCGACCCCCTCACCCGCGCCCTGCTGATGAGTGCCATTGCGGTCTTCATGGTTGGCAACGGCCTGCGGATGCTCAACGTCCACCCGATTTTTCGCTACTTCAACATTGAGCCGCCCAAATTTCTGACGCGCTACATCCGCCGCACCGCCAAAGGGACGGATGCCGCCACTCCGCTCTTCCTCGGCTTCCTGACGGTCTTCATCCCCTGCGGCGTAACGCAAGCCATGATGGCCGCCGCCCTCGGCACTGCCGACCCGCTGACCGCCGCCGCGCTCATGTTTGCCTTCACCCTCGGCACCAGCCCGGTCTTTTTTGCGGTGGCCTACTTCACCGCCAAAATTGGCGAACGCCTCGAAAAATACTTCATGCGTTTTGTGGCGATTGTCATTTTGATTTTGGGATTTGTCACCTTCGACAACGCCCTCAACCTGCTCGGCGCCCCCTCGGTATCGGGACTCACCCAAAGCCTGTTTGCCGCGCCCCAATCTTCTCCCGCCGCCGAAGCCCCCTCCGCACCCGTCAGCGACAAACTCTCCCTCCAGGTCAAAGACAACGGCTACTTCCCCTCCACCCTGCGCGCCCCGGCCAATCAGCCCGTCTCGCTGACGCTTGTCACCAACGAAACCTACTCCTGCGCCCGCGACTTCGTCATCCCGGCCATCAAATACTACGCCCTGCTCCCCGCTACGGGCGTCGAAACTGTCTCCATCCCGGCCCAGGCGCCCGGCACCATCATGCGCTTCACCTGCTCAATGGGCATGTACACCGGGCAGATTATTTTTGAGTAAAAAGTAAGCGGTAAATGGTAATTGACAAGTTCGTCAATTACCATTTACCAATCTCCAATTGCTTTCTATGAAAATAACCTACACCATCCCTGACATGCACTGCGCCAACTGTGTCATGGCGCTTGAGTCGATTGAAGATGACCTGCCCGGCATTCGGCGTGTTGAGGCCAGTTACCACAAAGCCCAAATGATGGTCGATTTCGATGAGACCCGGGTCACAGAAGCCCAGATTGTGCAGGCGGTGCGAAACAAAGGCTACACCATCGGCGAACGCCGCTAAATTTGCCTTTTTGCGCGCCCTGACGCTATAATTAGGATAAGATTTGTCTCAATCTGTCTCAGGGAGTGCCACGGCAATGAAAATTGGACGATACGAGGTGATTGATGAAATGGGCCAGGGCGGTCAGGGTGTCATTTTCCTGGCTCACGACCCCTATATGCAGAGACAGGTAGTCGTTAAGGTCTTGATGTTTGACCACGCCCACGATGAAATCCAGCGTGAATTTTTTCAGCACGAGGCTGAAATTATTGCCTCGCTCGAGCATCCGTTTATTGTCCCGGTCTATGATTTTGGCTGGCACGGCGCACAACCTTACATCGTTATGCGCTACATGGCGGGCAGTTCCCTGGCCGATTTGCTTCGACAGAAAGCATTGCGGACGCGTGACTATGCCGCTGCCATGACGCGGATTTGTGAAGCCCTCGATGTCGCGCACGCCCGCGGAATCATTCACCGCGATATTAAGCCGCAAAACATCCTTTTTGATACATCCCGCCAGGCTTTTTTGGCCGATTTTGGGCTTGCCAAAAGCCTGCAAATGACCGAGAACGCCAGCAAATGGCTGGTAGGCACGCCAGCCTACATGAGTCCGGAACAAGTGCAAGACCATCCGCTGGATGGTCGTTCGGATGTGTACGCGCTTGGGGTCATGCTCTATGAATTTCTGACGGGTCAACTGCCTTTTGGGGGCGAAAATTCGGAGATGCTGAGCGCCCATCTTCACGAACAAGTCCCAAGTGTGCTGGCTTATGCCGCCGATTTGCCCCCGGTCTGGCAGGAAATTATCAACAAAGCCATGTCGAAATCGCCAGATGAGCGTTACGCCTCGGCGGGTGAATTTGCCCAAAAAGTGCAGGATGTTGCCTCTGGACGCTGGTATTTGCGTAACCTTTAAGATTCCTTACCCCAACACCGCGCCGCGCCCGGCTTTTGCTGGCGCGGCGTTTTGCTTTCCGGCAGTTTTTTGCGATAGAATACGGCCTGACTGATTTTGGAGATTCGTATGGAATATCTAAATACATTTTTTCTCGGAGATTGTGAACAAGAACTTCGCAAACTGCCTGATTCCTGTGTTGATTTGGTTTTTACATCCCCACCCTATGCTGACCAGCGAAAACACACCTATGGAGGGGTCAGCCCTGATGAATATGTGGCCTGGTTTATGCCAAAAGCAGAGCAGTTGATGCGTGTCTTAAAGCCTACCGGCACATTCATCTTAAATATCAAGGAGCGGGTTGTCGATGGTGAACGCCATACCTATGTAATCGAGCTAATCTTGGCCTTACGAAAACGGGGCTGGCTGTGGACAGAAGAGTTTATCTGGCATAAAAAAAATTCTTACCCCGGAAAATGGCCTAACCGTTTTCGAGACAATTGGGAAAGATTGCTCCAATTCAACAAACAGCGGCAGTTTTCTATGTATCAAGATGCTGTCATGGTTCCCATAGGAGATTGGGCCAAGGAAAGACTGGCAAAACTCTCTGAGACTGATAAAGTTCGTGACAACTCCAAAGTGGGTAGCGGATTTGGAAAAAACGTCTCCAACTGGCTTGGCCGTGATAAAGTCTATCCGACCAATGTGTTGCACTTGGCCACTGAGACCGGCAACAAGAATCACAGCGCGGTTTTTCCAGTAGATTTGCCGTCCTGGTTTATCAAGCTGTTTACACAGCCCGGAGATGTTGTTCTCGACCCTTTTATGGGTTCTGGCACTACTGCTGTTGCTGCGGCGCAGTTGGGCCGTCATTATATTGGAATTGAACTAAATCCTGCTTATATTGAATTATCCCGCAATCGCGTTGCGAGTTTGCAAGTTGCCTTGCCATTGGTTGCGGAGCCTTCTGCCGGTTATTCTGTTGAAGAAGAAGGTAGGTAAAAAATGGTGCCGCTCAATTTTGATGATGTTCGCCAGTTTGTAAATGAAAATATTGTTGATTTTCATCAGAGACGTGTAAAGTCTCTCGAAGAACTTACCCTCGATAAATTATTAACCAAAAATCCATACCTTTTTCGAGCAAAAAATCTGACAACCAGCGTTGCCTTGATACCAGATTTGTTGAGTGCTTTTCTATCATCATCTGAAGAGAAACTTTTTGGCGATTTTTTAGAAAATTTGGCAGTTTTTGTTGCTCAAAAAACTTGCAATGGCCATAAATCAACTGCTCCGGGGGTCGATTTGGAATTTTTTTACCAGGAAACACATTATGTCGTTTCGATAAAATCTGGCCCCAATTGGGGGAACAGTTCGCAGCAAGATAAACTTGAGCAAGACCTGAAAAATGCGGTTGCGCGCGTGAAACAATCCAGGCGCACTGCCAATGTACAGGCTGTTCTTGGTATTTGCTATGGGAAAACAAAGACAACCTACTTGCGCGGCTACATGAAAATTGTAGGGCAAAATTTTTGGTATTTGATTAGCGGTGACAAGGATTTGTATAAAAATATTATTGAACCGGTTGGTTATCGAGCGCGTGAGCATAATGAAAATTACTATGCTGAACGTGATAAGGTTATAAACCGCTTCGTCCTGGAATTTATGCAGCGATTTTGCGCTGAAGATGGCGCGATTGATTGGCCGCGATTGGTTCAATTTAACAGCGGCAATTTTGACCTTGAAAAATTCATCTCTTACCCATCGGAGCCCCTGTGAAATTCGAAAAAATCTGCATCCTCGGCCTGGGATACATCGGCCTGCCGACCGCCAGCGCCTTTGCCACGCACGGCGTCCGCGTCATTGGCGTGGACGTTAATCCGCACGTCATCCAGATCCTGCAAGCCGGAAAAATCCACATCCACGAACCTGGCCTGGGCGAAGCCGTCTTGCGCGCTGTGGAGAGTGGTAACCTGACGGTTGCCGCCTCACCCGAACCCGCCGATGCCTTCCTGATAGCCGTCCCGACCCCGTTTTACGAGGACAAGCGCGCCGACATGCGCGCCGTCACCGCTGCCGCCGAAGCGATTGTCCCGCACCTGCGGCCCGGCAACCTGGTCGTACTGGAATCAACCTCCCCGCCGCGCACCACCGTAGACCTGCTGGTTCCCATCCTTGAGAAATCGGGCCTGAAAGCGGGCGATGATTTTTATGTGGCTTACTCGCCAGAGCGCGTCTTGCCGGGCCAAATTCTGCGTGAGTTGGTCGAAAACGCCCGCGTCATTGGCGGCATTACGCCTCAATCGGCCCAGGCCGGGCGCGACCTGTACGCCGCCTTTGTCAGGGGCGAAATCATCCAGACCGACGCCACCACCGCCGAAATGGTCAAACTGATGGAAAACACCTATCGCGATGTCAACATTGCCATCGCCAATGAATTCGCCCGTCTGGCCGACCGCTTTGGCGTTGATATTTGGGAAGCCATCAGCCTGGCCAACCGCCATCCGCGGGTAAAAATTCTCAACCCTGGCCCGGGGGTGGGCGGGCACTGCATTAGTGTTGATCCCTGGTTCTTTGTCGAAGCCGCGCCTGACCTCTCAAAACTCATCTTGCAGGCGCGTCAGGTCAATGATTCGCAGCCACATTTTGTCGTCGAACTGGTGCGCGAAACCCTGGGCGGACTGGCCGGCAAGAAAATTGCCGCCCTTGGCCTGGCCTACAAGCCCGATGTGGATGACCTGCGCGAAAGCCCGGCGGTGGAAATTGTCCACTTGTTGCAGGCGGAGGGGGCCGCCGTTAAAGCATTTGAACCATACAAACCCGATGCCGGTCTCGCCGCTATCGAGGCCGTTCCTAGCCTCGAAGCGGCTCTCACCGGGGCCGACCTGGTTTTGCTGTTGGTCAATCACAGCCAGTTCCGCGCCCTGACCGCCTCGCAACTGGCTGCCCTGACCGATTGCCGCCTGCTGGTTGACACCGTTGGCGGCTGGAGCGGCCCTGAATGGGCCGCCGCAGGCTTTCAACTGCGAAAACTGGGAGTCAGAAAGTCAAATTAAAACATTACAGTTTCATAATCGTTGTATAATTGAATCGTGAAACTGTTCTCGCGGCTTTTTATTGTTGCCCTTCTTGTCAGCCTCTTGCTCCAGCCATCGGGGGGAGCCCTGGCTCAAGCAGGCGTTAATTGGCGTTATGTTTCAGAAACCGGGCACAACCTGCAAGGTGATTTTTTGCGCTTTTATGACAGCCATGCCAACGCCCTGCAAGTTTTTGGCTATCCAATTACAGACGCCTTTACAGACCCGCGCAGTGGCAGGCTGGTGCAATACTTTACCCGTGCCCGGTTTGAGTATCATGCCGATTTGCCCGAAGGCCAGCGGGTTCGTCTTTCGCCTGTGGGGCAAATTCTTTACCAGCCAGGCAATCCGCTCAATATTTTTACCCCGGTGGGTTGCCGCTCTTTTTCAAATGGCAACGCCGTCTGCTATGCCTTTTTAGACTTCTTTGATAAAAACGGCGGCGAGGTTGTGTTTGGAATGCCCATTTCGGGTTTCGAGGTGCTGAACGGACGGATTGTCCAGCACTTTCAGAATGCGCGTTTTGAGTGGTATCCTGAGAACGCTGAAGGCAGCAAGGTGGTGCTTGCCGAGTTGGGCCGTGCCTACTTCAGTTTTCTTGGCGAAGACCCGCTGCGTCTTAACCCAACAAAGCCTTTGGATATTCTCGAAAATCCCCAGGTTTTGAGCATTCAGGCGCGCGCGTTTTCGTGGAAAGCCGTCACCCAGGCCAATGACGTTCAGACAGTTTATGTGGTTGTGCAAGACCAAACCCTGAAACCAGTCAAGGGCGCCGAGGTTTCGATGGTGATTTACTTCCCCAACGGTTCGCCCCGGGTGGTGCCCGGCCTGCTAACCAATGAATACGGGGTGGTGATTGCCCCGTTTGAAGTCAGCGGTCAGCCGCCTGGCGGGTTGGTTTTGGTAGCGGTACAGGTCAAGTTTGGCGGCCTGACCAGCAGCGCGATGACTTCGTTTCGCATCTGGCAGTAAGTGGCAGCATCAAAAAATAAAAGCCCCCACGCAGATTTATCTGGCGCGGGGGCTTATGATTTCCGCCAGGTCGAAAACCGGGCCGTCTTTGCAGGCCAGTTGCAGGCCGTTGCGTGTCTGAACTGCACATACGCCACATTCGGCCAATCCGCCGCAGGGCGTGGGGGTCTGAATAAAAATTTGCGCGTAGCCAGCAAGAGTAGGCAATGCTTCTCGCAAGGGAGGGGTGTTGAGTACAAGTTCTATTTGCTCGATGGGCAGGTCGAGGGCGGCGTAATCGGCCCAGCGGGCGGCTTCGGGCAGGGCGGCGGGGGGCAGGATTTCGACCGAGAGTGGAATGTCCTGCGGGGTCGATTCGGCCAGCAGGACAATTTCGGCTTTCTGGTTGTGGCAGGCTTCGAGCAGGGCCAGCACTCGCCCTGGCGGGTTGCCCCAGCAGGCCAGCAGAACTTTTCGGGCAGTGGGGGGCAGACGAAACCCTTGCCCAAGCGGGCCTTTCAGGCTGAGGGCCTGGCCTGGCGCCCAGCGGGCAGTCAGCGGTGACGCGGCGTAGAACCCGCCAGGGGTTGAGCCAGCCGGGTAAACGGGAACAGGCAGCGGTGAGTCCGCAGCGGGAGCGGCCTGGGCGAGAAGATATTGCCCGGGCGCGGGTATCAGGCCTGGTGGGCAGAGAACTCGCGCGGCGCGCCATCCGTGTATATATGTTTCGTCAATTTGGCCGTTGGCAATCCGCATGGCTTAATGCTATCACGTTATAATTGTTAGAAAAAGGAGGAGCGTATGAATATCGCTGAGTTTTTCGGTTTGTTATCGGCTGTCGCCTGGATGGCCTTCATGGGAACCCTGGTGGTGATTGGCTTGCGGGCTGGTAAAAACCAGCCGGTGAAGGGGCTTTCGGTGGTTTTACTGGTTTTGTTTGTCTCGGCTTCGCTGCTTTCGGTGGTTTCGGCAGGGATTGTGTTCATCCAGCCGGAAGAGCGCGGGGTGGTGATTTCGGCGGTGCAGGCCAAAGGCTATCGTGAAGAGGCGCTTGAGCCGGGCCTGCGCTGGATTATCCCGTTTTTTGAGAATGTGGTGACGTACCCCATTTCAAAGCAGACGTATACGATGTCGATTGCCGCCGATGAGGGCCAGCAATTTGGTGATGATTCGGTAGCGGCGCGGACTGCGGATGGCCAGCAGATTTACCTGGATGCTTCGGTGATTTATTCGATTGACCCGGCCCGGATTGTGGATGTGCATATTGCCTGGCAGGCGCGGTATGCCGATGACCTGGTTCGTCCGCTGGCGAGGGGTGTTATCCGCGATGCGGTCTCGCAGTATGGGGTCGAGCAGGTGGTCAGTTCGAAGCGTTTCGACCTGGTGACAAATATTACCGATACGCTGCGTACCCGCCTGGGTGAAAATGGCCTGATTTTGCAGGATTTTGTCTTGCGCAATATCACCTTTTCGCCGGAGTATGCCGCTTCGGTAGAACAAAAACAGATTGCTGAACAGCAGGCTCAGCAGGCCAAGTTTGTGGTTGAGTCGAAGCGCCAGGAGGCCGAGCAGGCCCGTCAGGTGGCTCAGGGTCAGGCAGATGCCGCCGTGATTGCGGCTCAGGGTCAGGCTCAGTCGCGGGTGATTCAGGCTCAGGCCGAGGCTGAGGCGCGTCTGATTCAGGCGGAGGCCGAGGCCAAGGCTCTCGAGTTGATTGCTGCGGCTCTGGCGAATAACCCCGATTTGTTGACGTATCAGTACATCACCAAACTCTCGCCGAATGTTCAGGTGATGTTGCTGCCGAATGATGCGCCTTTCATCTTCCCCCTGCCAGACCCTGGTAACGGGTTTACGCCGCAGTAAACAAAAGAGAAGTCTTCATGAACGAAACTGGCACTTCGGGACGGGAGGTGCGCCTGACAACGCTTTCGAGTTGCGCTGGCTGAGCGTCGAAATTAAACGCGGAAACGCTGGCGCAGGTGCTGCGTCCTGTCTCAAATTTGTTTGACCCGCAGGATTATCCTGACCTTTTAGTGGGCATTGGCGACCCCGACGATGCCGCTATTTGGCGCCTGGATGATGAGCGCGCTCTGGTTGCGACCACTGACTTTTTTACCCCAGTGGTTGACACGCCTTATGAGTATGGCGCGATTGCGGCGGCCAATTCACTTTCGGATATTTATGCAATGGGCGGGCGGCCGTTTATGGCGCTGAATGTGGCCGCCCTGCCCCCCAGTTTGCCGCCTGAAGTGAGCGCTGAAATTTTGCGCGGTGGCGCTGAGAAGTGCCGCGAGGCCGGGGTGGTTGTGGCGGGCGGTCATACGGTGCAGGATAAAGAGCCAAAATTTGGTCTGGTTGCGCTGGGTTTTGTCAACCCTGCCAAAATGATGACCAAAGGCGGTTTGCGTGCGGGTGATGTCCTGGTATTGACCAAGCCGCTTGGTTTTGGCGTCACAACCACAGCCCTTAAGCGCGGCCTGGCAACGCCCGCCGAATCGGACGAAGTGATTGCCTGGATGAGCCGCCTGAATGCCACGGCTGCCCGTCTGGCGGCGGAGTTTGAACTGCGCGGCGCAACCGATATTACTGGTTTTAGCCTGCTGGGGCATGCTTACGAAATGTCACGCGCTTCAAGGGTTGGCTTGCGATTTGTCTTTGAGCAAATTCCGCTGGTTTCGTGCGCTTTGAAGTATGCGCAGGAATGGGTCTTTCCGGGCGGCTCTTCAGACAATCGCCTGTTTTACGGGCCGCAGGTTCGGTTTGCTCCTGAGATTGATGAGAGTCTGCAAATGCTTTTGTTTGATGCCCAAACCAGTGGCGGCTTGCTTTTGGGTGTGCCGCCTCAGGCCTTGTCTGGCTTTCTCGCGCGCGCTGCTGCGTTGCAGCAGCCTGCCTGGGTGGTCGGTGAAGTTTTTGAAGGCCAGGGCGTTGAGGTTGTGCTCAGGTAGGTTCAATTTAAGACTGAAATACGGAGTATCATGTCTGAAACGGGAATAGAAGTTTTTGTTATCCTGTTGCTGGTTGTACTAAATGGTTTTTTTTCGCTCTCAGAGATGTCGGTCGTTTCCTCGCGCAAGGCGCGCTTGCAACAGCGCGTGAATGAGGGCGACGGTGGCGCATTCAATGCGCTGCAACTGGCCGAAAACCCGAATGTTTTTCTTTCAACAATTCAGATTGGCATCACGTTGATTGGTGTGCTTTCGGGTGCGGTGGGCGGCGTAGGCCTTAGCAGTGCGCTGGCGGCCTGGTTTGCGGGCTTCCCGGCTCTCGCTCCCCATGCCAGCGCACTGGGCGTGGGCGTGGTGGTGGTTGGGATTACGTTTTTGACCCTGATTTTCGGCGAACTTGTCCCTAAGCGGCTGGCTTTGCACAGCCCTGAGCGCATTGCGGCCGTGGTGGCGGCGCCGATGTCGCTGATTTCGCGTATCTTTGCGCCCCTGGTGCACGTTATGAGCGCAACCACCGACCTGATGCTGCGCCTTTTGGGAGTTCGTCCAAATGTCGAGCCGCCGATTACAGAAGAAGAAATTCAGGTCTTAATTGACCAGGGTACTCAGGCAGGTGTCTTTGACGAAGCCGAGCAAGATATGGTGCAGGGCGTTTTCAGCCTGAGCGACCAGCGTATTTTCTCGCTGATGACCCCGCGCAGCGAAATAGCCTGGCTGGATGTGAACGATACCCCCGAAGAAATTCGCCAGAAAATAGAAGAAAGCCCCTATTCGCGCTTTCCGGTCTGTGAAGACAGCCTGGATACGGTGATTGGCATCATTCAGGCGCGTGATTTATTGCTCGAAAGTCTGCACGGACACCCCCTGCAACTCAAGCGCAATTTACAGCCGCCGGTTTACATTCCTGAAACGGCCCTGGCTTCGCGGGTGCTCGAGTTGTTCAAGAGTGAAGACGCCGAGCTGTTGCTGGTGGTGGATGAGTTTGGCTCGGTGCAGGGCCTGGTGACGGTTTTTGACATCCTTGAGGAGATTGTCGGTGATATCGATGCTCCTCCACAGGCCACCCAGCGTCAGGATGGTTCGTGGTTGCTGGATGGTATGCTGGAGGTCGAAGATTTCAAAGAAATTTTCAATCTGCGCCATCTGCCCGATGAAGACCAGTACGAAACCTTGAGCGGTTTTGTTATGCTTAATCTGGGGCGTGTCCCCAAGGCTGCTGACCGCTTTGAATGGAATGGCCTGAATTTTGAGGTGGTTGACATGGATGGTAAACGTGTCGATAAAGTGCTGGTGACCATGGCCCAGAAAGCCGTAGAGAAAAATGACCCCCAAAAAACCGCTTGAGTTTCGCTCACGGCGCGCTGTGGTGTATGGCAAGCGCGGCATGGCGGCTTCTTCGCAACCGCTGGCGACTGCCGCTGCGCTCGAAATTTTGCGCCAGGGCGGCAATGCCGCCGATGCTGCTGTTGCAATGGCCGCTGCCCTCAATGTGACCGAGCCGACCTCGACCGGTATTGGCGGCGATATGTTTGCCCTTTTTTACGAGGCGCACACTGGTCAGATAACGGCCCTGAACGGATCAGGCCGCGCGCCGCAGGGATTGACGCGTGAGCGTTTGCGTGAACAGGGTTTTGATTCTGCGCTGCCGCCTTTCCACCCGTTTACCGTTACCGTACCCGGGGCGTGCGCTGGCTGGTGCGACTTGCTTGAGCGTCATGGGCGGCTTTCTTTGTCCGCTGTCCTGTCTCCGGCCATTGCCCTGGCCGAAGAAGGATTCCCGGTGGCCCCGGTGACGGCCCACTTCTGGCAGGTTGCTGCAAATCGTCAGTTGAAAACAGCCCCCAACGGGCATGAAATGACCCTGTCCGGGCGCGGCCCCAACCCGGGTGAAATTTTCCGTAACCCGGGCCTGGCCCGCACCCTGCGGCTGGTAGCCGAAGGCGGCAAACGCGCTTTTTATGAGGGCGAAATAGCCGACGCGATTGTGGCCGTTTTGCGGCAAGCCGGGGGGCTGATGAGCGAGTCCGACCTGGCTTCACACACTTCCACCTGGGAAGAGCCGATCAGCGCGGCCTATGGCGATTATCGCATTTACGAATGTCCTCCCAACGGGCAAGGGCTTGCCGCTCTTCTGGCTTTTAAGATTATGGCTGGTTTTGACCTTGCGGGCCTGTCGCCGCTTTCTGCCAGACGACTGCATCTGGAGATTGAAGCCCTGCGTCTGGCTTTTGCTGATGCGCTCTGGTACGTCAGCGACCCGGCGGCCTCCAGTATTCCACTTGCCGAACTGCTTTCTGATGAGTATGCCGCTCAGCGCCGCAAACGGATTGACCCGGGCCGTGCAACGCTCGACCAGGTGCGCGGTTCTCCGCTGGCATCGAGTGATACCGTTTATTGCTGTGTTGTTGATGGCGAGGGCAACGCCTGTTCGCTCATCAACAGCAATTACATGGGCTTTGGCACCGGCATTGTCCCTGCTGGCTTTGGCTTTACCCTGCAAAATCGCGGACATAATTTCAGCCTGCAGGCCGGGCATCCCAACGAATTGGCGCCGGGCAAGCGACCGTACCACACCATCATTCCGGCTTTGCTGACCCGCGCCGATGGCAGTCTGCTGGGGCCGTTTGGTGTGATGGGTGGTTTCATGCAGCCTCAGGGGCATTTGCAGGTTGGCCTGGCTTTGCTACAGGATGGCCTCGACTCACAAGCCGCTCTTGATCTGCCTCGTTTTTGTATCGATGCGGCTCAGGGTGGTCAGGCTGGGGCCGTTTTGCTCGAGGCCGGAATTCCAGCCCGGGTTGCTTCGCAACTGGCCGCTCTGGGCCACCCCGTCCGCCCGGTGCAGGGCTGGGAAAGGGCCGTTTTTGGCCGCGGGCAGGTCATCCTGCGCGATTACGAAAGCGGCGTTTTATGCGCTGGCAGTGATCCGCGTGCCGATGGCCTGGCAATGACCCTGCTCTGACAGGAGTGAGCCAGTGAAGCAAATCCGCTCTTCGGTTGCCTTGCGCCTGACTGTCTGGTTCCTGCTGTTATCCATTCTGCCGCTGACGGTCATGGCTTTTTTTGTGCGCCGCAACGTCTTGCAGACTTTTGAGCAGGTGATTGTTGCCTCTCAGCAGGAGCAGGCCCGGGTGAGCGCCTCGCATCTCAGTGATGTATTTTTAGGAGAGTCGGTTGATCAACACCTGTTGCACAGTCAGCCGGCTCAGGGTGTTCATTTTGTGGTCGCAAGAGATGGTACTATCTTGTTCCATCCCAATCCCGCCCTTGCAGGCCGTTCCATTTTGCAGATGTATAGCCCCGACTCGGTGAAGCAAATTTTGCTTGAGGAGTCTGGCGGGCTGGTAGACCAGAAAGCCGCACAAATTATTGGTTTTAGCCGTGTTGAGGGCAAAGATTGGATAGTCGTTTTGGGGGTCGATTCTGCCACGCTGACACAGCCAATTGTTGCCCTGACGCGCATCTCATCGATTCAGCTGGGTATCAGTCTCATCCTGGTCGCGCTGGTGGGCGGCCTGGTCATCTGGTTTTTGGTTGGCAGCCCGCTGCGGCGGCTGACGCAAGCCGCCCATGAGTTAGGGCGCGGCAGGCTTTCGGTTCAAGTGGATGATGCGGGCATGGAAGATGAACTTGCCATCCTGGCCCGTACCATTAATGAAACCCAAATGGAAATCCGTGGACTGGTTGGCGGTCTTGAGTTACAGGTTAGCGAACTCGATAGCGCTTATCGTTCATTGCGCGAGAGTGAAACCCGTTTTCGCACCATTTTTGATTCCATGAATGATGCCATTCTGGTAACAGACATCCCGAGTGGAAAAATTCTTGATGCCAACCATAAGTTTTTTGAACTGTACGGTTATCACCCCGAAGATTTGCCTGCTCTGCGGGTGAAAGACCTCAACGCGGGCACGGAAGGATACAGCGACAGCGACTTGCGCAAAATCGCCCGTCAGGCCAGGCGCACCAATGCCCAGGCTTTTGAGTGGCATGCCCGGCGCAAGGATGGCTCACTTTTTTGGGTGGAAATTAACATACGCGCCGCCCGCCTTGATGGTGACAAACTGCGCCTGGTGGTTGTCATTCGTGATATTGACCAGCGCAAACGCAGCCAGCAGGTGCAAATGGCGGTTTATCGTATCGCTCAGGTGACCCAGGCCAACCCCACGTTGTATGAATTTTTTACATCTATTCACCAGATATTGCGCACTTTTATGCCTGCTCCTAACCTGGTGGTGGCTCTTTATCGAGATGACGATATTCATTATGCCTATCATCTCGACGAGCGCGAAATCTGGCCCACCGCCCAGGCCGAGTTGGATCGGGCGCTTATTAAAGCATTGGCCCGGTCGGGAGGCATGCTCTGGATTAAGCCGGAGAACCTTTCTGAGTATATTGACGCGGACACTGAAGTCACTTTTCAAGAATGGATTGGTATTCCTCTGCAAACGTCTCAAAAACTTTTGGGCGCTTTGGTGCTCAAATATTATCAGCAGTCCTGGCTGCCTACGGATGCTGACCTTGAGCTTTTAAGGTTGATTGCCACCCAGGTTGCGGTTGCCCTCGACCGAAAACTTGCCGAAGACGCTTTGCGCGAATCAGAAGCCCGCTGGCGTACTCTCATGCAGAGTTCTCCCCAACTGGTTTTGACCGTTAATCGCGCCGGGCAGGTCGTTTTTGCCAACCAACAGGCGGAAAAACTTCAGCATGTCTTGATACGTAACGGAGAAATTTACCACTTACTGCCTGGTGAAACCGCCGAAACTCGTAAATCTGTCTTACAGCGCGTTTTTAATGAACGCGCCGAGGGTCTTTTTGAATTTGCAATTGACGATGCCGAAGGCCATCGGGCCTGGTTTTCGGCCAATCTTGCCCCGGTGATTGACCAGGGCAAGGTTGAACTCGCTATTCTGAATGCAATGGATATCACTGTTCGCAAAGAGGCCGAAGATGAAGTCTTGCGCCTCAATGAACGCCTCGAACAGCGCGTGCTGGAGCGCACCTCTTTGCTAGAGGCTGCCAACAATGAGCTTGAATCGTTTTCCTACTCCATCTCTCACGATTTGCGCGCCCCGTTGCGGGCCATCAACGGCTTTTTACGCATTTTGCAGGATGAACTCGAACAGGGTGACGCTGAAACTCGTCAGCGTTACCTGAATTTGATTCGAGAAAATGCCCAGCAAATGGGCTTATTGATTGATGACCTGCTGGCTTTTTCGCGCCTGGGCCGCCAGCCTATTAATGCTCAGCCCATCGTCACCCGCGAAATGGTACAGCAGGTTTTATATGCACTCGATTCTGATATGCAGGGCCGGGTGGTCGAAATCGAGATTGCCGATGACCTGCCCGATTGCAGCGGTGACCCAACCTTGATTAAGCAGGTTTGGGTCAATTTGCTCTCTAATGCGCTTAAGTTCACTCGCCGTCGTGAGCAGGCCCGCATTGAAATTGGCTTTGAACACCGACCCGATGAAATTATCTTCAGCGTGCGCGATAACGGAACCGGCTTTGATATGAAATATGCCGACAAACTTTTTGGCGTCTTTCAGCGCCTGCATCGCGCCGAAGATTTTGAAGGCACAGGCGTTGGCCTGGCAATCGTCCATCGGATTATCGTCAGGCATGGGGGCCGCATTTGGGCCGAAGCGGCCATCGACCAGGGCGCAGCCTTCTTCTTTTCTTTACCAGATAAGCGTGTAGAGAATTAAAATCTGCGCCAAGACAGGCTCATTTTGGTATACTAGAATCATCGCAATGCTGTGCAGGAGGCCCAAATGACTGAAGCACCCCTCGAAATTTTATTGGTGGAAGATAACCCCAATGACGCCGAATTATCCCTGTATGCGCTCAACAAATTCAAAATTGCCAACTCCATCTTCCATGCCCGCGATGGTGCCGAAGCCCTCGACTACCTCTTTGGTGTTTCCAGCGACGCAGTGCGCGGCCACATCCCTCGTCTGATACTGCTCGACCTGAAACTTCCAAAAGTAGATGGCCTTGAAGTCTTGCGCAAGCTCAAATCCGACCCCCGCACCCAGGCAGTGCCAGTGGTGGTGCTGACCTCCTCCCGCGAAGAACGCGATATTATCGAAAGCTACCACCTGGGCGTCAACAGTTACATCGTCAAACCGATTGATTTTGAACAATTCACCGAGGCTGTTCGTAGCGTAGGGTTATATTGGCTTCTGCTCAATCAGAGTCCCTCCTAAAGGACGGTTTGTCATGGATTCGCCATTAAGCGTATTGGTATTGGAAGACCGCCCTGCCGATGCAGAACTCGTCCTCTACGAGCTCAAACGCTCTGGCTACAAATTCACCCATCAACGGGTGGATACTCAGGATGCCTATTGCGAGGCTTTAAAATCGCACATTGATATCATTCTGGCCGACTTTAGCCTGCCGCAATTCAATGCTATGCAGGCGCTGCACATTTTGCAGGAAAACGGCCTCGATATTCCCTTTATCGTTGTCACCGGCACCATTAGCGAAGAAGCCGCTGTTGAAACCATGAAACAAGGCGCGGCAGACTACCTGCTCAAAGACCGCCTTAGCCGCCTGGGGCAGGCCGTTCAACGCGCCCTGCATGAAAAGCACCTGCGCGACGAAAAGCGCGTGTCTGACGCCGCACTGCGCATCTCTGAAGAAAAGTTCTCAAAAGCCTTTCGCATTTCCCCGGATGCCGTCATCATCATGCGCCTTTCTGATGGCGAGTACATCGAGGTCAACGAAGGCTTTACCCGTCTGACCGGTTACGCCCCCGAAGAAGCCATTGGCAAAAATGGCATGACCCTCAACCTGTGGGCCAACCTCGATGAAAACAAGCGCTACTTCCAGGCGATTCGCGCCGATGGTGAAATCAACAACATGGAAGGCGTCTTCAAAAAACGAGATGGCTCGTTGTGGATTGGCCTGATTTCGGCCCGCACCATTGAAATCAACGACGAACTCTTCATTATCTCCATCATCCGCGATATTACCGAGCGCAAACGCGCCGAGCTTGAGCTTCAACGTGCCCATCACGACCTGGCCGAAGCCTACGAAGCCACCATCGAAGGCTGGTCCCGCGTGCTCGACCTGCGCGACAAAGAAACCGAAGGCCACACCCAGCGCGTCACCGAAATGACCATTCGCCTGGCCCGGGCCTTAAAAGTCCCCGAAGAAGAAATTGTCCACATTCGGCGCGGCGCATTGCTGCACGACATTGGCAAAATGGCCATCCCAGACCACATCTTGCAAAAACCCGGCCCCCTCGACGAGCAGGAATGGGAGCAAATGCGCCGTCACCCCGTATATGCCTACCAGATGCTTGACCCAATCGCCTATTTGCGTCCGGCACTCGATATCCCCTTCTGCCACCATGAACACTGGGACGGCAGCGGCTACCCGCGAGGCCTCAAAGGAGAAGAAATTCCCCTGGCCGCCCGCATCTTTGCCATCGTCGATGTCTGGGACGCTCTGCTTTCAAACCGGCCTTACCGCAAAAGTTCCACCGTCGAGGCGGTACTGGCCTACATCCAAAAACATGCCGGAACATATTTTGACCCGCGCCTGGTAGAGTCCTTTGTCGCTCTCTACAATCAAGGCGTCTTTGACGACACGCAAACCTCGCGCCTGAGTCGCAACGCCAACGCAAGTTCTGAAGCCATCGATTAAATGAGTACACGCCAAATCACAACCTGGGGTGCAATTTTTGGGGTCGTACTGCTTTTGTCAATTTTTTGTATTGGAATCATTGCCACCGGATGGTGGTTGTCTCGTCCGCCTGTTGTTCCTACCGTTGTCTTTGTCACCCGCCCACCCCAGGCCGGAATCGTTCTCACCCCCAGCCCGGATACCCTTATCTCAGCCTCTCCCACGCCCCCGCCTGGCCCGGGCCCGCACGGCAAAATCGTCTATGTCTGCCAGGTTTACAAAACCAGCGCCACCGACCAGATTTGCCTGATGAATGCCGATGGCAGCAACCAGCGCCGCCTGACCACCGACAACCGCGCCAAGCACTTTTACCCCTCCCTTGCGCCCGATGGACTTTCAATTGTGTTTTCTTCTAACCTGTCTGGCAAAGGCAACTACGAAATCTATGAAATGGATTTGCTCGGCAATCCCAGGCAATTGACCCAGGGCATCGGCATTCTCACCGCCCCCGAGATTTCGCCCGATGGCCGTCAAATTGCCTTCACCCGCAGCGACAACGCCAATCAGACAGCCATCTGGCTGATGAACCGCGATGGCTCAAACCCGCGAGAAGTTTACCCCAGCGGTTGGGATCCTACCTGGTCGCCCGATGGAACTCGCATCCTGTTTGCCTCCAGCGTGCCGGGCTACGGCATCCAGCTCGCCTCTGTTAACCTCGATGGCAGTGGCTTTCAGCGCATCAGCAACCTGCCCGACCTGCGTGGACGCAACGATTGGTCCAACGATGGCCGCTGGCTGGTCACCTACTCAGGCAAGCCCTGGCGGCGCGAGTTGTTTCTGATGAGCCCCGATGGCGCCAACCCTTTCCAGGTTTCCCCGGCGGGCGGCAACAGCCAGGGGCCTGGCTTCTCTCCCGATGGCGGCTGGATTGTGTTTACATCCTACTTTGACCATTACGGCGATGAGCATGGCTGTGAAATTTACATCATCAAAATTGATGGCAGCAGCCTGACCCGCCTGACCGACAACGACTATTGCGACTGGCAGCCGCGTTGGGGCCCTTAGGCCTGGAGTGTGTATGATGGCCAAAATTTTATTAACTGAAGATGAAGATTCTCTGCGCTTGATGACCCGCACCGTGCTCGAGTTGGGCGGTCATCAGGTTTTTGCTTACTCCAACGGCCAGCTTGCCCTTGATGCTTTCAAAGAAATCAACCCCGATATCGTTGTCTCTGATATTTCAATGCCAGTGCTGGATGGCTTTGGTCTGTTGGATGCCGTCCGCCGTATGGATGGCGGCGCGGTGGTGCCGTTCCTCTTCCTGACCGCCCGCTCAGAGCGCGAGGATGTGCGCTTTGCCCGCGCCCTCGGCGCCGATGATTATCTTTTTAAGCCCTACGATGCCGATGAACTGCTCGAAGCCGTGCGCGCGCGCCTTGAACGTCGCCGTGCGATTGAATTGTTTGAATCGCGCCAGGCGCACCTGCAAACCATTACCATGCTGGCCAACCTGGTCGAAGCCCGCGATGCATACACCAGCGACCATGTCCAGCGGGTACAACGCCTGGCTGTTGAATTGGGTTCAGCCCTTGGTTGGACGCCCGAGGCGATGGTGATTCTTGAATATGGCTCTTTGTTGCATGATATTGGCAAGATAGCCATCCCTGAAACCATCTTAAACAAACCCAGCCGGCTGACCCCCGAAGAATTTGAAATTATGCGTTCACATACCCTGATTGGCGCAAAAATCTTGCGCGACATTCCGCACCTGCGGGCTGCTGTTCCGTATGTCTTGTATCATCACGAGCGTTGGGATGGTTCAGGGTATCCTGAAGGCCTGGCCGGAGAAGCCATCCCTCTTGAAGGACGCCTGATGGCAATTGTGGACTTTTTCGATGCGCTCGCCAGTGACCGTTCGTATCATAAAAACCTGCCGATTGAAGAAGTTCTCGATATGATTCGCCAGGGGGCTGGCACTCATTTTGACCCACTGATGGCCGAGGTTTTTATTTCTTTGCAACTCCAAAAACAAAAAGGACAGGCCTGAGCCTGTCTCTTTGGTTTTGTTTACCAGCCGCATTGGGGGCAGGTGTTGATGCCGGCTTCTTTGCCAATTTTTTTATACATCGTCACATGCGTAAAAGGTTCCCCTAAAATCCCATCGTGAATGGCCCACGAGCGCAGGCGAATGCTGTTAACCGCCTGCGGTTGCCGAAAGGTAGAGCCATCGAGCAGACGTGTCAGGTCGCCCTCTGGGCTGAAGCCTTGCTGAATGCGCTCCATCAGTTTGCGGCCCATCTGGTAGGTAAACCCATAACGCTCAAAAATAACGGCGTTATGATAGTACAGCGGCTCAACAAAATACATGTCGTGCCCCAGGCTGGCAACAAATTTTTCAAAGGTCTTAATCGCAGGGGCCAGCAAGCGCAGTCCGCGCCGTACCTGCCCGGGGGACAGGCCGTAGGCCAGAGCCTGGGCTTCGGCCTCCAGGTTGCGCTTGAGCGTCCCAAAACGGGTGGGACTGCCGTCGGGTAGCCGGTCAACGTTAAAGCGCGGCGAATCGGGGTCGTTTAAAATGTAAAGCAAAACGTGAATCTGGCCGCTGACGGTGTCGGTCAGGTGACCATAAAGCACCGGGTCTGGAAAGTGCTGCTCATGATAAAGCGACAACTCGACATCGCTGGCGCCCGGCCTGAACTTGAACTCAAACAAGCCCTTAAAGCGGGTTGTGTCTTTGCCGGGCATGTTAAAGCGGTCAATCAGCTCTTGCGGAATGACCTGGCTGTAAATGGCTCTTTTTTGTTCCTCGGGCAACAGGTTGATGCCGCCAATCGTAGATGGGAGCATGGCAGGCCGCCTTTCTCTACTCTCTCATACGGGCTTCGCGTTTCATTTCGCGTTCCTGGTCGCGCTGGGCAATCGAATCGCGTTTGTCGTGCAGTTTTTTGCCTTTTGCCAGGGCAATTTCAATCTTGGCCCGGCCTTCTTTTAGATAGACCCGGGTTGGCACAATTGTGACGCCTTTCTGGCGCACGTTATTCCACAACTGGCGAATTTCGCGCTTGTGCAGCAAGAGTCTGCGGCGGCGCTTGGGGTCGTGGTTGAAACGGTTGGCTTGCTCATACGGGGCAATGTGACATTCCACCAGCCAGGCCTCGCGCCCGTCCACTTCTACATACGCCTCTGCCAGGCTGATTTGCCCGGCGCGAATAGATTTGATTTCAGAGCCTTGCAAAGATAGCCCGGCCTCGAAATGCTCGAGCAGGAAGTATTCAAAGCCCGCTTTGCGGTTGGTAGCGACGATTTTGATGTTCATGCCTCGATGATACCAGAATTAGCCCCACTTCAGAATGGCAAGCCCGGCCAGTCCGCGCAGCAAACCGGTCAATATCAGGGCCAGCGGCAGGCCAACCAGCGCCGCCAGCCCCGGGCCAAGCAGGGAACCCGTCAGCGCGCAGGCGTTTAAGACGATGGTGTACCAGGCCAGGTAGGTGGAACGTTCCTGGGCCGGGCATTTTTCGAGCAGGTAGTTGAGTTGCGCCCCGCCCACCATTGCCCAGACCAGGCCGCCCAGGATCGAGATGGCGTAATATTCCCAGACCTGGCTCGAAAACGCCAGCAGGAGCGGGTAAAGGCTCATGCCGACCACGCCCCAGCCGGTGACAATCTTGTGGCTGCTCAGGCGCACCAGGCGGCTCAGTTGGGTAGAGCCAAGCAAGACCGTCAGGTAAAACAGGGCTGTTCCAATGCCGATGTGTTCATCGGTCAGGTGTAGTTCATTGACAAAATAGATGGGGAAGAGCGGAATGGCCAGATATTGCGCCAGATGAAAGAAGAGCAGCACCAGCAGGGTGACCCGGAAAGGGGTTTTCCAGATGTCCAGCCGCAGTGACTCTTTCCAGCCCGGGCGTGGAGCCGTTTCTTCGGGCAGCGGTGCAGGCTGAGGGGCGGAGCGTTCCGCGCCCTGGGCCGTTTCGGGCATCGGACGAATGAAGTACAGGTGCAGGCTGCTCATCGCCGCGCCCAAAAATCCGATAAAAAAGACAATCTGGTAGTTGAGCGGAAAAGGCAATTGTTCGAGCAGCCACCCAGACCCGAGCGAAGCGCCCATAAAGACGACCGAAAGCACAATGTTGCGCTGGGCCGCGACTGTGGCGCGCCATTCCAGCGGCACCGCGCTGGCAAACAGGCTGTTGAACCCGACGCTGAGAGCCGTCAGGGGAATGGCCTGCAACAGGACGATGCCCGTTAGCCCCCAGACCTGTCCCTGCTCGTTGAAAAGCCAGGGTAAGAACGCCCAGAACAGAAATCCGATGCGGTAAACCACCGAGGTCCAAAACACGGCCCGATGGACAGCGCGTTTCTCTAACCAGATTCCGGCGGGAATGGCTAACAAGAGGCTGACCAGGGCCGGAATGGCGCCCAGCAGACCAATTTGAAAACTGCTGGCCCCCAGACGGGCGGCATAGACATTTTGGAAATTGATGGAGGACCCGGCAAGCAGGGCATACCAGCCAATATCCAGATAGAAATGGATGAAATTGGAGCGGTATTCAGCCGGGATGGCAGGATTGATGAGGGCGCGGCGGATGAATTTCACAAGCCTTGATTATAATTTGGTTCGCGCAATGCCGCCAAACATGGTTTAATGGGGCGGTTGTCTTTTCCCTTTTCTGGAGTTTTATTCATGCCTTCTGAAGACCGCCAGGTTGAAGCGTTAAAATTTATCCTCGAAAATGCTCTGCACCCCGAGCGGCTTGACGAGCACCCCTGGGCGCGCAGTCTGCTTGCCGGGCAGGCCGGGCAGGGCAATTCGCCGGGCCTGCGCCTGGTTGCGGCACTAACCGATTTGTTTGTCGAGAGCCGCCCGTCTGTTCCCCCGCGCCAGGGCAAGCGGCTGGATACGCGTTGGGGTGAGTTTGGCCTGCTGGCGGCCCAATATTTTGCGCCCATCCGCTTTGGTCTGCCGACCCCGGCCTCGTTGCGCGAGGCCTGGGGGCGTATTGACCAGTCTATTTTGCTTTTTGTGTACGAAGACCCCGATAATCTGACGCCCGCCGAGCGCGATACCTACAAACTGGTTGCCGATGAGCCCGAAGTGGCGGCCTACAGCACCCTGAGCGATTGGCACCGCAAAGGCTTGCAGAGGCTTTTACAGGCCGTTCAGGCGCGGGAGGCCTTCCTGGCGCAATCGCTGGCGCTTCCGGCGGTGATTCAGCCTGATGGCAGTGAGTTAGATGCCGCTGCTTCGGCTGCTCCGCTTCGCAAACCGAGACGCTGGGGTTGTGCGGTTTTGGGTGCGGTTTTTCTGGTACTGGCCGCTCTTTTGCTGGCTGGGGCCTGGAAGGCTCAACAATGGTACCAGCAGGCGCTCCTGTTGCGTGACCAGGCCTACGAGTTACGCGGATTGATGTCTTCGTCTTCGGGCATGCTCGAGCGCGCCCGCCAGGCTGGCCCGGCGCTTTCTTCTTTTCGGTCAGGGTTTCTCGATTTGAAATCGGAAGTGGAGCCTTTTCTGTGGGTTGCGCCAATGCTTGGCTGGGTGCCCGAGTATGGCGGTGAACTGACCGCCAGCCCCGACCTGCTGACGTATGCCGATCATTTGCTGGCTGCTGCCGATTTGTCGGCTCGTGCGCTCAGGCCTATTTTGGAGCAGGAAGACCCCTTTGCTCTGCCACCGCAGGAGATGGTTCGCCTGCTGTCTGAGGCTGGCCCGCAGTTGGCTGTCGCCCGTTCTCAACTCGACCTGGCTCTTTCGGTTCGTCAGCGCCTCGACCCGCAGCAATTCTCGCCTCGCGTTAAGACGTTGCTGCTTGAAGACCTCGACCCTCTCACCGCAATGATGCAGGATGGCTTAATGCTGGCGGTTGAGTTGCCGCGTGCCTTAGGCGCCAGCGGTGAAGGCCCCAAAACCTATCTCCTGCTGGCCCAAAACGAGGACGAATTGCGCCCCACGGGTGGGTTTATCACTGCGGCGGGAACTATCCTGGTGCAGGATGGGCGTATTTCGCGGCCTGTTTTCCGCAATAGCGGACTTCTGGAAGACTGGAGTAAGCCTTACCCGGCTGCGCCCTGGCAATTGCGCGAGTATATGAATAGTCCGGTCTTGGTTTTGCGCGACGCAACCTGGTTTACCGATTATCGCGTTACGGCACTTTATGCCGAGCAGCTCTATGCTTATGTAAGCGATCATTCGGTGGATGGTGTCATCGCTTTCGACCAGTTGTTCCTGGTCAAACTGCTGACAGCGATTGGCCCGTTGCAGGTTGAAGGCAAAACCGAGCTGGTCACCGCCGAGAACGTCATCGATGTTTTGCGGCGTTCAAAGTTTCGGCCTGCTGATGATACTTCGCCCGATTGGGATGACAAGGCCTTTCTGATGCCTTTGGCGTCGGCTCTGCTTGAAAAGATATTAAGCGGCGATGCGGATTGGGAACGCCTGACGCGGGCGATTTTGGACTCGCTGGCAGAGCGTAACCTGCTAATTCAGGTGGATAACCCGGCTCTGGCCGCTTATGCTGCCCGCCAGGGTTGGGATGGTGCTGTTCAGCCAGGAGATGGCGACTTTTTGCTGGTGGCTGACTCGAATGTTGGTTTCAACAAGACCAATGCAGTGGTGGAAACCAGTCTGGAGTACGAGGTTGATTTGCGCTCTCTGGTGGCGCCGGTTGCGACATTGAGCGTTACACACACCAACAACGCCGAAGAGATGTTTACCTGCACGCACTGGGGCAAGGAACGCCCGCCAGGTGAGTCGGATTACCCCATCACCGATTGTTATTGGGACTATATGCGTGTCTATCGCCCGGCAGGCACCGAATTGCTAGATTCGGTTGCTCAGTTTATTCCGGCCAACTGGATTTTGACCTACAAGAGCGTCCCCCCGCGAGTGGATATCCTTGACGATGAAGAAATTGCCGGGGCACAGGCCTTTGGAACTTTGAAAATTGTCCCAGGCGGGCACTCACGCACAACGCTCATGAAGTTTGCCCTGCCGCTTAATATTTTCCAGTTGCAGCCGCAAAGCGGACAGGTGGCCTACCGCCTGCGGGTTCAGAAACAGCCTGGCACGCACAACATTCCCATTCTGGTGCGCGTTCTGTTTCCTGAGGACGCTGTGGTTGATCAAATCCCCTCTGGCGCAGTCATGGATGGCAGCGTGCTGACCTATCAGACGCGCCTGCGTACCGATTTGTTTTTTGAATTGCTATTCTTGCCGCCCCAGGCAAATTCGGAATAAATCCGAAGTTTCTTCGGGCCAGAAACAGATAAAATATTTTTATCGTATTCTTGTAAGAGGAGACTCCTATGAAAAAATATTTGCAGATTTTCCTTGTCCTGGTAGTGGCCGTTTCGGTCATTGGCCTGGCGCGCACCGGCCCGGCCTGGGCGGGCGCCTTCCAGCCGGCCAATGCTGAACCGGTCAAATACTCGCCGCTCATCCCGGCCAGCATTGCTGGCGCTCCCCTGGCGGCGCGTTACACCATCACTGCGGATGGCACCTACAACATCGGCGGCGTTTGTTTGTTTGAGGTGGATTTCAACGACCCGAACAACGACAAGAAATTGAAAGTGGACGCCGATGCCGAAATTCCGATTGAAGAATCAAGCCAGGTGCCGTTTGGAGGCGAAGGCGATTTGTTCTTCCCCGGTTGTCATTTCGTACATTACAAGCTCGACCAGGTTATCAACCCGATGCCCGCTGAAGATGCCAGCACCAAGGTTTGCTTCGGCAATAACCCCGATTACGAAATGTACGTTTATTACTACCTTGACAACCCGCCGAGTGGCACCCGCGCCTGGACTCAACTTCCGACCACCATTGAAGACCAGGAGCGTCTGGTTTGTGCCCCGGCCCCTTATACCGGCGTTTACATGCCTGCTGGTAAAGTCAAACCTCGCCCCGGCACCGCAGCCGATGGCTCGAACCCGCTCTTCCCCGATAGTGTTGGCGGCTCGGTTGTTCCGCCTCCCGACCGGATTTCCTTCTCCCAGTCTGGCACTTATGCGGTTGGCGGTATCTGCACCATTCGCGCCATCTACAAAGTCGATGGTCTCTCAAACGATGTCTTTGTGGCCTATCCTGAGCAAGACACCCTGACGGTTCCCTTCCCCGGTGTGGATAACGGCGACCTGCTCTACTTCCCGGGTTGCCATGTCTTGCACTATCGTGACGCCAAGATCAGGCAACAGATGAACGTCAACGAAGAAGAAGGTGAATGGGAAATCTGCTTTGCTGCCCGGCCCGGCAAGATTATGACCATCTACTACTACCAGGACGATCTTGAAACCATCACCCCGCCCTGGATTCCGCTGGAAACCCGCACCGAGAACGGCCTGGCCTGCGCCAAATTGGTTGATTTCTCTGCGGTCTATACCCCCGCCGGGCGCTAATCCCGCCTCAGGCATTTGCCCATCGAGCAGGATAGAGGCCCCGTCCTCTATCCTGCTTTTTTTAGCGCCTATGCAAAAAAACGCTCCGCTTCTTGCGCCTGTTGTGCTTGCCGCTGTCTTGATGGGTGTCTATCTATTGAGCCTGGCGCCCGGCCTGACCTGGGCCCATTTTGGCGCAGATGGCGGTGACCTGATTGCCGCTGCCGCGACAGGCGGAATTGCGCACCCAAGCGGCTACCCGACCTATTTGCTCCTGGCGCGTCTCTTTCAGGCCCTTCCACTGGGCGATTCGCTGGCTTATCGCACCAATCTGCTTTCGGCGTTGTTGACCGCCGCGGCATCTCTGGCGCTTTACGCGCTTGTGTTGCGGGTCACGGGGCGAACGCTCCCGGCCTTCTCTGCTGCGCTGGCCTTTGGGTTGGCGCCGCTGGCCTGGTCGCAGGCTGTCATTACGGAAGTTTACGCACTGCACAATTTCTTTGTGGCCGTCTTGCTCTTGCTGTGTTGTGCGCCAACCGAGCGCTCATCCCGCCTCGAAGTTGGAACCGGGTTGCTGGCGGGCCTGGCGCTGGGAAATCACCTGAGCAGTCTTTTCCTGCTGCCGCTTTTGCTGGCCCCCGGGCGGCGCGGATTGCTCTTGCGCCTGGCGGGCCTGGCGGCGGGCGCGATGGTGTATCTGCTCCTGCCGCTCTGGGCCTGGGCCGAGCCTGCGGTCAACTGGGGCCGCCCGCTTTCATTCGATGGGTTCTTCTGGCTGGTTTCGGGGCAGTTGTATCGCCCGGGGGTGCTGTCAGTCTCCTGGCCCGATTTGCTTACCCGCCTCTCCGGGTTGGCTTCTCTGCTTTTGGGGCAGTTCGGCGTGCCAGGACTGCTGGCTGGCTTGTTGGGTATTTTGGCCGGGCGTGCCTCCTGGCCTTTGCGCGCCGCCCTGGCCTGGCTGTTTGCTGCTTCGACGTTGTTTGCGCTTCTCTATGCCACCAGCGATTCTTTCCTTTATGCCCTTCCGGCGCTGCTGTGTTTTGCCGTCTGGATGGGACTTGGCCTGAATACCCTGCTGACGGATTGGCTCCTGGCCTGGCCGCATCTGGCTCGTCTCGCGGCGGCTCTCTTTTTGGGCTTCTTACTGCTTCAGGCCTGGGTTCACTGGCCAATAGTCGATGCTTCAGCAGATTCCCGCGCCGAAGATTTTGGCAGGCAAGTGCTTGCCAGCCTGCCCGAGCGGGCTATTGTTTTTGCCGAAGGCGACCGGGCGGTTTTCTCCCTCTGGTATTTTCATTTTGCCCTGGGCCAGCGTCCCGACCTGGTAATTGTCGCCAGTGACCTGCTGCCTTTTGAGTGGTACGCCGATAATTTGCGTGTAACCTATGAGCAGGTGAATGTCCCGCCTGGGCCGCTTTTCCCCTCCAGCCTGGCGGCGTCCAACCCGGACCTTCCGACCTGTTTTGTGCGCTATGAAGATTGGACGCAGTTATACTGTCCACCCGCAGCGGGGGGCGAATAACGATTGCAATATTCATATTATGTTTTCAGGGGGCAGGAACGGGTAAGATTTCATCACTCAACCAGACAACTCAGAAGCGCAAGCCGTTTTTGCTTGCGCGGCGAGGCTCAAACATCGAGGCTGTGATGGAAATCAAACAATACCTGTTAATTGCACGACGTTGGGCCTGGCTGTTGGCGCTCGGATTTGTCCTGGGGGGGGCGGGGGCTTACCTGTATAGCGCTTTTCAGCCCAGGGTTTATCAGACCAGCACCAAGATGCTGGTAATCCGCG
This sequence comes from uncultured Anaerolinea sp., assembly GCA_964571615.1. Taxonomy (GTDB): domain Bacteria; phylum Chloroflexota; class Anaerolineae; order Anaerolineales; family Villigracilaceae; genus UBA8950. Next base: position 14,994 of record CAZNCT010000003.1, on the reverse strand, counting down.
CTCCGCAGGGCCAAAACACCGACCTTTCTTATCTGGCCAGCCAGCAGTTGGCTCAGACCTTTATTCAATTGCTCAAAACCAGGCCTGTGCTGGATAGCGCTTCGGCCCGCCTGGGCCACGGGGTCAGCGCCGGGCAGGTGCGGGCAGAGCAATTGCGCGATACCCAGGTTATTACTCTCACGGTCGAAGATACCGACCCGCGCCGGGCTGCTGATATTGCCAATACCCTGGTGGCTGTGCTTGTTGAGCAAAACGATAGCCTGCAATCCAGCCGCTATGTGGCCAACGAGGAGAGTCTGAATGCCCAGGTGGAGCAGGTCGCCGGGCAGATTAGCGCCTTGCAGGAACAGATTAACCGCCTGGCGACAGAAAATGTTCAGGAGCAGATTGCCCAGGTCGAGACCAAAATCGCTGAATTGCAATCGGACATCGCTTCACTGGAAAATGACATTTTCTACAAGACCAATCGCGGACGCAACCCCGACCTGGCCCCCACCGAATGGACCGCCCGCCTGGCGCAGCTTAAATCGACCCTGGAACTGTATCAGCAGATTTACGCCAACTTGCTGGTCTTGGGCAAGCCAACCAGCGCCGGGACTTCTGACCGCCTCGGGCATTTGCAAAAAACCCTTGAACTGTACCAGCAGATTTATCTGCAGCTGCTGGCCAGTCTCGAGCAGGTGCGCCTGGCGCGCTTGCAAAACACCCCCAGCATTGTTCAAATCGAGGCCGCGCCGGTGCCTTCCAGCCCGGTGCGTCCCCAGCCGACCCAGAGCGGTCTGATGGGTGCCGTGATTGGATTGGCCCTGGCGGCAGGAATTGCTTTTGCCATCGAATACCTCGATGACACCCTGCGTTCTCCGGCAGATGTCTCGCAGGCGCTTGGCCTGCCGGTGTTGGGCTATGTGGCCGAACTGAAAAGTGACCCGAACCGGCGCCCGTATGTGGCTGGCAACCCGCGTTCTCCGGCCGCGGAGGCTTTTCGTACGCTGCGTGCCAATATCGAATTTTCTGGCAAGGATGGCCCGCCGCGCACCCTGCTGGTGACCAGTTCGCGCCCTGGCGAGGGCAAAACCACCGTTGCGGCCAACCTGGCGGCCATTTTTGCCCAGGGCGGCAAGCGCGTGGTGCTGGTGGATGCCGACCTGCGCCGGCCATCCATTCATCGCGCCCTGGGCATCGCCAACCGCCTCGGACTGAGCACGCTGTTCCGCGATTCGCTCAAGATTGAAACCGTCTGTAAGTCGTGGGACAGGATGCAGGTGATTACCAGCGGCAGCCTGCCCTCTAACCCGGCCGAGATGCTGGCCTCCGAAAAGATGCTGCACATTTTGGCCGACCTGCGCCAGCGGGCCGATGTGGTCATTCTGGACGGCCCGCCGATGCTGGTGGCCGACGCGCAGATTCTCTCGAGCCTGGTGGATGGCGTCTTGCTGGTCTTGCAGCCGGGCCGCTCCCCGGTGGACGAAGCCCGCTCGACGCTGGAACTGCTGAAGCGCAGCGGCGCCCAGGTGATTGGGGCAGTCTTCAACCGCATTCCGCGCAACAACAGCCAGCCCTATGGCGGCTACCGCTACTATTCTGACCACGCTTACGCGGCCTATTACCGGGCCGAAAAACCCGTCCAGCCGGTGCGCCTGGCCCCGGTTCCGGCGGTTTTAGAGCCGGTTACCCGCCCCAACGGCAACGGCCATTACCACAAGGAGCTGACCAGCTGATATGCCCTCCATCCTGTTTGTCTGCACCGCCAACCTGTTCCGCTCGCCGATTGCAGCGGCCTGTTTCCAGCGCAAATATCAGTCCCTGGGATGGCAGGCCGAGTGGCAGGTCTCGAGCGCCGGAACCTGGACTCTGCCCGGGCATCCACCCCCGCCCGCGGCCATCCAGGCGGCCCGCAGCCTGGGGATTTCAATCGACTCTCATCGCTCGCGGCCGGTGACCGCCGCCCTGGTTTCGGTGCAGGATCTCATCCTGGTGATGGAGGCCGGGCACAAAGAAGCCATGCAGGCCGAGTTTGCGCCTTTTCGCAGCCGCATCTGGATGCTTTCGGAGGTCGTGGATGGCCGTGCCGAAGATGTGCTCGACCCGGTTGAAAATTTTGCCGAGGTAGCGCCTTCTGAGATTGCCCGTCAGGTTTGCGAGATGGTCGAGCGCGGCTATTACCGCATCTGCGCCCGGGCGCTCAAATCACCGGTGGCGCTGGCGGTCTAGGGCCGGCTTGCCGGATTTCTTTTATGAAAAATATCGGGCGCTGCCGTTTTTAAATCAGGACACGGATTTCGCGGATTCGGCGGATTGGCGCAGTTTTTTTAGAAAAATGCGTGAGATTCGGTGAATCTACTGCAAAAACTTTTTCTAAACACGAAGGACGCAAAGGTCACAAAGGTTTTTGAAAACTTTTTGCGCTAAACACTCAATTTGCCTTCAAAATTCCTTCGTGTCCTTTGTGTTTGAGAGCCTTTTTGTAGTGGACTCTTCCACGTCATCTGTGTCCAAAAGGTTTTGATTGTAAAACCCCCGGCCTGCCAGCCCCGGGGATTTTTTTTTTTTTTTTTAAACATCTGATAAGATAACTGCCATGACCACCCCCTCGACCCCCCTGGCCCGGGAATTTGAATCTGTCCGCAGTCAGGCCTTGCAAAACGCCTGGCCTGTCTACCAGATTTTTGGCCTGAACCTGGCCAGCGATTATCCGTTTGGCAGCCGCCTGCCCCAGGGGCAAGGCGAGATGGATCTTGTTTTTACCTGCCAGGATACCCCGCCAGTTGAGATACGGTGGGATGAACTTGAGCCGGTTTATGTCAAGGCTTACCGAACAAATACCAACATGTTCATTAAGTATTATAAAAAAGGTGATTTATTTATTGTTCGCTATGCCGATTGGAGCGATTTTTATATCTTAAGAAATGCGATCATTGGCCATATTTTGGACAAGCCATTACAAGACACTCATGTAATCAATTTATTACCCAATATTTTGTCGTTTTGGCTTGAAATGCAAGAAATTCCGTCTTTGCATGCCGGGGCTGTGGTGATTGATGACCACGCGGTGGCATTCCTGGCTCATTCAGGCCATGGGAAAAGCACCATGACCGCCGCTTTTTTAGAAGCGGGCTATCCTTTGTTAACCGATGATAAATTACCGATTGAACAAAAGGATGGCGCCTTTTGGGCGCGCCCTGGTTATCCGTTATTGCGGATATACCCGGTAGTGGCGGAAAGTTTGAATATTGAGTATCAAGATTGGGATACGGTAATGCCGGGGTTTACAAAACGCGCAGCGGATTTGGGGCGCGAAAAACGCTGGAAGTTTTGTGATTCACCAAAGCCATTATCCTGTATTTGTATATTGGAACGATTACCTGCGGATGAACAAAAGCCGATTATTACGATTTCGCAGATATCTCCAAGAGAGGCTGTTATTGAGTTGATTCACTTTAATTTCAATGCACAAATCAGCTCTGCGCTGGGTTTTGCCCCCGCGCGTTTGACATTTTTTTCCCGCCTGGTGCAAGCCGTTCCTGTGAAGAGAATAAAATACACGACCGGGCTGGGCCATCTGCGAAACGTACAACGCGCAATTTTACAGGATTTACAATCATGAGTGGCATTTTGGGTATCTATTACCGTGATGGCGCCCCTGTGGATCGTGAGTTATTGGAAACCATGCGCTCCAGGATGGCCTATTGGGGGCCTGATGGAAGTCAGATTTTGTGTCGTGACTCAGTTGGGTTCGGACAGTTCATGCTTTTTAATACCCCCGAATCATTAAACGAGCGCTTGCCGCGCTATGCCACCGAGGATGGCTTGCTCTTTACCTGCGAAGCGCGCATTGACAATCGCCAGGAATTATTCTCTGCCTTATCGGTGCCTTTCGATGAGCGCAATGACATGCCCGATAGCGAACTGATTTTGCGGGCCTATCGCAAATGGGGTCTTGATTGTCCAGACTACCTGCTGGGCGATTGGTCTTTTGCGATTTGGGATGAAAAAAAGAAACACCTGTTTTTGGCACGTGACCATCGTGGGAGCACGGCGCTTTACTACTATTTGGATCATAAAATCTTTGCTTTTGCATCTTCGATCAAAGCCTTGCTGGTGTTGCCCGGACTCAACCTTCAAATCAATGAACTCTATCTGGCACAGAAATTGGTTTCATGGCCCCCTGACCCACCGGAAAACACGATTTATGAAGGCATCAAAAGGCTTCTGGATGCGCATTGCCTGTTAATTACCTCTGAGCAGGTCAAGGTTTGGCGCTACTGGTTCATGGAGAACACTCCAGAGTTGCGCCAAAAATCCAGGCAGGAGTATATTGAAGGCTTTCTTGAGCATTATCGCGAAGCAGTGCGCTGCCGCTTGCGCAGTTATCGCCCTGTGTGTGCTCAATTAAGTAGCGGGTTAGATTCTGGTTCGGTGGTTGCTTTGGCGGCTGAAGAACTGCGTGGTCAGGGTAAGCGTTTACAGGCTTATACATCCGTACCAGTTTTTGATGTAAACTACCAACTCTTAAATTGGTATCCAGATGAATGGCCTCTGGCGAGCGCTACTGCGGCTTACTGTGGGAATGTTGATTTGCAGGCGATCCCGGCTAAAGACCTTACCCCAATTCAAGCGATCCACCGTGCGCTTGAAATCCATCATGAGCCGCTTCATGCTGTTTCAAATATATATTGGAACTTGCAAAGTGCCAAAGTCAAGGGTTTTGGCGCTTTACTGACCGGACAAAGTGGAAATGCCACGGTTTCCTGGATGGGTTGGCAGGGATCTATATCCTTATTTACCCTTATCCGTCAACAAGAGTGGAAACAAATCATCGAATATAAAATTTTAGCGCCTACCCTGCTTGCTTCTTTATACCCTTACTATCGGCGACTTCGATCAAAGGGGGATAAAGAACCCTGGTCTGGCTATTCTGCCATCAACTCAGATTTTGCCCATCGTATAAACCTGTTGGGACGCATGCGAGCCTCTGGGTATGATCCAACCCTCAGTAATTTTACCCGTTCGTCACGCGAAGCGCGTTTCAATTGGTTACTTCCAGGGAAATCTATTGTGGATGCGATTCTTGCTGAAATAGGAGCCGCCTATGATCTCGAGGTGCGCGATCCGACAGTTGATAAACGAGTGATTGAATACTGCTTAAGTATTCCAGATAATTTTTATATCACTGATAACGAATCAAAGCGAGAGGTTATTCGCCAATCGATGGAAGGCTATCTTCCCGATGCAGTGCGACTGAACAGGCGTCGTGGGCTGCAATCATCAGATATTGGTTATCGTTTGCTGGCCGATGCGCCCAATATGGAAATGAGCCTTGCCGCTTTGCGCAACTCTCGCCGGGCGCAAACTTATTTGGATATCGATAAAATGGATGCGGTTTGGAAAAAATTGCAGCAGCAGGTGGATCTTCAAGGAACCATGGATAGCATGGTCATTTTGCTGCGCGGCCTTATGGCGGGACTATTCTTGATTGATTAATGAGGAGTAGTGGGCTATAATCTTACAAAAGAAATGTAACCAAAACAATTTTTACGATGTGGAGAAAAATATGACAAACCAAAGTCTTGATAACAACGGTAAACAAGAATATCAAACGCCAGTTTTATCTGAATATGGCGATATTGCTTCGATAACCCAAGAGGGGGGAGCACCGACTGCTGATGGTTTCGGCACATACCAAAGCCCTGCGACATAATCTTTCCTTGTAACACGAATGCAAAAGTTTTGAGTTATACCCCACTGGTATTTTGGCGGAACCAGTGGGTGTTTGTTTTATGGGTGGTTTATTCACCTGAATAATTCTAAAAAATGAACACAAATAAACAAATTCGACCCTTTTTAATGATTATGAGCGACTAATTAATCAAGTAAACAGAAAACAACAAACTGTTTTCATAAAACCTTATTTCTTAAAAGGAGAAGAAAATGAACAACTTCAATCGTTGGCTCCGAAGTAAATCTGGCATGACCACCATTGCCGGCATTGTTGTCCTCGCTCTTGTGGTGGCGGTTGTTGGGCAATTTGCCGGTTGGTGGGGCGGGCCGGGCACGGCTGGCTTGCCGCCGCTGACTGAGGATTCCTGCATGCCAACCTGCTCAGAGACAGACGGGCGTTTTCTCGTTCTGGCAGGCAGCAAATTGGCAAGTTTTGGCGGTTTCCAGAATACGGCCTGGCTGATTGTTCCAAAGAACGGTGCTTCCGACTCCTTCAACCTGAGTATCTTTGACGGGGATTCCGGCGCTGGAGGCGCCAATTGGAATGAAGGTAACTGGGATCTTCAAAAAGCAAGTGTTACTTATACCCTTTATGCCGATCCTGCCCACGATGGCTCTGGCAGTATGGTGGTGGGTACCTGGAACAGTGCCGTGATGCCCAACAATGCCTGGTACGATATCACCATCAACAACGTCCAGGAAGCCATGGATGAGAATGGGGATTATATCTATCGCTTTGTGGCTACTTTGGACACGACTGCGCCGGGTATTCTTAGTACCTTCAAGTTGAAATCGCCCAATGCCTACGTTAGTGTGGCAGGTGGTGAGAACGTAAGCGCAACTTTTGGGATAGTAGGCTCAGTTATCACCATGAGTGATGCTTATATCATCTACCCTAATGCTCCAAGTTTGGCAAATACCACCTATGGTGGTGCCTGGGAGTTCTACTTCACACTGCCTGAAGGAGAAAATGGAGGTACCGTTATTGAAATTTGGAATGGTGATGCGGATCGTGGCTCTTCGACGGGCGACGCAGATGCGGACACCGATGACCCCAACACCAGCGGTATACCTGCCTGGGCAGGCTCGGAGGCGGTCGATGAGCGCGCTGCCGGTAAAGGGAATCCGTCCGATGAGAATTTCTCCATGTTCCTTGCGAGAAGCCCTTCAATCCAGTTTACGCTCATTGATCCTGATGGAAATGAAATTGCCCAGGATATTAACGCAAGCGGTACCGAAGAATGGGAAAAATTCCTGATCAGTACGGATCCAAACTCCGATGCTGACCTGTTCGTTGACAACCTGCCTGCCGGAACATACAAACTCCGCATCGAAGGCTTGGATTTGATGAACTCTATCTGGATCAACACCAAACTCCAACTCTTCAGCAGCCCGCCCCCCCAACGCTGTACGCCTGGACAGGAATGCCTGGCTGGTGGCTATGCCATCGTCGCTCTCAACCCGGCCGATTGCAAGGGCCAGCAGAACGGTCTGCTGTTCCACGGCACTTCGTACACCCAACTGAAAGGCAAAGCCATCTCAAACGGCTGCTTGCGCTCGGTCGGCACCCACCTGGTTGAAGCGGCTGCGGTTGAATATGTCAAGCAGTATGACAATAAGAACAGCAAGGTGAAGATTGTCCCAGAGCCTTACCAGGTCAATACGCCTGTCACCGTGAATGTGGCTGCCCCGAACTGCAGCGACCCCGCGGCGAAGCAGATGAACGGCAAGGACTTCAAAGGCAACGTCAATCTGACACCCGGTCTGTATTGCATCACTGGCGATGTGACCATGAATGCCGGGGATGTGGTCACGGGCGATGATGTGACCCTGTACTTCCTGAATGGAAAGGTGACTATCAACGGTGGCGCAACAGTTAAATTGTCGGCACCCTCCAGGGACGATGCCTCGCCCGCCTTGAAAAACATCCTCTTCTATGTCCCGGGTGCTTCCGGTAAGGGCCAACCGGTCAAGATCAATGGCAATTCCGACTCGTACTTCACCGGCACGATCTATGCCCCCGGTTCCGATGTCGATTTCCTGGGCACCAGCCATGCTGAGGGCTGTGAGAACACACAGGTCATTGGCTGGAACGTGCGTATCGGCGGTACATCTGATGTCATCTTCTGCTACGCCTGCACCTCGGAAGAGGTCTGCGAACTGCCCTAGTCAGATGCAGATGGTTAGTGGTGAGTTTGTCTGATAATTGAATAATGATTGAAAGAACCCCTGGCGGGTAAGGTCCTGCCAGGGGTTCTTTCACAGTGATTGCCCAAACAGGACTTCTCTGTGCTTAGGGTAGGCACTTCTATTTTTTTTTAAGAAAACCCTGATTATCAAGCACAGCAATTAAGGATTTAGAAGGTACCAACCTTAATTGCTGTCTGAATTTTTGTTTGATTGTCTTTGCTCGGTTAGTTTGATACAATCACCTGCATGTTTGATTTTTCAGATTTGCTTTCAGAAGGGGATGTGTTGATTATTGTCCCCCCCCTGGCCGATCTTGAAATGCCGTCTTTTGCCGCGCATCTGCTCCAGGCATGTGCCAAACGAGATGGTTTTGAAGTACGGGTTTTGTATACCAACCTTTTGCTGGCCCAGGTCATAGGTGTAGAGACTTACCAGGAAATTACGACTGGGCTTCTCAATTCTGCGCTCATTGGGGAAAGGTATTTTTCACAGGCGGCGTATGGAACCTATGTTGGATTGGAACGCGCAACCTTGCCCCATGCTCCTTATCAGCGTTCTTTTCGTTTACAATCGGCAAGTTTGAGTTGGGAGAGTTTTGAAACTCTTTCTGCAGGCGCAGGCGTGTGGATCCAAGATGTTGTTGATGGGCTGACTCCTTATGGTTTTTCGATTGTCGGCTGTACTACTTCTTTCGATCAAACTTCTGCAAGCATCGCGTTTTTGAATGCCATTAAGCGTTGTCAACCCAATACCCTGACCATTCTCGGTGGCGCAAACTGCGAAGGCGAAATGGCTTTGGGGATTGCATCGCTGAAGGCGAAAATTGATTACATTTTTTCCGGCGAAAGCGAAACCAGTTTTGTGCAATTCCTGCGAGGCTGGCGATCTGGCCGTCTGCCGGTGGAGAAGATTATCAGCGGGGCTCCTGTCGAACAAATGGACGACTTGCCCCTCCCGGATTACAGCGAATATTTTCGGCAATTTTCCCATTATATGGGGGATGTTACTAAGATGAAGCCAAAGCTGGTGTATGAAAGCAGTCGTGGCTGTTGGTGGGGCGCTAAAAATCACTGCACTTTCTGTGGCTTAAATGGATTAACCTTAACCATGCGTCAGAAATCGGCAGGAAAAGTTCTGGCTGATTTGCAAGCGATAACGCAAACTTATCCTGATACTAAAATAGTTATGGCTGACAATATCATGCCGTATGGATATTTTCAAACCCTCCTGCCAAAGTTAAAAGAGCAGAGATTAAAGCTTGATCTGTTTTATGAACAGAAAGCGAATTTGTCTTTTGACAAAATGCGAGTACTTCGAGACACTGGCATTACATCCATCCAGCCGGGAATAGAAGCGCTCTCGACTCTGTTGCTGCGGCGCATGGATAAAGGCGTTACAGCCGCTCAAAATATTGCCCTATTGCGCTATGCACGGATGTTGGGGATAAGTGTAGCCTGGAATTTGTTGTATGGTTTCCCTTATGATGAGTTGGATGCCTACCAGGAGACCCTGCGACTGCTACCGCTTTTGCACCATCTAATGCCGCCAAAGGGTTTTTACCAGGTCAGCCTGGATCGTTTCAGTCCCTATTTCTCTGACCCTGATCGCTATGGCATTCGCAATTTGCGCCCTCTCGCGGCTTATGCTGACGTCTTCCCGCCTCACGCCGATCTTGAACGTCTGGCCTATCATTTTTCAGGTGAATACCCCAGCGCAGCGCTGGAAAATCCCGGGTTGATTGAGACTATCCAGCAAGAGCTAAAAACCTGGCAGGCCAGGTGGGTGAATGCCGCAAATAATAACCAGCAAGTTCCTCAACTGACTGTTAACCGTTTAGGGAAACAATCTTTTCTGCTGTACGATACGCGCGGACTGGCTGACGTACCAGAGACGCAGATACTGGATCGGGATAAGGCCGTTATGGCTTTGTTGGGTAGCAAAAAAATGGCCCCCGCCCTAATTGATTGGGCTATCAAATTCAAGATAGGGGTTTTGCTGGATGATGTTTACGTCCCGCTTGCAACCTGTTCAGTTGAAATTATGGATGCTCTTATGGGAAAAAATGTGCCATAGTAGCATTTTTTGCTTCGAAATGGAAAAAATGTCCTGGGGGCAAATTAAACCAGTATGGCCAGTCCTTTCTCTATCTGCTATATGCGTGTCACGAAAGCATGAGGAATACCACAGAGATCTCAAATCATGGCTTTCTTATAGTCCGGATTAGTGTCATTGCGAGGGCGTCAGCTCGAAGCAATCTCCTGTTAAGCAGCCAATATCCAGGCGATGGGAGATTGCTCACTGGCGCTGCGCGCCAGCGCATGTGTCGTCGCAAAGAATGCTTCTCGCAATGACATTCGGTGACTTTAAGAAAGCCCTGCTCCTTTCAAAGGAACCTATTTGCGCGTTTTTGGTTTTCGGGTATTATATTCATATGAATATCATGGACATCATCCCCTATCTTGTTGCAACCTTGATCCCCCTGGTAGTTTTGTATGTGGTTTACTCGCTCGACCTCTACCAGATGGGCGCTTTCAAAAATGTATTGGGCGCTTTTCTTTGGGGGATTGTGGCTTTTTTCCTGGCGGGCCAGTTGAACAGCTATTTGTATCTCTCCGGCACGTTTTCACG
>CAZNCT010000003.1:0-4416 GCA_964571615.1 uncultured Anaerolinea sp. | reverse complement strand
ATGCGGCTCCGGTCGGGGAGGAAATCCTCAAGGCGCTGGTCTTGTTCTATCTGGTAAGGCGCCCTAACTTCACCTATTTTGTGGATGGCGCCATCTATGGTTTTGCGGCCGGGATGGGGTTTGCCATTTTTGAAAATTATCAATATATCGGCGACTCCGCGGTCGGGATTGGGACGGCGATTGCGCGTGTGATTTCGGTCAACCTGATTCACGCCTCGGCCACGGCCCTGGTGGGCATCTCGCTGGGTAAGTCGCGTTTCAGCCGGGTTTGGGGACAGATTGGCTATACCCTGGGTGGGCTGCTCCTGGCAATCTTTGTGCACGGCTTATTCAACAATATCACTGACCGCGAAATTCCCGGCCCAATTCTGGTCTACTCCGCTGTCCTGGGGATTGCCGCCACTGGCGTGATTGCCCTCATGATTTTCCGCGGCCTGGCCGAACAGCGCCAGTGGATTGAAGAAAAGCTTGGCATGGCCGACCGGGTCACTGGCGGTGAAGCGCGTGTGGTGCAAAAACTGGCTGATTTGGGTGAAATCCTCGAGCCGCTGCGCAAACAATTTGGAGACGCAAAAGTCGCTGAAGTCGAAGAATTTCTCCTGCTCCAGGCGCGCCTGGGCATCAAGCGCAAAACCCTCGACAAACTGGTTGACGAGAAAATGCGCGCGGCAGTCGAAGCCGAGATGGCCGATATCCGCGAAAAAATGCAGGCCCGGCAGCGCAAAGTTGGCAGTTATGTCATGCTGGCGGTGCGTAATATCTTCCCTGAAGATAGCAGCCCCATGTGGACCATCCTGGAGGCCAAAATCAAGCAGCGGATTGAGGAACGCAAGGCTGAAGGCGGCCCTAAAGTCAACGCCTTTGCCAACCTGAACCAGCGTCTCGCCGCTGCGGCCGCAAAGCCAAAGCCTGACGAGAGTCGCCCGGCTGAACCTCCCGCATCTGACAGCCAGGGCCCCGAAGGATAGGCAAAACCAGCGTCAGAGAGAATCTTTGTTCACAAAACAGCAAAAAAGCGTAAGGGTCGTTTGACTCTTACGCTTTTTCAATCGTTCAGTAACGGTTGCCTGGCCTGGCGGGGGATGCCAGGGATGACATCGCTATTCTGTATCGATTTTTGCCAACCCTTTGTCAGTCATTTTCTCAACCAGACCAAGCAGGTCGGCTTCCAGGCGCTCTGGAGTCACGTCATACTCAGCCAGGATGGTTTCGTACACCGGGCGCAGGGCCCCATGCTGGCGCAGCAATTGCCAAATGCGCGTCCCAACCGGGTCGAGGCTGAAGTAGCGCCCACCTTGCGTGTCGAGCAGAATGGTTTCTTCGCCGACTTCTTGCGTGTAAACCGTCTCCGGAATGCTGATGTGGGTGTCGAGTGTAATCATAATATCTGATTTTATCTTAATCTTTTGGTTGTGTGCAGCCAGGATGCGTTAACAACCCGCAAAGATTAGCGTTTCAGCAGGGCCGCCAGAGTGCGTAGTCCATCCTGGGCGATGCCCGCCCAGCGCCGCAGGTAGGCGGCTGGTAGCTGCCAGTTTTTCTCCAGTCCATAGCGCCAGCGCATATAGGCCGGCGTGGGCGTGAGCAGGGCAATCAGTTTGCTTAATTTTTCAACGCCTTGCAGTTTGGCAATGGCCTGTAATTCTGACAAAGTTTGAGTGGCCGCGGCTTCTTTTTGGCTTTTGACCAGGTGACTATGGCGATCGCTCAGTCCAGCCAGGGTTTCCTGTATGTTTATGGGAATGGGCGTCTCGAAATATTTCACGGTTTCGGCAGCGTATGCCCCCAGGGCCGAACCCCACTCGAGGTGTTGCGCTTGCTCGATGAGTGCTTGCCAGTCAATTTGATGGGAATATCTGCGTGCGAGACGGTCGAAGTCGTAGAACCATCGCAAGGGCGTTTCTTTAAAGCCATGTTGCAGCGTTGCATGTGCCGCCGCATACAGAATTTGAGCCTCAGCAGAAAGCATCAATAAGGCGGGATATTCCTGCTGTAGTTTGGCTTCGATGGGCTGGGCCTGTTCCCAAAACCAATCTACCGGTACAGCAAAAGTAAAGCCCTGCTCAGCTACCAGGCTGTAGTGTATTTCGAGCAAATGAGCAGGCGCATCCGGTTTTTGCAGCCAGACATGGTGATTGACTCGCGCATTCATTCCAGGTACTGCTTCAGGCGCGGCATCCAGATAACCTAACCCGGCTGCAATTTGCACTGCTTCGGTCACGCGGGCCTTGGGTACCATAATGTCCAGATCGCTCATCGGGCGCAGACCAATATCGGGGTAGAGTGTCAGCACAAAACAGGCCCCTTTAAGCACCACAGCAGGGATGTCTGCTTGCTGAAACAGACGCGCCAGCGTCGAGAGTTCGGACAGGATGCGCTGGTTGTTCATCCAGGTTGTGGCGTAGGCTTCGCGCAGGGCGTTTTGGGCTGCTTCGGGGATGTTTTTAAGTTGCCCATCCTGCGCCAGGCGCCAGTAAATCAGAGGGGCTACTCCTTGCCTGCGGGCTTCGGCCACAATCGTATCCCAATCCATGTCGGGCGCGTCTGCAGGCTCGATGTTTCCCTGAATCAGTTGGCAAATCGTTTTGAGAGTCATGTTCACAGAAGGGCGTAAATGGTTAAGGCTCTGTAAAAAAATAAATGGATGGCAAAATTGGTCTGCACAATTCTGGTGGTCTTCTGGTATGATTATTTGTCAGGACAGTTTGAATAAAGACGCCTGTTTTGTAGTATAATCTCCTTTAGCCTGGGGCGGCAAGCATTTCCCCAAACCAATTTCTTAAAATGACTGTCCACTGGTACGCCTTTCGTTGCAAACCGAACAAGGAAGTTTTCGTGTACGAGCAGCTTCTTGCCCGCCGAATCGAAACCTTCTTGCCGATGTTGCGAGTACAGGTCGTTAACCCTCGGGCTCGTAAACGCAAGCCATATTTTCCGGGTTATCTTTTTATTCATGCCGACCTGGCCCAGACAGGTTTTTCTGCACTTAATTGGCTGCCGGGTGGTTTGGGGCTGGTGTGTTTCGACTCGGTTGCGACCCCCGTGCCGGATAGTCTTATCGCCGCCCTGCGCAAACGGCTGGATGAGATTGAAGCGGCCGGCGGTGAACTGTTCGACGGTCTCAAGCCAGGCGATGTGCTGGAGATACAATCCGGGCCTTTCGCTGGGTACGAAGCGATTTTTGACGCGCGCCTGTCTGGCTCTGACCGGGTGCGCGTCTTGCTGAAACTGCTGCGCGGACGACTGCTCGAGGTAGACCTGCCTGCGGGGCAGTTGTCCAAAAAACAGACCTCGAAACGATAGCCCCGGCAAGGGTTATCTTCTGGGTTTGTAAAAAACGATACTTCTCCTGTCTGACAGCCTCTGGCATGTCGGAAGGGCGGATGCTCGCCAGTTGACCATGCAAGTTACCCCCCTCGCCATCCCCGATGTTTTGCTCATCCAGCCGCGCCGATTTGAAGATGAGCGCGGTTATTTTATGGAAACCTATCAGGCTCAGAAGTTTGCCGCTATCGGTATCCGTGAGACGTTTGTGCAGGACAACCGCTCCGGTTCGCACCGGGGTGTCTTGCGCGGCCTGCATTACCAGATTCGGCATCCGCAGGGCAAACTGGTGCAGGTACTCAGCGGAGAAATTTTCGATGTAGCCGTAGACTTAAGACGCAGCGCGCCGACCTTTGGGCGCTGGGCGGGGATACGATTGGTTTCAGACAATCGCCAGATGCTTTGGATCCCGGCCGGATTTGCGCATGGGTTCATGGTCTTGAGCGAGTGGGCTGAAGTAATGTATAAGACTACCGATTTCTATGCTCCTGAATGGGAGCGCACTTTGCTTTGGGATGACCCACAAGTAGGAGTGACCTGGCCGCTCGAAACTGGTGTGGTGCCCCGTCTCTCGGTTAAAGATTTACAGGGAAAGCGACTGGCGGAAGCGGAGTGCTTCGATTGAAGAAGGAGCGATTAGATTGAAAGGCATCATTTTGGCTGGTGGTAAAGGTACCCGCCTTTATCCTCTCACCCATGTGGTTTGTAAACAATTGTTGCCTGTTTACGATAAACCAATGATTTATTACCCTTTATCTATTTTGATGCTGGCTGGCATTCGTGAAATTTTGCTTATCAGTACCCCGCAAGATGCTTCGGCATTTTCTGCCTTGCTGGGAGACGGCTCCCGATGGGGGCTTCAGATTGAATATGCTGTTCAGGATGAGCCGCGTGGGTTGGCAGACGCTTTTCGGGTGGGACGTGATTTTGTGGCCGGTCAACCAGTTTGCCTGATTTTAGGTGACAACATTTTTTATGGGCACGGAATGGTCTCGATGCTCCGAAAGGCTGCGGCCTTACAGCATGGTGCGCTGGTTTTTGCCTATGCGGTTCAAGACCCGGCTCGTTATGGGGTGATTGAGTTCGATGCGC
>CAZNCT010000002.1:52443-72826 GCA_964571615.1 uncultured Anaerolinea sp. | reverse complement strand
ACGAAACCGCCGAACTCTTCAAGCGCCCTGAAATCGCCTATGTGCAGGTTTTCGAGAACAAAGGCGCGGTGATGGGCTGCTCGAACCCGCACCCGCACAGCCAAATCTGGTCGCAATCACGCATCCCAACCGAACCCGCCAAGGAACTCGCCAGCCAAAAAGACTACTACGCCGAACACCGCCGCCCGATGCTGCTGGACTACCTGGAAGAAGAGCACAAACGCGGCGAGCGCATTCTCGTCAGCAACGAGCATTTCACCGCGCTCGTCCCCTTCTGGGCGGTCTGGCCCTTTGAGACGCTGGTGATTGCTCACCGGCCGGTTGCGAGCCTGCCGGACCTCAGTCAGCCCGAGCGCCGCGCCCTGGCCGATATCTACCAGAAAGTCACCATTCGTTACGACAATCTGTTTGAAATCTCCTTCCCCTACTCGATGGGCTTCCACCAGGCCCCCAACGACGGCTTCGACCACCCCGAATGGGTGCTGCACGCGCACTTCTATCCGCCGCTCTTGCGCTCGGCCACTGTGCGCAAGTTCATGGTCGGCTACGAAATGCTCGGCATGCCCCAGCGCGACATCACCCCCGAAAGTGCCGCCCAACGACTGCGCGAACTGCCCGATGTGCATTACAGCGCCAGACAGGCCTGAAAAATCACTTTTCTGACCCTAAGCATCCCGAAGACTTTCAACAAGTCTTCGGGATGTTTCTGTATTAAGAAGTGCGCAAATGATTGCGAACTGTTAACCTGGCTTTTGAACGCTGTTAACCTTGGGTGCTTAAAATCATCTCACCACTTGAAAGTGTGAAACCACAACAAGCGGGTTGCAAACATTGAGGAGAGAATATGCACATTTTAGTCACCAACGATGACGGGGTCACCGCCCCTGGCTTGCTGGCGCTGGCCCAGGCCATGCGCACCCTGCCCGAAGTCAAGGTCAGCATCCTGGCCCCAGACCGCAACTGGTCGGGCGGCGGACACGTCAAAACGCTTGAGCGGCCCTTGCGCGTCAAAGAAGTTCCACTGGCCGATGGCTCACTGGCCTTTGCAAGCGACGGCGCGCCTTCTGATTGTGTCGCCCTGGCCCTGCTTGGCTTCTTTGAAGAAAAAATTGACCTGGTGGTCTCAGGCATCAACCCGATGCACAACCTCGGGCATGATGTCACCTACTCTGGCACCGTCACCGCAGCGATGGAGGCCGTCATCTGGGATACGCCCGGGGTTGCCTTCTCGCTCGGCTCATTGGAAAACCACCTCGGGGCACTCGATTACAGCGCAGCGGCAGAAATTGCCCGTCGAATCGTCGCCACTGCTTTTGAGCACCGCATCCCCCCGGGCATGTTGCTAAACGTCAACATCCCCTATCTGCCTGCTGACGAAATCAAAGGCGTGCGCATCACCCGCCAGGGCTTGCGCGTTTACCGCGACCGGCTCGACAAGCGCATTGACCCGCGTGGACGTCCCTACTACTGGATTGGCGGTGATTCACCAACCGGCACCCCCGAAGAAGGCACCGATGTGGGCGCAATTGCCTCGGGCTACGTTTCCATCACCCCCATTCAGCTTGACCTGACGATGTACAGCGCCATCCCAACCCTGGGCGATTGGAATTGGAAGTCATAAACGCGTAGAAAATTAACTGAACATTAACCCAACCGAAACCCGGCATTAACCCGCTCAGGAATCAGGATTGCTACACTTATTCGGTCAAATCAAATTCTGTACTGCCAAGGAGAGAAGAATGAAGTCCCCCCGTTTGTTGAGTGTTTTATCGTTGTTGCTGATTGCCGCCTTTGTGATGGCGGCCTGC
Organism: uncultured Anaerolinea sp.; assembly: GCA_964571615.1. Classification (GTDB taxonomy): domain Bacteria; phylum Chloroflexota; class Anaerolineae; order Anaerolineales; family Villigracilaceae; genus UBA8950. The sequence goes on along the minus strand of CAZNCT010000002.1, from coordinate 71,018 downwards.
GGCGCCCCACAAGCCCCTGCCGCGCAGGATTGGAGCAACATCAAATCTGCGGCTGAAGGCGGCGGCATGGATGCGCTCATCGCCGCAGCCAAAGCCGAAGGCCAGCTCAACGTCATCGCCCTGCCCGCCGACTGGTGCAATTACGGTGAGATGATTACAACCTTCGAGAGCAAATACGGCATCAAGGTAAATTCCATCAACCCCGAAGCCGGTTCTGCCGATGAACTGCAAGCCATCATTGATAACAAAGAAAACAAAGGCCCTCAGGCCCCCGATGTGATTGACGTTGGCCCCGCTTTTGGCCCGCTTGCCAAAGAACAGGGTCTCATTACCCCCTACAAAGTGACCACCTGGGACAGCATCGCTGGCGTGAAAGACCCCGAAGGGTACTATTACACCGACTATAATGGCGTTCTGGTCTTTGAAATCAACCTGGACGTGGTCAAAGATGTTCCCCAAGACTGGGCCGACCTGCTCGACCCCAAATACAAAGGTCAGATTGCCCTGGCTGGCGACCCGCGCTCTTCAAACCAGGCCGCCCAAACCGTCTATGCTGCGGCCCTGGCAAACGGCGGCTCGCTCGATAACATCCAACCTGGTCTGGAGTTCTTCAAAGAATTGAACGCCCGGGGGAACCTGCTGCCTCTGATTGCCAACACCGGCTCGATTGCCAAAGGCGAAACCCCCATCACCTTCCAGTGGAACTACCTGGCCCTGGCCAACGCTGAAGGTTTTGCCGGAAACCCGCCGCTCCAAATCGTTTATCCCAAGTCGGGCAGTTGGGGTGGTTTCTACCTTCAGGCGGTTAGCGCTTACGCGCCCAACCCCGCCGCCGCCCGCCTGTGGCAGGAATTCCTGTACTCAGATGAAGGCCAGCTCATCTGGATGAAGGGCTACTGCGCCCCGGCCCGCCTGGGCGATATGCTCGAGCGCGGTGTAGTGCCGGCAGACCTGCAAGCCAAACTGCCTGCGCCTGAAATCATCAACAACGCCATTGTTCCCAGCGGCGACCAGTTGAGCGCCGCCCGCGAACTCATCAAGAACGAATGGGACAATGTCGTTGGTCTTGATATCAAGTAATTCAGCCAAACAATCGTCTGAATCTCGCGTGACCCGGCGCAAGTCGGGTCACGCTTCCTCATCTAAATGATCTCATGAATATTTCAGCCACAGGCAAACCCCTCTCTCACAAACCCAACTGGCGCGAACACCCACTCTGGAACTGGCTTGGCCTGCTTCCTTTTTTTGCCTTCATCCTGTTTTTCTTGATTATTCCATCGCTTAACCTGTTCAGCGGCGCGTTTGTCAATCGCAGCGGCGTGTTTACCCTGGAAAACCTGGCTGTTTTTCGTAACCCCAACGTCATCAAGGCTTATCTCACCAGCCTGCAAGTCAGCTTTTTGAGCGCTGCACTGGGCGGCCTATTTGGATTTTTTGTCGCCTATGCGGTGACGATTGGAAACGCCCCGGGCTGGATGCGTAACCTGATTATGACCTTCTCGGGCCTGGCGGCCAACTTTGGCGGTGTACCGCTGGCCTTTGCCTTCATTGCCACCCTCGGACGCACAGGATTTATCACCGCCCTGCTGAAAGGCATTTGCTTCCCTGGCGCAGACGGCGCATTGGTCTGTCCTTTCAACCCTTACGACTATGGCTTCAGCCTGTATAGCCTGAGCGGGCTGATACTGGCTTACCTCTACTTTCAATTCCCGCTCATGGTACTGACGATCACCCCCGCGCTGGAGGGTCTAAAGAAAGAATGGCGCGAAGCCTCAGCCAACCTGGGTGCTTCCCCCTGGCAATACTGGCGCGATGTAGCCCTGCCAGTGCTGACCCCCTCCATTTTGGGCGCAACCCTGCTCTTGTTTGGCAATGCCTTTGGCGCGTATGCCACGGCCCAGGCCCTCACCGGCGGCAGCATTCCGCTGGTACCCATTTTTATCGGCCAGCAAATTCGCGGCGATGTATTGGGCAATCCCAACGAAGGCTATGCCCTGGCGCTGGGCATGGTAGTCATCATGGCTGTCACCATTGTGGCCTATAGCCTGCTGCAACGCCAGACTTCACGATGGATAAAATCATGACCAAGACAAAAAACCTGAATGGCTGGTCAATTCTCTGGGGCGCACTGGCCCTGCTCTATTTCTTCCTGCCCATGTATGGCACGCTCGACTTTTCTCTGCGCATGAAGCGCGGAGAAATCAGCCTGCAGGCCTATCAAATCATCTTCAACGACCCGCGCTTTTGGGAGGGTTTTCGCTATTCGACACTGATGGCTGTCATCACCATCCTGATCAGCGTCTTTATCTTTGTGCCAACGGTTTATTGGATGCACCTGAAAGTGCCGCAAGCCCGCCCGGTTGTAGAAATCATCACCATTCTGCCCTTCGTCATCCCGGCAATTGTGTACGTTTTCGGGCTGATTCGCACCTTCTCGCGCCCGCCCCTGCAACTAACCCTTAGCCCCATCACAACCGACCTGCTGATTGTGGCCGGTTATGTCGTCATCTCGATGCCCTACATGTTTCGCGCTGTGGACGTAGGCATGCGCGCCATTGATGTGCGCACCCTGACCGAAGCCGCCCAAAGCCTGGGCTCCAACTGGGTACAAGTCCTGGCAAACGTCATCATCCCCAACCTGCGCATTGCAATTTTGAGCGGCGCCTTGATTTGTTTCGCCACCGTCATGGGCGAGCTTATTCTGGCAAGTTTCCTCGTCCGCCCGGCCCTGGGGCCATATATGCAATTACTTGGTCTGACCAAAGCCTATGAACCGGCGGCGCTGGCAATCATCAGTTATGCCCTGACCTGGTTCAGCCTGGGACTGATTCAACTCGCCAGCCGCGGCGGCACCGCCAAGCAACTTACCGGACGTTAAACCAATCACTCACTTCTTGAATATCATGACCCATCTCGAACTCACTCACATCCACAAATCATTTGGCAGCGCAATCGCAGTCGAAGATTTCAACCTGGCCGTAAAACAGGGCGAATTTGTCTCCTTCCTTGGCCCCAGCGGGTGCGGCAAAACCACCACCCTGCGCATGATTGCCGGTTTTGAACTGCCCACTTCGGGCAAAATCACCATTAACGGCAGCGACATCACCGCTACACCGCCCAACAAACGCAATGTCGGCATGGTCTTTCAATCTTACGCGCTCTTCCCAAATATGACTGTCGCCCAAAACGTGGGCTACGGACTAAAAATCGCGGGCAAGGCCAGGGCCGAAATTGAAGCACGCGTGACCGAAATGCTATCGTTGATTCAGATGGAAAAATTCGCCGACCGCTACCCTTATCAACTCTCCGGCGGACAGCAGCAGCGCGTAGCCCTGGCGCGTGCCCTCGCCATCCGCCCGCAGGTTCTCCTGCTCGATGAGCCGCTCTCCGCGCTGGATGCCAAAATCCGCATCGAATTGCGCCAGGAAATCCGGCGCATTCAGCGCCAGTTGGGGATTACCACCATCTACGTCACCCACGACCAGGAAGAAGCCCTCTCGCTTTCTGACCGGATTGTGGTAATGAGCCAGGGCAAAGTGGAACAGGTCGGCACACCAACCGAAATCTACAACTTCCCTGCCAGCGAATTTGTCGCCCGCTTTGTCGGACACATCAACCTGCTGCCCGTCCGCGTGGTGGACGCCAAAGAAGGCCTGGTGCAGATTGGAGAACAAACCATGCGCGCCGGGCGCTTTGAGCGGCTTAATGGCCGCCCCATGCGGCTGGCGGTACGACCCGAAGAGATTAACCCCGGGCACAACCAGGAGGCCAACAACCTGCGCGGCACGGTCGATTCAGTCACCTACCTCGGCTCCATTGTCCGCATTGGGGTGCGCATTGAGGGCCATTCGCTCTCTCTGGATGTCTTCAACGAGCGAAAATTTAACCTGCCCCAGGTTGGGCAACCTTACCAGGTCACTTTCCCGGTAGAAGCCTGCTGGCTGATGGAGCCAGAAGCACAAAACGAAGCCGCATGACACTGGCAATTTTCGATCTCGATTTCACCCTGCTCGAAGGCGACAGCGAATGGCTGTGGAGCGAGTTTTTGCTGGCCCAGGGGCTGGTCGGCGAAGACTTCACTGCCAGAATTGAACAGTATTACCGCGACTACGAATCCGGAAACCTGGATTTTGACGCCTACGAGCGTTTTCTGCTCAGCCCGCAAACCCGCATCTCCCCACAACAATTTAGCGATTTACGCGCCGCCTACCTGCTCGAAGTCATCCGCCCACGCTTACGCCGCTGGATGATGGAACGGGTAGACTGGCACCGCACCCAGGGCCACACCCTGCTGCTGGTCACCGCCAGCAATGCTTCGCTGGCAGGGCCAATTGCCCGCTTGCTGCAATTTCCCCATCTCATCTGCACCCAAATTGAAAACGGGCACCCGGTCGGAACCCCCGCCTTTCGCACTGGCAAAGTGACCCTGCTTCAAGCCTGGCTCAAAGAGCGCGGAGAGACACTGGCCGGAAGTTGGGGCTACAGCGACTCACATAACGACCTGCCGCTCTTGCAACAGGTCAGCCATCCGGTCGCCGTTTGTCCTGACCCGGTCTTGCGAGGCCATGCGCTCCAATCTGGATGGCAAATTCTGTGACAGGGCGCGTCTTTTTACGCGTTCAACCTCGCCTGGTACCCAAACCTGCTCGAAACGCTCAAAAGGAACTTTCATGAACCACCTGCAAGAGAAACTCCTGCAAAGAGACGCCTTCAGCCTGCACTACTATACCCAGGGCAACCCGTCCAGCGAAGCGATTGTCTTTATCCACCCGGCTTATGGCGACCACACCTGCTTCCATCACCAGTTCGAGGCCTTTGCCAGGGACTACCACGTCATCAGTCTGGACATGCCCGGACACGGCAAAACCCAGGTACGGGACATGAGCATCGGCATTGACGTGACGGTGGAACTAATTCCCGAAATCCTGGCCGCCGAGGGACACACCGGGGCGCACCTGGTCGGCGTCTCGCTTGGCTCGCTGATGGCGCAGGCGGCGGCGTATCGCCACCCGCAGTGGGTCAAGAGCATCACCATTTGCGGCGGTTACAGCATTTTTGGCGACAATTCCGCCATCAGCAAAGCCCAAAACCGCGAAATTTTCAAAGCCTTTTTCCTGATTCTGTTCAACATGGACGGCTTCCGCCGCTACGTGGTACAGCATACCAACGTGGTCGAGGCCGAGCGCGAGGTGTTCTACCAGGCCATGCAGAAGTTCACGCGCCGCTCCCTGCCGGTCATGTCGGGCATGAGCAGAATTCTGGATAAAACACCGCGCGTTCTGCACCAGCCCCTGCTCATCCTGACCGGCGAACACGACCTGCCCATCCTCCTGAGTCACGCACAGGACTGGCAGGAGCGCGAACCGAACGCCCGCGCCCAGGTCATCCCCGCCGCCGGTCACTGCGCCAACATGGACAATCCGGGGGAGTTCAACCAGGCGCTAATGGATTTTCTGGCCTCTCAGGCCTGATTTGCCCCTATGCCTGAAACAGGCGGTAAATCTCCAGCGCGCGCTGGATGCGGCGGGTCATCTGCGCCGGGTCGTTCTGTTGGAAGCCCGGCTCGATTTCGGCAAAAGCGAAGAGATGACCGTTCGCCCGCAGGGCGTAGTTTTCGGTTCTGGCAAAATAGCGCGCTTTTTCTTCATCGAAGAAACGCCGCGCGGCTTCGGGGTCTGCCGATGTGACGGCGTAGCGCGCCTGGAAGGCGGGATATTCCGGGAAGTTAACAGGAGTCCCGATTTTGGAGACGCCCCATTCGACAATCTTGTTCGCCAGACTGCCCAGAGCAGATTTCGAGGCGTCCATTTTGGGGTACATCTGGAACTGCGGCAGTTTCAGGGTATTGGAGCGGATGGCTACGCCCTGACTTTCGGTGATGGACGTGCTGTCGCCGCCGGTATCCAGCAGGTCAAAGAGGAACAGTTCGCCATCCGGCAGGCTGCGGCGGGAGACGTTGAGCAGGTCGGCTTTGAATTGTTCCCAGGAGGTGCGGTACAGGCCGGTGATTTGCTCCACCAGCGCGGCATCTGGCTGCGGGACGGGGGTCATGCCCAGCGTTTGCGCCATCCGCTCTCTGGCTTCTCTGGCCCGGCGGTTGGATGTGATGGAAAAAATGACCATGCCCGCAAAGACGAGCAGGATGAGCAGCACGACCAGAATGGTGATGTTTTCCATGAGCATCTCCTGAGTGTAGCGCAAGTCTCTGACTTGCGCGGCAGGTCAGAGACCTGCCCTATGTTCCGCAAATCTCTGATTTGCGGGAGCAAGTCGGAGACTTGCTCTACCACATCCATACGAGAAAAAGACAAACCGGCAGCGAAACCGCCCAAACCCAGGCCAAATCCGCCTTCAGCGGCGGGGGCGTGGGTTCGCTGGTCGGCTCGAAGGTGATGAGGGTGAAGCGTTCTTTTTCGGCGAGGAACTGTTCGGGGGGCATCTCGAACCCGGCCAGTTTCATCATCTGCTTCATGGTCGGGTTGGATTGCGCCCAATCGAAGGCGCGGCGCAGTTCGTCTTCAGAGACAATCCGCCGCGCGCGGACGGATTGCGCCCCGCGCCAGGTCTGGACGGTGACAAGCGTACGCGCTTGCAGGTTGCGAACCCAATCCGTCTTTTCGCCCCAGCCGCTCATCACGGTTGGCCTGCCCTCGAATTCGTGGAACTCGATCGCCGTGCGGCGCGGCTGACCGCTCTTGCGCCCGGTGGTGGTCAGCACCATAAACAGCCGCCCAACGAAAACGCCCAATCCCAGCCGGTAGAGCAGGATGGGCGTTTTGAACAGGAGTTTCAGGAGACCTTTGGGGTAGGGCAGGGTCTCGACCCAGGTTTTTTCAGGCATGGGAAAGCCTCGTTTGGGGTTGGGAACGCGCCAGCCAGAGCGCGGCAATCGGCACGACCAGCAGCGGCAGGTGCATCACGCCCAGTACCTGAGTCGCCGGGTCGGCCCAGGCCGCCAGGTTGAACAGTCCGTAGAGCAGGCCGTTGAAGGCCGTCACGCGGAAAGCGAAGCCATCCACCCGAGGCCAGGCCAGGATGAGCAGGAAGACGAAGACCGGAGTCAGAAAGCAGTAGGCCAGGCCATAATCGGGCGAGGTGAGCAGGAGCAGGGGGTTGAAATCGAAGACGAAGCGCCCGCCCTGGTACGCAATCGGCGACCAGAAGACGAGCAAGGCGAAGGGCAATAACAGCCAGCGCCAACGCGGAATGGCCTGCCAGTCGATTCGCAGCCCATCCTTCCACGCCACCCACAGCCAGAGCAGGCCCAGAAGCACATCGGCCACCAGCGCGCCGGTGTGAATGGCGAAGCCGTAGGAGGGCGTCAGGCCGCTGGTTTGCGCGGCGGCAATCACCAGGTAGTTCAGGCCAAAATAGGCGGCCATCACCCGTCCGCCGGGGGCTGGTTTCCAAACCGCGAAGCCGATGACCGCCAGCGTCAGGACGTGGAAGACCCAGCCCCAGGCGGCATAGGGCTGCGTGGCAACCTGCAAAATCTCGAAGATGACGCTTTGCGTCTGGCGCGGGTCGTAGGGGCGCTCAGTGTAGAGCGGCAGGAAGGAGAGGAAGACCAGCAGGAAATATGCCAGCGGGTAAAACCATTTACGTTCGGTGAGTTTCATACGCAAAATCCTTCTCTACCAATAATACGACTCAGCCGCTATTTGTTTCTTAAGAATTTGTTAACGCCCGCTTTTGGTATACTCGCCCTGAAAACTTCGCGGGAGCGCACCCGCGCTACAGGAGACCCCATGCACCCCCAAGACCTTGTCACTCAAACCTTTCGTCAGCGGTTCGGCACAGACCCGGCCTATCTCGCCCTCGCCCCCGGACGTGTCAACATCCTCGGTGAGCATGTGGATTATAACGAGGGCTTTGTCATGCCTGCGGCCATTGACCGCGCAACGTACATTGCCTTCTCCCCAGCCGATGACCCGGCGGAACGTTCCACCCTCGTGGCTGCCGATTTCGCCGAGGAAGTTTCCTTTACCCCCCAGGGGATTGCCGCCAAAACCAGCGCCGAGGGCGCACCCCTGCCCGAATGGGCCCGTTACCCGGCTGGCGTCGCCTGGGCCCTGAGCGATGCCGGATATCCCACCCCGGCCCTCAAGGCGGTTTTCGCCTCCGATGTGCCGCGCGGCGCGGGTTTGAGTTCCTCAGCCTCGGTCGAGATGGCCTTTGCGGTTGCCTGGCAAACCCTGGGCGGATGGGAACTCGCCCCCATGCAGCGCGCCCGGCTCGGGCAAAAAGCCGAAAACCAGTATGTCGGCGTCAACTGCGGCATCATGGATCAGTTCGCCTCGGCCTGCGGCCTGGCCGACAGACTGCTCTTGCTCGATTGCCGTTCGCTTGCGTGGCAGACCCTGCCCGTGCCAGAAGATATTGCTATCGTCATTGCCGACACCTCCGTGCGCCGCAAACTGACTGACGGGGCATACAACCAGCGCCGCCAGGCCTGCGAAGACGCGGTTCGCATCCTTTCGGCGCACCTGCCCGGCCTCAAGGCACTGCGCGATGTCAGCCTGGCCGACTTCAATCGTCTCAGCGGCCACTTGCCGGGGCTGGTCGAGAAGCGTGCGCGGCACGTCGTCGAGGAAATCGAGCGCTCACAGCGCGCCATCCCGCTTTTGCAGCAGGGCAACATCCGCGACTTCGGCCAAATCATGAACGAGTGCCATGCCAGCCTGCGCGACCTGTACGAAGTCTCCATCCCCGAGTTGAACACGATGGTTGAGATTGCCCAGGCCTTGCCGGGCTGTTTCGGCGCGCGCCTGACCGGGGCCGGGTTTGGCGGCTGCACCGTCAACCTGGTCAAGAAATCCGCCGCCCCGGCCTTTGCCGCCGCGCTGGCCGGGCAATACCAGCAAAAAACCGGCCTGAAGCCGGAGATTTACATCTGCAAGGCATCCGATGGCGCCCGGCTGATTACAAAATAGGGCGAGATGTTCTCTCGCCCTACCTCGCGCCTCTACAACCCTACTGGCCGCAGCCAGCCAGCCTGAAACGCCCTTCCCAAATATTTTGCATGTTGGGGGTCAGGTGATCAAAACGCCAGAAATCAGGCGCGCTCAACGGCACATCGCACCAGGCGCCAGCGTTGGCCTGCCAGCGCCCACTGCCGGGCGCATCAAACGATTGACCACTCGAAATCCCAAGCCACCACTCGCTGTTTGCATTCAGGATGGCGATGTCGGTCTTGCCATCCCCGTTAAAATCGCCCACGCTGGGAAGTTCACCCCACAGCCCGGCGGCAGAGTTCCAGGCACCACTTCCAGGCGCATCAAACGAAGCGCCCGAGGAAAGATTAACCTGCCACTGGTTTTCGGGGGTAAACACGACCAGATCCGTTTTGCCGTCTCCATTGAAATCGCCGCTGAGGGGCATCCCGCCCCAAGGGGCCAGCGAAACTGCCCACTGACCACCCCCCGGTGCATCAAAGGCCGTTCCAGAAGAAAGCCCGACCCAAACCTGCCCCTGCCAGTTCAGCACAGCCATATCATCTTTGCCATCACCATTGAAGTCACCGACAAAGGGCTGTTCACTCCACAAACCAGCGGGGGTATTCCAGCGTCCGCTGCCGGGGGCATCAAAAGCACTGCCGGTTGAAAGACCCACCCGCAGACCATCATTTTCAGTGAAAACCAGCACATCATCCAGGCCGTCGCCGTTGAAATCACCCGCCAACGGAATTGCCCCCCACAAGCCTGCTGGTGAAGGCCAGGCCCCACTGCCCGGGCCATCAAAGGCCATGCCAGTGGAAAGCCCCACCCAAAAATCACCATTCCAGTTCAAGACCGCCACATCGCTTTTAGCATCGCCGTTGAAATCCCCGGCAAATGGAATTTCGCCCCATAACCCCAGGTTGGCCGCCCAGGGACCGCTGCCAGGAGCATCGAAGCCTGAACCAGAAGAAAGACCGGCCTGCCAACCGTTTTTAGTGAAAAGTGCTACATCACTTTTGGCATCGCCATTGAAATCGAACCCGGCACGAAAGACAACCGGCCCATCGGGCTGAACCACAGGTTCGGTGGTCGGCTCAGAAAGCGGAGGAGAATACTCAGTAGCTGTTGGGAAGAGCGGTTCTTCAATCACCGGCCCAGGCGTGGGCGGACTGCCACAGCCTGCTAGAGAAAAAACAAGCAAGAAAACGAGACCAAGTTGCAAAAGAATGATTTTCATAATTTGTCCTCCAAAAAGGATTGAAATAGAGCGGCCTGTTCGCAGACGCGCTAAAAACCATTCTAATCAACAGAAAAACTTCGTCAACACACCCGCAAGGTGATTTTTGGAGATTGATTCAGCCTTAAGGCCGGGCGGGTCTCAGACGGTATTCACGAGCAGACGAAGCGTCTGAGATGTTCCGATTGATTCAGCCTTAAGGCCGGGCGGGTCTCAGACTGTCGGGAATTTCGCGATAAACATCATCATACGACTGATAGCCGCTGACAATCACCAGGTCAAAGAGATTTTCAGGGGTTAGCAGTTTGACCGGCAGCAAAGCGCAGAAAATCGTGCCGTCCAGGGCGGCATCCCCGGTCAGGTCAGCCAGCGTACAGCGCTCCAGGTCAAGTAAAGGCTGCTCTTTCAAGAGACGGTCAAGCACCCGCACTGTCAATGGGGGCAGGTCGCGGGTATCTCGAAACACCGCAAACGCCATCGCCCCGCCCGCAATCTGGTTGCTGATAACCACCGAGGCCTCCTGCCCGGCCACCAGCACGTCCCTCTCCAGGCCAGCGTTTTTGAGCGCCTCCAGGGTACCCAAGGTCAGCAGTTCCCCCGAGACAATCACACCATCCAGGCGGTTTTCCTGCTCTTTCAAAGTATTTTCCAGCAAACGCTGAGCCGAGACCTGTTCGCGGCTGGTAATCGTTTCATCGGCCAGCAAGCGCACCCGGCGCGAAGTGATGAAAGGCGCCAGGGCCTCATCCTGCCCAAGACGATACAGGCTGTTATTGGGGTCTGCCGGGCCGCCGGTCAGACGCACCAGCCGCGCCGTTCCCGAACGATTGGCAATATCGAGCGCATCGAGCAAGGCCTGGGCTTGCAGGCGGCCTGCCTCGCGGTTATCAAACGACAGGTAAGCGCTGAGCTTAGGGGTCTTCACCAGCCGGTCGTAAGCAATGACACGCACATCGGCGGCAATCGCCCGCTCCACTGCCCCGGCCAGCGCATCGCCATCCACCGGAACAATGATAATCGCGCGCACCCCCTCTTTGACCAGATTATCAACCTGGTCAGCCTGTAAACGCGCATCACCGTTGGCCTGCTGGCGCAGCACTTCATAACCCTTTTCTTCAAGCAAGACGGCCAGGCGGGCTTCTTCTTTACGCCAGCGCTCGTTCTCAAGGTCTGGGAAAGACAACCCCACCTTAAGCGATTCACCCCCACAGGCCGAAAGGCTAACCCAAAGCGCCGCCAGCGCCAGCAATTGATATAATCGTTTCGTCAAAGTGAACATGCTACATTCCTGTCTAAAATTTATCCCATTATACCCACCCCCCATGAGATAACCCAACATGAGCAACCCCGCCCGCGAACTCCCCTGGGAATGCGAACACGCAGAACCCGGCCCCGAAATTCTGCTCTTTCGCGCTGTCTATAAATGGATGCACAATCCACGCAATGGCGCCCGGCTGAAAGCCCTGATACTCGAAGGCAACGACTGGGTCAATATCGCCGCACTCACCCCCGAGGGCAAAGCGCTCATTGTGCGCCAATTCCGCTTTGGCACCAACCGCACCACCACCGAATTCCCGGCAGGGCTGGTTGAGCCGGGCGAAACGCCCCTGGCCGCCGCCCAACGCGAACTACGCGAGGAAACCGGCTACACGACAGAAAAATGGGAATCGCTCGGCCAGGTGGATGCCAACGCGGCCTTCCTCAACAACCAGTGCCACCTGTGGCTGGCCCGTGATGTCATCAAAACCCACCCAACCGCCCTTGATGCCAGCGAAGACATCCTGGTTGAAGAACTGAGCCTGGACGAACTCAAACAAGAACTCGAAAGCGGCAGGTTCAGCAACGCTCTCTCGGTACTCACCCTGCACAAAGTCTTCGACCTGCGAGGAGACCCCCGCCCATGACCACCCCGCCCGAAATTGGGATTGGCATCCTGGGCCATGCCTTCATGGGCAAAGCCCACACCAACGCCTACAAAAAAATCCCCTATATTTTTGAAAATCCGCCCGCCCTGCCGGTGCTGGTTGGCATTGCCGGGCGCGACGCGGCCCGCGTGCAACAAGCCGCCCAACGCTACGGCTACCAGCGCGCCTGTACCGACTGGCGCGACCTGCTGGCCGATGAGCGCATCCAACTCTTTGACAATGCCGCCTCAAACAACCTGCATGCCGAAGCCTGCATTGCAGCCGCCCAGGCCGGCAAACACCTGCTGTGCGAAAAACCCCTGGCCCGCAACGCCCAAGAAGCCTGGGCCATGCTTGAAGCCGCCGAAAAAGCGCGTGTCAAACACATGACCGGCTTCAACTATCGCTTTCTCCCGGCCATCCGGCTGGCCTACGAACTCATCCAACAAAACCGGCTGGGGCCAATTTACCATTTTCGGGCCACCTACCTGCACGAAGGCAGCCTGCCATCCAACCAGCGGCCCTTCACCTGGCGCATGGATAAGGAACAATCTGGCTCGGGCGCGCTCGGCGACCTGGGGACCCACATTATCGACCTGGCCCGCTTCCTGGTTGGGGAGATTGCCTCCGTCAGCGCCCTGACCCGCACCTTCGTGCCCGAACGCCCCCACCCCGTCAGCGGGCTGGCCGTCAAAGTCAGCGTGGATGACGCCTTTGCGGCCCTGGTCGAATTTAGGAACGGGGCGATTGGCACGCTCGAAGCCAGCCGTTCAGCGGCAGGCAGCCTGAACCGCCAAAACATCGAAATCAACGCCGAAAAAGGTTCTCTGCGCTTCGACCTCGAGCGCCTCAACGAATTGGAAGTCTACTGGTGCGATGAAGAACCCCGCGAAACGCGCGGCTGGAAGCGCGTCTCGGTCACTGAGCGTTACCATCCCTGGGGCCAGCACTGGTGGCCGCACGGTCACATCATCGGCTGGGAGCATAGTTTTGTGCATGAAATTGCCCACCTGCTCGATTGCATCGCAAACGACAAAGAAGTTGCCCCGCTTGGCGCAACTTTTGCCGATGGCTATCAGGCCGCACGGGTGACCGATGCCATCTTGCAATCCGCCGAAACCCGCCGACAGGTTGACATCCGCGCTTGACAATCGTCTGGCTGTGGTAAAATAGCGCCCAACACAAGGGGCGCCAGCCGGAGAAAAAGGCTCTTGACTGAAGCCAGCAATCTTCGGTATAATTATCGGATTGATGAAAAATATTAAAATTTAGACCGATGTGTGCAAGCGCCGGAGAAAACTCTCGCGCTTGCATTTATTCGTCTGTCAGACCTGACAGCCACATCGGCATCAACATCGTTCCCAAATCCCCCACAGGAGGACGTGACCGTGGAAACCAAAGGCTTAACCGCGCTCCGCATCAGCCTTGCTTCACCTGAAACCATCCGCAGTTGGTCGTATGGCGAAGTATTGAAACCCGAAACCATCAACTACCGCCGCTTGCGCCCCGAAAAAGATGGCCTGTTCTGTGAAGCCATTTTTGGCCCAACCCGCGACTGGCAGTGTTATTGCGGAAAGTACAAAAATCCGCGCTACAAAGGCATCACCTGCGATAAGTGCGGTGTTGAAGTGACCCGCGCCGCGGTGCGCCGCGAACGCATGGGGCATATCTCACTGGCTACGCCAATTGCCCACATCTGGTACACCCGCCGCATTCCCTCCTATCTTGGCCTGCTGCTCGATATCTCGCGCCGCAATCTCGACCGCGTCTTGTATTTTGCCCAATATATCGTTACCTATGTCGATGAAGAGGCGCGCAACAAGGCTCTTAAGCGCCTGGAAGATGAAATCTCTGTCTCTGAGCGAGAACAAGCCAGTGTCATCAATGCCAAAATCGCTGAAGTCAAAATGGGCCGCGACCAGAAGGTCGCCGAGTTGAACCAGCGCAAGAGCGACATTGAACGCTCTTACGATGAGCAAATCGCCGCCCAAATCGAACCGGTCATCCAGGAAGGCCAGCGGCTTGAATCGACCCTGCAAGAACAGATGGGCGCCGCCGCAGGCAAAGATATCTACTTCCAGGCTACCGGTGAGCAAATTGTGGCCGCCGGGCAGGTGATTGCCGCGGGCCACATCAGCAAAGTACAGAAAAGTGTCAAAGAGCGCCTTGAAGCCCTCGAAAACGAGTTGAAAGACCAAAAAGCGCGCGAAATTGAACACATCAAGCTCGAAATCGAGCGCATTCGCGCCGAAGCCGCCGAACAGATGGAATCTCTGCGCAACCAGCTGGAAGACCAGACCAGCGTCAGCCAGGGACAGAACAGCCGCGTGCGCGAAGAACTGATGGAACTGCGTCCTTTCACCTTCTTGAGCGAAACCCGCTACCGCGAACTCAAATCGCGCTGGGGTCAGGTCTTCCGCGCCGATATGGGCGCCGAAGCCTTCTATGACATCATGAAGCGCCTCGACCTGGATAAACTCTCTGAAGAACTGTGGAAAGAAGTCAAGACCACCAAATCGAAGCAAAAGCGCAAGAAAGCCACCACCCGCCTGAAGGTGGTTGAAGCCTTTCGCCGCTCGGGCAACCGCCCCGAGTGGATGATTCTGACCATCCTGCCGGTCATTCCACCCGACCTGCGCCCAATGGTGCAGCTTGATGGTGGCCGCTTCGCCACTTCAGACCTGAATGACCTGTACCGCCGCGTCATCAACCGCAACAACCGCCTCAAGCGCCTGCTCGAACTGGGCGCGCCCGATGTCATCGTCCTCAACGAGAAGCGCATGTTGCAAGAAGCGGTGGACAGCCTGATTGACAACTCACAGCGCGGCAAAGCACTCAGCCGCCGCGGACGACGCGAACTGAAGTCGCTGAGCGATATGCTCAAGGGCAAGAAAGGCCGCTTCCGCCGCAACCTGCTCGGTAAGCGTGTCGATTACTCGGGCCGTTCGGTCATTGTGGTTGGCCCCAAGTTGAAACTGAACCAGTGCGGTCTGCCCAAAACCATGGCCCTGGAACTCTTCCGCCCATTTGTGATTGCCCGGCTGGTACAGCATAACTACGCCGCCAACGTCAAAGGCGCGCGCCGCCTGATTGAGCGCAACCGCCCCGAGGTCTGGGAAGTGCTCGAGGAAGTCATCAAAGAGCGCCCGGTCTTGCTCAACCGCGCCCCCACCCTGCACCGCCTTGGTATTCAGGCTTTTGAGCCGCAACTGATTGAAGGCTCGGCCATTCAACTGCACCCGCTGGTCACCACCGCCTTTAACGCCGACTTCGACGGCGACCAGATGGCCGTGCATGTGCCGCTCTCACAAAAAGCGGTGCAGGAAGCCCGCAAACTGATGCTGGCCTCGAAGAACCTGCTCAAACCCGCCGATGGTGAACCGATTATCTCGCCCTCGAAAGATTTGGTTCTGGGTGTCTATTACCTGACCATGACCGACAACCGCGCCCATAAAGGCGATGGTCGCGTCTTCGGCGACATGAATGAAGTCCTGATGGCTTACCAACTGCATCAGGTGGATATTCATGCCAACATCAAAGTCCGCACCCAAACCTGGTATGACGAAGACGGCTCGCGCCGCAGCGAACCTGTCACCCGCCTGATAGAGACCACAGTTGGGCGCGTCATCTTCAACGACATCCTGCCAGAAGAAGTGCGCTTCGTTAACCAACTGCTCGAAAAAGGCGGCGTGAAAGACCTGATTGCCGATGTGTACGAAATCTGCGGGCAAGAAAAAACCACCCGCACCGCCGATGAAGTCAAACGCCTGGGCTTTGAATACGCCATGCGCTCTGGCACGACGATTGCGATTTCGGACATCAGCGTCCCGGCCCAAAAACAGGAAATTATTGCCGCTGCGCTGAAGGAAGTGGAACTGGTTCAGCGCGACTTCCGGCGCGGCCTGCTGACCGAACAAGAACAGAACGAGCGCATCATCCAAATCTGGCAAAAGACCACTGTCGATGTCGCAAAAGCCGTCAAGGCCAACATGGATCCGAGCGGCAACCTCTCGACGATGGCCAACTCTGGCGCCACCAAAGGTGGTTTCGGCCCGATTTCGCAGCTGGCCGGTATGCGCGGTCTGATGGCAGACCCCTCCGGGCGTATCATTCCGCTGCCCATCCGCTCCAACTTCCGCGAAGGCCTGACCGCGCTGGAATACTTCATCTCGACCCACGGCGCGCGCAAAGGTCTGGCCGATACGGCCCTGCGTACCGCAGACGCCGGTTACCTGACCCGCCGTCTGGTGGACATCGCCCAGGACATCATCATCAATGAAATTGACTGCGGCACCAGCGAAGGAATCTGGGTTCGCAAGTCAGATGACGTTGCAGGGCAATCGTTGAGCGTTCGCATTTATGGCCGCCTGGCTGCCCAACCCATCCTCGACCCGAACACTGGTGAAGTGCTGGTCGATGCGGGTGAAATCATCGGCCACGAACAGGCCCGCAAAGTCGTTGCCGCGGGTGTGACAGATGTCAAAGTCCGCTCACCAATGACCTGCGAACTGACCCACGGTATCTGCGCCCACTGCTACGGTCTGGATATGGGCCGCGGCACGCTGGTCGAAATGGGCGCGGCAGTCGGCATTGTGGCTGCGCAATCCATCGGCGAACCGGGTACTCAGCTGACCCTGCGTACCTTCCACACCGGCGGTGTGGCGGCTGGCGGTGACATCACTACCGGTCTGCCCCGCGTGGAAGAACTGTTTGAAGCACGCAAGACCCCCAAGGGTGAAGCGGTGATTGCCGAAATTGACGGCACCGTGCGCATTATCCAGTCTGAAAAATACTCTGACCTGCGCCTGGTGCGTATTGAGCATTCTGAAATGGTCTCTGAAACCTACGACATTCCCGAGGAATGGCAAATTGAGGCCAAAGACGAGGGTGAAGTGCGTGCCGGTGAAACCCTGGCCAGCCTGGGCGAAGCCACCATCACCGCCCAGCACGCCGGACGGGTACGCATCGAAGGCCGCCAGGTCATCGTCTCGTATGAGAACCGGGAAGAAGTCGAAAATGAAGTTCCCACCACCCTGCGCCTGCTGGTGAAAGACGGCGAACATGTTAAAGCCGGACAGCCGCTGACCGAAGGTTCGCTCAACCCGCACCGCATCTTGAAATTGCAAGGGCGCGACGCCTGCCAGATGTACCTGATGACCGAGGTGCAAAAAGTGTACCGCTCACAGGGTCAGAACATCCACGACAAGCACTTCGAGGTCATCATCCGCAAGATGTTGAGCAAGGTGCAAATCACCCGCCCCGGCGATACGCAGTTCCTGCCTGGCGACGCAGTGGACCACCTGGAAATTAAGAAAATTAACGAGCAATTGCTGGCCGAAGGCAAACAACCGGCCCGTTACTCTGAAATTCTGCTGGGTGTGACCAAGGCCTCGCTCTCGACGGACTCCTTCCTGTCGGCTTCCTCGTTCCAGCACACCATCAAGGTACTGGCCGGTGCTGCGATTGCCTCGACCACCGACCCGCTGTTTGGCTTGAAGGAAAACGTGATTATCGGTAAACTCATTCCGGCAGGCACTGGCTTTGTGCATGGCCGCTTCTCCAACCCGGCCCCTGCCCTGCCCGAGAGCACGTCGGCGTCGCAGTTGCCCGGAGCGCCCGAAAGCCTGGCTGGCGACTAAATCGAAAAAACTTGCGGGGCTGTCAAAACAGCCCACACGAAAAACGGCGATTGCTGAAAACAGCTGTCGCCGTTTTTGTTTGTTGCCCAATTGACAAAGGCTGTTGATTTCACCCCGCTTTTTTAATTTTTGAAGCCCGGGTTTCATTGTATGATAAGTTAGCAAATTAACCGAGGAGAAACGCCTATGACCATCCGCATCTTGAGATTCAGTCTGCTGGCCTGCCTGCTGATTGGCCTGGCGGCTTGCAATCTACCCGGCGGAGAAATCCCCGCCACGCCTGGCCCCACCGAGCCGCCAACAGTCGCGGCCAGCGAAACCCCGCTACCGCCGCCGACCGCCACCCCGGCGCCCCCCACCGAAACTGCCAGCCCGGCCCCAACCGCCACCGAAACTGCCACTCCTGAACCAAGCGCAACCCCAACAGCGCTCATCCCCATTGCAGAAGTTTTCAAAGAGAGCAACTGCCGGGTTGGCCCGGCAGGCAACTATGACCTGGTCACGGTACTGGCGCCCGGTAGCCGGGTCGAAATTATCGCTTCAGACCTGGGCGCAGGCTACTACTGGTTTGTACGCAACCCCGAAAACCCCGAGCAAGGCTGTTGGGTACTGGCCCAAAATGTCAGGGTCAGCGGTGAGGTTGCGGCCCTGCCAGCCTTTACACCCCTGCCCTCACCAACCAGCGCACCGGCTTTCAAAGTCGTCTTCAAAGATTTTGATGTCTGCAAGGGAGACTATTTTGCGCGCTTCATGATTACCAATAGCGGTGATGTTCAGTTCCGCTCGGCCTATATCAAAGTCACCAACACCAAAAATGGCGAGGTACAAGAACAGAGCCTGAACGCTTTCGACCTGA
>CAZNCT010000002.1:52221-52430 GCA_964571615.1 uncultured Anaerolinea sp. | reverse complement strand
CAAAAATATTTCTCCGCTGACACCAGGGCAAACCGGCTATCTCGATTCGCCGCGCTTCAGGCGCGACCCGCGCAATCAGCGCCTGAACGTAATCATCATGGCCTGCACCGAGCAAAACCTGCGCGGAACCTGCGTTACCCAAACCCTGGAAGTACGCCCCTGAAACCTGACTTGATGAATCAAAACCGCGCAGGAAGGGCTGCTCCTGC
>CAZNCT010000002.1:49832-52205 GCA_964571615.1 uncultured Anaerolinea sp. | reverse complement strand
AGCCCGGCTACTTCACGAAAATCACTTCTTTATAGCCAAGCGCCTGAAAGAACTTATACAAAAACAATTCAGCATTGCGCTGGGCCTGCTCCAAAATGCCGTCTTCACTGGCAGCCTTCAGAATTTCGCGCTCAGCAGCCTGGCGGGCCAGGGTTTCAAGGTCTTGTACGCTTTTGGTCAAAATACCGGTGCTGCGGTCATAAACGTAAGATTTTTCGTTGTTCAACGTGGCAACAAAAATCTCCGCAGGGGGCAAGCGCACCTGAAGCACCCCATTGACCAACTGCATATCGCCTGGCTGGATTTTTTCCATGTCGATACCGGCAATCACGATGCCATGAGCCACAAAAAGCAATTTATCGCCAAACAAAAAACCAAAGTTACCCTGCCCGACCTCAGCGGTAATCACTTTTTCAACGCTGTATTGAATGGTCTCCAGGCGCGCCAGAGCGCGCACTTCGTTGATGTACGTCACCGGGTCGGGGATGATGGTCGGTGTCGGATTCATCAGGTTGGAAACCTGGGTCTGCAAAGCGGAGTTGCTCTGCTGAAAAGGCGCCACCGCCCCGCTAATGGCGCTCTCAGCACTTTGTTGAATGGACATGACCAGATAATATGCCGCGCCTAGCAGGACAACGACAAAGACCAGAAAAAAAACGGTTGATTTTTTATCCATGGGAACACACTTTCCTGTCTTGGGTAGAAGCGCGAATTTTTACACGCTCTTGATTAATATAAAACATATTTGGCCCGCCAGATACGAAAAAGCCCCAGATTATCAAATCTGCAAGCCTTTTGGCAGGCAATTCAGGTCTTTCAGCCCCAGAAACCTGACGCAAAGCCTGCTAAACGTATGCGTTTCATCAGCGCCAGAGAAATCTGGCCTTGTTTTTTGGTAAAATCCCGCCTATGTTTAAGAAAATCATCAAAACCCTCTGGAAATTAAGCCTCTACCTGGCCCTGGGCGGCATGGTCGTCATGACCCTGGCCCGCCTGCTAACCGGCCTGGTAGGCTGGGCACGCACCTACAGCCAGCAAGATGCCCCCGCCCGGCCCGTCGCCATTATCTTTGGCGCCGGGCTCACCCGCTCTGGCGGCCCCTCGGCAGTCTTGCGCGACCGCATTCGCGCCGGAGCCGACCTGTACTTTGCAGGCAAAGTTGAAAAACTGCTGATGAGCGGTGATAACAGCACCATTTACTATAACGAACCCGCTGCCATGCGCGAATATGCTCTCGACCTGGGCGTCCCCGATGATGCAATTGTGCTCGACTACGCCGGTCGGCGTACCTACGACACCTGCTACCGGGCCCGCGAAATTTTCAAAGTCGAACAAGCCATCCTGGTTACGCAAGACTTTCACCTGCCGCGGGCGCTCTATCTTTGCAACGCCCTGGGTGTCGATGCCATCGGCGTCAGAGCCGAAAACTTCAACTACCGGCGCTCCTCGCTGCTCTTCTGGAACCTGCGCGAACTGCCTGCCACCCTGGCCGCGCTGATTGATGTCCACCTGGCGCGGCCCCTGCCAATCCTCGGGGAGCCAGAACCAATCTTCAACGCAGACTCGGCCCTTCCCAAAGAAGAACAGGCCGGACGAGAATGGCCTTATGATTAAAAAGTGGATTCTCAGCCTGCTGGCTGTCAGCCTGACCCTGGGCCTGTTCGGCCCGTTGACCGGGTGCAGCGCGACTCAAACCCCTACCCCGCGCGCGAATCGCACGCCCGAGCCTACTCAAACGCCGACTGTGTTCGACCTCGGCCTGAGCGAACCCGCCTCCGCGGCGCGTCTGGCCGACCCGCGTCCTAACATTATCATCATCCTGACCGATGACCAGCCTTACCACAGCCTGGCCTACATGCCCGTGCTAAGCCGCGAAATTTTGCCCCAGAGCGTCAACTTTGAGCGCGGATTTGTGACCACCCCGCTCTGCTGTCCGAGCCGCGCCAGCATCCTGAACGGAGAATACACCCACAACCACCAGGTCTATACCAACGAGTGGCCCATGGGCAGCGCGCTCAAATTCAAAGACGAATCCAGCCTGGGCACCTGGATGCAAGAAGCCGGATACCGCACCGCCTACTACGGCAAATATCTAAACGGCTACAATGACATGCAGCCTTACGGCTATGTGCCGCCCGGTTGGCATGATTGGCGCGTGCTGCTGGGCCGCAAAGCCGATGGCTTTGGCTATTTCTTCGACTTCAGCCTGTCTGAAAACGGAAAAGAAGTCGAATACCCGCGCAGTCAGGCCAATTACAGCGCCGATGTCATCACCCGATATGGGCTTGATTTTATTGCCCAAAACAAAGACCAGCCTTTTCTGCTCTTCCTCGGCTATTACAACCCGCACTCGCCTTACGTAGCCGCCCCACG
>CAZNCT010000002.1:45938-49822 GCA_964571615.1 uncultured Anaerolinea sp. | reverse complement strand
AAACCTTCAGGGCTGGCAGCGGATGGGATTGGACTCCCCACCGTCCGCCCAACTTTAACGAAAAAGACCTGCGCGACAAACCCGCCTATGTCCAAAACCTGGCGCAGACCCCGGCTGAGGTGCTCGACACTGCCGACCTGCAAATTTTACGCTCGATGCTCTCGGTAGATGATGGGCTGGCATCCATTCTCAATATTCTGCGCCAAACCGGGCTGGAGCAAAGCACCATTCTGGTTTATCTCTCTGACAACGGCATGACCCTCGGCGAACATGGCTTTGGGGTCGATAAAAACTGTCCCTATGACGAGTGCGCCCGGGTGCCCTTCATCGTCTATGCCCCGGGGCGCTATGCACCACGCAGCGACTCAAACCTGGTTGCAAATATTGACCTGGCCCCAACTTTTCTGCAACTGGCCGCTTACCCTGGCCTGCCCGAACGCATCGACGGCCAAAGCCTGGTGCCCCTGCTTGAAAACCCCTCCCAACCCTGGCGTGATGCCCTGCTGATTGAGCATTGGCCCGCCATTGATGGCGTGGGAGAACTCATCCCGCAATTCTATGCCGTGCGCACCCACGAATGGAAATATGTTGAATATGAAACCGGCGAGTGCGAGCTGTACGACCTGGTCAAAGACCCCTACGAACTTGAAAATCAATGTAACAAGAAAGCCTACGCCGAGACTCAGGCTACCTTAAAAACCAGATTGGAGCAATTGAAACAGGAATGAACCGCCAAGAAGCCCTTGCACTCGTGCGCGAGTACGTCAAAAACGAAGCCCTGGTACGCCACATGCTCTCGGTCGAAGCCGCAATGCGCTTTTATGCCGAAAAATACGGCCAGGATGTAGAACAATGGGGCATAACCGGCCTGCTGCATGATTTTGATTGGGAAATTCACCCCACCGCCGAACAGCACCCCAGCCAGGGCGCTCCCATTCTGCGCCAGCACGGCGTGGACGAAGTGATTGTGCGCGCCATTCTCAGTCATGGCGACAACACCGGCATCGCCCGTGAAACACTGATGGAAAAAGCCCTGACCGCCTGCGATGAAATCACCGGCTTAATCACTGCCGTAGCGCTGGTGCGGCCATCGCGTTCTCTATACGACCTCGAACCCGCTTCGGTCAAGAAAAAATGGAAAGACAAAGCCTTTGCCGCCGGAGCCGACCGTGAAGGCATTGAAAAAGCCGCCGCCGAACTGGGTGTTGACCTGTGGACAGAGCATGTCGGTAATGTGATTGCGGCCATGCGCCGAATTGCCCCCGAATTGGGGCTGGCCGGAGAAGGCACCACTCCGGCATAGCCCCTGGCTATACGATAAAAAAAGCGCCGCAAGGCGCATTTTTTTGGAACGTTTTAATCCTTCGGATTGCCCATAAACTCTTCGGCAGTGGCATGGCCTGGCTGTGAAATTCCCTCGCGCCGCAGTACCTTCCAGAGCGTTAAAAAGAGAATTTTAATATCGAGCCAGAAAGACCAGTGATCGACATACCAGACATCCAGCGCAAATTTTTCCTGCCAGGTCAGGGCGTTACGGCCATTGACCTGCGCCCAACCCGTCAGCCCGGGCAAGACCTCGTGACGGCGCATTTGTTCGGGCGAATAACGCTCCAGATATTGCACCAGCAAAGGGCGCGGCCCCACCAGCGACATTTCGCCGCGCAAAACATTAAACAGTTCTGGAAGTTCATCAAGGCTGGTGGCGCGCAAAAAACGCCCAAGCGGCGTCAGCCTCTCTGCATCGGGCAGCAGACTACCATCGGGTGCGCGGGCATCGGTCATTGTGCGAAACTTGTAGATGCGAAACAGCCTGCCCTGATACCCCGGGCGAACCTGCCCAAAAAGCACCGGCGCGCCATGAAAAACCCGCACCAGTACCGCAATCACCAGTAAGACAGGCGAGAGCAAAACCAGCCCCAAAGAGGCCGCAACAATATCAAAGATTCGTTTGAGCAAGGGGGTACGCACGGGTTAAATTCTACCAGAGTTGGTATAATCTTCATAAGGAGTCAATTATGAACGAGCGAATCCTGATTATTGAAGATGACCCCGCCATTTTGAAAGTATTGCAGCGCGGCCTGGCTTATGAGGGCTATACCGTCGATACAGCCGGCGATGGCCGCACCGGGCTGAACATGGCCCGCGATAACAACCCCGACCTGGTCATCCTGGATTGGATGCTGCCCGGCATGGACGGGCTGGATGTCTGCCATCGCCTGCGCATGGGTGGGGCGGTACCGATCCTGATGCTCACGGCCAAAGACAACATTCAAGACCGGGTGCAAGGGCTAGACGCCGGCGCAGATGATTACATGGTCAAACCCTTTAACCTGGACGAATTGACTGCCCGCGTGCGCGCTCTGTTGCGCCGCACTCAGGCTGACCGCGCCCAGGTGCTGAAATTTGCCGACCTGACGTTGGATACCAGCACCCGCGAGGTGGTACGCGGTAACAAACTCATCCAACTGACTGCCAAAGAGCACGAACTGCTGGAACTCTTCCTGCGCCACCCGCGCCAGGTATTGACCCGCGAAATGATTTTCGACCGTGTCTGGGGCTATGACTTTGGCGGCGAGAGCAATGTGCTCGAGGTCTACATCCGCTACCTGCGCCAGAAGTTGGAAGAGAATGAGCAGTTGCCTCGCCTGATTCACACCGTCCGCGGGGTGGGCTACGTGCTGCGCGAAACCCCGTAGTCACCCGACATGTCTCTGCGCGCAAGACTGACCCTGCTCTATTCCACCCTGCTCGGCGGTATTCTGCTGTTGTTTGGGGTCTTGGTCTATAGCGTGGTCAGTTATGTGCTTTTTGAGCAGGTAGATAACATTCTGCGCAGCGCGGCGACACTGACCATTGAAAATGTGCGCATCACAACAAACGACCGGGGGGCCGAACAGGTTGTTTTTACCAGGTCGTTTTCGCTGACCAGTAATGTCTATTTACAAATCTGGAGCCGCAGCAACGGGTTGATTTTCGGCACCGAAAACACACGCGCCCTCGAACAGCCGCTCGACCCGCCCGACCTGGCGGCAACAAGCCCAATTTTTCGGAATCTCTACATCGAATCGAGCCACTTCCGCGTGCTGACGGTACCGCTTCAAATCAGCAGGCGGCCATTTGGGGCTTTGCAAGCCGCCTTTAACCTGGAACTGGTAGATGCAACACGCAACCGGCTGCTATATGCCATTCTGTTTTTGGCACTGGTTTCGATGCTATTGGCCGCCCTGGCCTCCTGGTTCAGCCTCGGGCAAGCGCTCAAGCCGCTTGAAACCGCAACCAACATTGCCGAACAGATTTCACGCGCCGATGACCTTTCGCGGCGCATCCCATATAACGGCCCACCCGATGACGAAATCGGGACGCTGATTAACGCCTTCAACCAATCGCTCGAACAATTGGAGACGCTTTTCACCGCCCAACAGCGCTTTCTGGCCGATGTCTCGCATGAACTTCGCACTCCGCTGACCGTCATCAAAGGCAACGCCGACCTGATTCGCAAAATTGGCGTGGATGAAGAGTCGCTCAATTCGATCAACGACGAAGCCGACCGCCTGACTCGCATGGTCGGCGACCTGCTGTTGTTGGCCCAGGCCGAATCGGGCAAACTGAGCCTGAATGCCCGCCCGGTAGAACTGGATGCGCTGGTCGTGGAGGTCTTTCAGGAAATGCGGGTGCTGGCCGAAGGCAAAGTAACCCTGAAACTGACCGAGATTGATGAAATCATGGTCAATGGCGACCGTGACCGCCTGAAACAGGTCTTCTTGAACCTGATGTCAAACGCCGTGCAATACACCCCGGCAGGCGGCGAGGTGACTGTCAGCATGGGCCGCGAAAACGACCAGGCCTGGGTGCTGGTGCGCGACAGCGGCCCGGGCATTCCACCC
>CAZNCT010000002.1:42392-45928 GCA_964571615.1 uncultured Anaerolinea sp. | reverse complement strand
GATTTGCCGCACATTTTCGAACGGTTTTACCGCGGTGAAAAATCACGCAGCCGTTCAAAGACCTCTGGCTTTGGGCTGGGGCTTTCGATTGCCTATTGGATTGTTCAAAACCACGGGGGAAAAATCAGCGTTCAATCACAGCCCGGGCAGGGAACTACATTCAAGGTACAACTGCCAGCCCTGCAATAAAATCAATTCCAGGGCTGGGCCCATTCCTGCAAAATATTGCGGTCTGAGACAATAATGCGCCGATTTTCAACCAGAATAGCGCCGCTGCGCTCCAACTCGCGCAGAGAGCGGGCCACGACTTCACGCACCGTGCCAAGCCGGGCGGCCATCTGCTCCTGAGTCCAGCGAATGCCGCTCTCACCGCTCAATTCCTGCGGTGGAATTTCATCAATCAGCCGCGCCAGCCGATGAGTCACCTGGTAAAAAGCCATTTCAGAAGCCATCTGCACCAGATGGCGCAGCATTTTACCCAGGCTCTTAATCACCCGCTGCATATATTCGGGATCACGGGCCATCAGAGCGCGCACGGCTTCGGCCTCCACCACCCAGGCTGTGGTCGGCTCAAGCGCCTCGACGCTGACGGGGTTTTCGCCGCCATCAAAAACCGGCACCTCGTTGCAGGTTTCGCCCTCCTGCACTACCCGAAAGATATGCTGACGCCCCTGCGGAGAAACGCGAAACAGCTTGACACTGCCCGACTCAAGAATATGCAACCCGGCGCACGGGTCGCCTTCCCAAAACAGGTTTTCGCCGCGCTCAAACTGACGCAGGCTGGTATGCTCGGCCAGGCCGCGCAGCGACTCTTCTCCCAGGCCCTGGAAAAACGGATTTTTGCGCAAGATGTTAATTTTCTCGCGCTGTGAAATATTCATCATCCGCATCGTTATCGCATATCCCCAAGCAAAGCCAGGTCGGGGCCGTGGTCAATTTCCCAGGGATAAACCACATGAGCATCGGTGACATCGGCATAGTAATCCGGGCGGACAGAGCCAAACAGGCTTCGGTAGGGGTTGAAATGCAGCACACAGGTCTCAGGGAAGCCGCCCGCCGCCGAAACCCGATTTTTGACAGCCGTAATCGTGCGGCCCGAGCCCCAGACATCATCCACAATCAGAACCGAACGGCCCCGCAGGCTCTCATCGGCAGGGAACTGGATGAACTGCGGCCAGGCCATAAACTTCTGCTGCGCATTGGCTTGCTCAAACGGAAAATCCACCGCCGCTGTCAAAATATGGGTCAGGCCCATTGCCTCGGCCAACATGCCGCCGGGGATGATGCCGCCACGGGTAATCATCACCATCGCGTTAAACTCGCGACGAAACTGCGGCAACATCTGGTGAACAAGTTTATCCACCTGCTGCCATGAAAGCGCAATTTGTTTCGGACTCATCTATTCTCCCAAATAACTATAAAGGCTCAATGGTTAGTAATTTTTTGGTATGCCGTAGGGCATAAACACGGTAACGCTCTCCATCTACCAGGGCTTCATAGGCCGCTTTCGTGACCTTGAACGAGACGCCTTCGACCACATAGTAATAGGTTGTGCTGCGATTTTTGCGACCGCCGGTACGTTTTTCCTTGCGCCCCGTCCCTTCAACCACCAGCGGCGACTGGGCGAACAGGTCGAGCAACGCATTTACGAACTGGTAGCCAGCAAATAAGGCAAAAATCAGCAAGAAAATAGCCGGGACAATCAGGCTTGTCCAACCCTGCTGGCCGCCCCCCGTCATCCATAACAGCAGGCCAAAACCGAGCAAAACCAGGCCCAGCAATCCCGCGCCCACCAGCCCAGGGATGGCTTTGGCGCGCTGGGAGGGGCTCAATTCACCATTGCGGTTAAGGGCCAGGTCTTCTTGCGAAAACTGGTTCGCTTCCATCAAAATCTGTAAAAGTGCAGAGCTGGCCTGCGCCGGGCTGGCCGGAAAGAGTTCCTCGGCAGAAAGCACAAAACCGCTCTCTTCAAGATAATAAACCCGATAGGTTGCGCCCGGCTTCAAACCGCCCGCATTGCTGCTGGTCGGCAGTACCAGGTCGCGCCCGGCGGCGCGGAAAAAGTAAGTGCCCTTCTCAAAATCCAACTGTCCCTGCCCCAGGCGAATGGCATTGTTGGCGCGGTCGCGGCGCAGGGCGCCCCACAACCGCCATCCCTGCCAGAAGGGGCCAACCCGCACCAGCACAACAACCACAAACAAAAGAAGAAAACCCAGCATAAAGAGTGGCACAATCGGCGATTCGGCGGCCACCTGCCATGAAAAAACTGCCATAGTACAAAGAAACGGAGCCAGAACCAGAAACGCCAGGCCGGCCACACACCCCCCGGCAAGGCCCAGGCTGGCCGTCAGGCGCAGGTTTTGGGCTTCGGTAATTTCACCGCGCTGGTTGGCGGCAAAATCAGCCGGGTCAAGCAGATTTATCGGTGTAGGGCTGAAAAAATTCATCATTGCGCACCTCGCTCAGTTCATTATAGCAAACTGACCGGCTCCACTTCAACCCGCCAACCGCCCAGGGACTTATTTTTCAGCAGGCTGGCCGGGTCTGGCCCGCGCAAGATAATTTGCCAGCGATAAATATCAGCAATTTTTGGAAAAGGCGCAGGCAAGGGGCCGAGCATTTCGGTTTGCACCCGGCCCTCGGACTCAATCCACGCCTGGGCCTGGCTCGCCAGTTTACGGGCTTCGGCCTCGGCCTTTTGCGGGTCCCGTTCGCGCCGCTCAAGGCGCACAATCCGCGCAAAAGGCGGATACCCAAGACGGCGCCTGTTCGCCAGTTCATCGGCATAAAAGCCGCTGAAATCATGCTGCGCTGCCCGGCGAATCACCGCATGTTCGGGTTGGAAGGTTTGCAAGATGACCCTGCCGCCCTTGTGTGACCGCCCCGCCCGCCCGGACACCTGCGTCAGGGTCTGAAAGACGCGCTCGGGGGCAAACGGGTCGGGCAAATTGAGACCCACATCGGCCAGGATAATCCCGACCAGAGTCACGTTGGGCAGGTCGAGACCTTTGGCCAGCATCTGGGTCCCAACCAGCACATTGGCCTTACCGTTGGCAAAATGGGTCAGGATAATATCGTGGGCGTCTTTCTGGCGGGTAGTTTCCCAATCCCAGCGCAGCGGAACAGCCTGCGGAAACAGGCGCAACACCTCGCTCTCGACCTTTTCACTGCCCAGGCCAAAAGCGCGAATGTGCGGACTTTGGCACTTCGGGCAGGTTTTTGGCATCTGACGGCTGTACCCGCAGCGATGGCAATGCAGACCAGAATAAAGTCGCTGGTCGAGTAGCCGCCGGTTTTGCAGCATATCGAGACCGGGCGATTCCTCCTGGTGATAGGTTAAGGGCGTATCACAATGCGGACATTTAAGCGTCTGCCCGCAGGCCCGGCAAAAGACATAGGTTGCCGTGCCGCGCCGATTGAGAAACAAGATGGCCTGTTCACCGCGCAGCAAGGTCTCAGCCAGCGATTCAGATAAGACCCGACTAAAAATTTCGCGGTTGCCAGCCCGCAGTTCCTCGCGCATATCGACCACCTCG
>CAZNCT010000002.1:23055-42347 GCA_964571615.1 uncultured Anaerolinea sp. | reverse complement strand
GCAAGGTCAACTCGCCACGTTCAGCCCGGTAGCGCTGTGCTACCGTAGGGGTGGCCGACCCCAACAGGCAGACAGCGCCGCAAATTCTGGCATAGGCCTCGGCGGCGCTGACGGCATGATAAAACGGCGGCTCAGACTGGTAATATGAATTGTCGTGGCACTCGTCGAGGATAATCAGGCCAATCTCTTTGAAAGGCGTAAACAGGGCCGAGCGCGCCCCAATCAGGACCGAAATCTGTCCGCTGCGGGCGCGCCGCCAGGTGTCGTAACGCTCACCATCGGAGAGTTTTGAATGCAAAATGCCAACCTGCCCGGGGAAACGTACCATAAAGCGGCGCACGGTTTGGGGCGTCAGGGCAATTTCGGGCACGAGAACAAGCACCTGACGCCCGTTTTTCAAAACCTGTTCGGCGGCGCGCAGGTAGATTTCGGTTTTGCCTGAGCCGGTGATCCCGTGCAAGAGAAAAGGCGCGGCTGGCTGTTGGGCAAGGCTGGTCAGAATTTGCGTCAGCACAGATTCTTGTGCTCTGGTTAGATGCAACTCATCCCCTTTTTTTTCGTTGCTGCTGAGCTTCTCGAGCGGGTCACGCCAGATTTCGGTTTCGCGCAAGAGGATTAGTTCGCGCTCTTCGAGTTCTTGCAAATCGGCCAGGGTACAGCCGCTGGCGGCATAAACCCAGGCCACATTGACCGGCCCGGCTTCTTCAATCAGATACGAAAGGGCCGCACGACGACGTCTGAGCGTAGATTCGGTTTTGCCCAGGCTGGTCATTGCGGCCCGGGCGGTTTCGGGGGTGACGGCCAACTGGGCCGTGCGGATAAATTTTCCGCGCACGGTTGGCGGGGGCAAAACACTGGCTTTGCTCAAAACCCCGCGCCGCACCAGCGCCTCGGCAGATTTTTGCCAGGCAACCCGCGAAAAATGGCGCTCAATCTGCCGTCCACGCAGAGGGCCGCGCTCGGCCAACAGGGCCACAAGGCGCGCCTGGGTAGCAGAAAGCTCGAGGGGTTCGGTTTTCTGCACCAGCAGGGTGTAGAGGCTGTCCGATTGCTGGGCCAGGCCGGGCGGCAGCATCAGCCCCAGCACCGCCGCCAGCGGACTGAGCGTGGTTTCGGCCAGGTGAAAGGCCAGGGCCAGTTGTTGCGGTGTCAGGACGGGCAGCGGGTCTAAAAGCGTAGCAAGCGGCCTGGG
This sequence comes from uncultured Anaerolinea sp., assembly GCA_964571615.1. Classification (GTDB taxonomy): domain Bacteria; phylum Chloroflexota; class Anaerolineae; order Anaerolineales; family Villigracilaceae; genus UBA8950. Next base: position 41,155 of record CAZNCT010000002.1, on the reverse strand, counting down.
GTTCGCCACAGCAGGCTCAGGGGAGAGCGCTGTTACCACCCCCTGCACCGTCTGCTGGTTAAACGGAACTGTCACCAGGCAGCCGGGCAGCACTTTGGCAGACATTTCCGCCGGAATGGCATAATCGAAAACGCCGCTCAGGGTAGGCACATTGACAGCAACACGGGCGAAGGTCATGGGTTGATTATATCTGCAATCAAAAAAGAGCCGGGGGCTCCCGACTCTTTTGTTGTTACATTCTGGGGTATGGCAATTCTATTCGTCTGAGAAGATGCTGGCGCCGCTGGCGGTTTTCTTCTGGCGGTAGGTAATGCGGCCTCGGGTCAGGTCGTAGGGTGACATTTCGACCTTGACATGGTCGCCAAGCAGGATGCGGATGTAGAACTTGCGCATCTTGCCAGAAAGATAGGCCAGCACTTCGTGGCCGTTTTCGAGCCGCACCCGAAATTGCGTGCCGGGCAGGGCTTCTACTACCACGCCTTCGACCACCAGTTTGTCATCATCTTTTGCCATACACACCTCCAACTTGCTTTATCCTATTCGTAGGATTTTACCTGGCGTCGCTTGAGACGGCGAATAGCCTTTTTGTCTTCCATGCGGCGCTGTTCACTCTTCGAGACAAACCAGCGTTTGCGGCGCACGGTGCTCAAGACACCGCTCTTGACAACTTTCTTGCGGAAGCGCTTGAGCAGCTGGTCTTGCGATTCGTTTGGGCGTAAGTACACTGCGGTCATGCTATTTCACCTCCCTTCTTTGCAAGGGATAAAAAAACCGGCGGGCGTCATAGGCGCAGCCGGACAGGAGACGAGAACACCTGAGAATTTCCAGAAATTCGGTTTGCTCCTGCACAACTCCCTTCACTGTCTGAACTCAATCATCAACGAGGGTCTGCCTATAACAGTAGAATTATACTACAAGCAGGGGCCGGGCGGAAGGGCGATTCTGGTTGGAAAATGAGACGATTGGATAAGTTCTTAATTCCTTGATCCGCCTGGCAAAAGCGGCCCTCCGGCGATGGCGTCGGCGCAGCGCTGGCAGAACGGGTCAATGCAGCGGGTGATTTCAGGGTCGCGGCGAATGACCGCCGAGGCTGTTTCAATGAACGGGCGCAAGGGATAGATGCGCCACAGGCTTTGGCCCACCCGGGCCTGGGTTTCAAGGGGGTGCAGAGGGGCCAGCAGGCGGTTGAAGCCATCGGAGCAGCTGCCCACTTCGGTTTCGATGATGCTGCCATCGGCCAGTTTGGCCCAACGGCGAAAGAGCCGCCGACCAGCGCGTTCTTCGGCGTAGTGAAGCGGAGTGGCAGAGGTCAGGTCAACGCCCGCCAGAACAAGAAAGGCATTTTCGCGTTCAAAAGCCACTTTGTATGGCCCATAGACGTTGAGCGCGGCCTGGGCGCGAATCAAGGCTTCGGCGCGGGGGCCGAGGGCGGCAAACGAATTGAGCGGGTGCGCCCCGCGCAGGTGGCCGGGCAAGGCCAGCAAACGGGCCGGAATCTGGCCCATCTCAGGCGAAATCAGGTCAGAAGATGGGTCGTAGCCCAGGGCGTCTTCATACGAGGAAACATCGTGCGGGTTGTAGGCATTGCGGGCCAGGTGATGGCCTTCAGGGATGGGCACCTCGCAATCGTAGGTGAAGGCTGGCACCAGCAGGGTGCAGCCGTTTTGCAAAAAGGCTTGCAAGACGGTCTCGGCCCCGCCTTCGACCCGGCCAAAAGATTTGAGCGAGGAGTGCAAACAGATGACAGCGCCGCTGAGGCCATTCCAGCGGATGGCGTAGTCGAGTTCGTTCAGGCCAATCGAGTCCATCGGGTTACCAGTCATGGCCGGTTTCATAGCCCCAGCGCACCAGCACATCTCCGGCGACTTCTTTAAAAACCTGGCGGTCATGCGCGGTAAACATGTTGCGCCAGTTGCCTGCCTTGCCCTTGGGCAAGAAGGAGGCGATGGACTCATTACGCCTGGCCTGCCATTCTTCGTCGAGATTTTGGCTCATTTCGGCCTGAATGGCGCTTTCAAGGCTGGGATTGGTCTGCACCCCCAGGAAAGCCCAGAGTTTGCTCATTTCGGCAAAAGGTTGGGCCAGCAAGTCTTCGTAGCGCAGAGAAAAATAGGCTTGCGGGTAAAGCCGCCGGGCTTCGGTGTCAATTTCGGTCAGGTCATCGACCCAGCGCTGGGCAATCTGACGAATGAAGGTGTCGGTAAAGATGGAGCGGCGGCCATCGGTGAAAGGCGCCTGGTCACGTTTCAGGTCTTCGATAATGCGGCGGTCTTCGGCGGTCAGGAATTTGGAATCTTCGACAAAGTTGCGGAAGCGTTCGCTAATCAAGACATCGCGGCCATCGCGGACGATGTAAATGAGTTTGGCATCGGGATAAACGGCGTAGGTATCGCGCACCACCTGACCATGAATGGTGGAGGAGGGGCTTTTATCCCCAACGATGCGTTTGCCTTCGCGGGCCGCATCGCGCTCCATAATGACATCGGCCACAGCGCGCAGGACAAGCGGCGAAAGGTCGCGGCCCTGGTTCCAGCGGTTCGATTTGCGCGAGAGCCATTCGGCGGCTTCGGGGGTATCCACCAGCGATTTGAGCATCGGGGCGCGGGTAAAGAAGTGCGCCTGGTAGTTGCAATGGACTTCCGGGTGCAGGCGCGTCAGGCGCATCAGGATGGTCGTGCCAGAGCGAGCATGCCCCATGATGAAGAATTTTTCACGCGCAAAAAACTGCTTGATTTCGGCAATTTCTTGGGCGGTAATGGGCGGAATGTCGGCCCGCTTGGCGGCCTGGGAATCGTCCTGCAAAAATGCGCGGGCGGCTGATTTCAGGCGGTTGACAAAAGACATGGGTACTCCGAAACAGAATTTAAGATGCGGATACTGCGGGCGGATGATAACATGAAACCAGGTGATTAACCACCAGCGCGCGCAAGGTCTGTGGAAATTCGTGCCAATTTTTCAAAAACTGGGTAAGATGAGTGACCCAAAAGAGAACGGATTTGAAAAAATGAGATTAGACTCTATGCGAAATCGAGGCCCGGGAAAAGCGTTTGCCAAAATATGCTTGTCTGTTCTGGCTTTTCTCTTTTTATTGGGGCTTGCGCCCGGATGTGAATCGATGAACACAGTCCCAAACACAAGCGAGGCGCCGCTGCCTTTGCCAACCCCAACTGTGCCAGAGCCTGATTTTGCGCGCGGATTTGACGCTTCGTATGTCCAGCGGGTAGAGGCCAATGGCGGGGCTTATCGGGCCGCCGATGGCACCGTGCTGGATATTTTTGAACTGCTGGCCGCTAACGGCGTAACGCACATCCGGCTGAGAGTGTGGAATAACCCCCCAGACGGCCATTGCAACCCCGCCGAAGTGCTGGCCCTGGCGGCCCGCGCCCAGGCCGCCGGGCTGAAAGTGTTGATTGACTTTCACTATTCTGATGGCTGGGCTGACCCTGGTCAGCAAACCAAACCTGCCGCCTGGCAGGGTTTGAGCGTGGCCGAACTGAACCAGGCAATCTATGACTTCACCTACGAGGTGGTTAAATCGCTGGTTGAGCAAGGAACCCCGCCCGATATGGTAGCGATTGGCAATGAAATTGTTCATGGCATGTTATGGCCCGAAGGGTATGTCGATATGTCCACGCCGCGCAATGCGGCCCAATGGAATCAATTCGGCGGATTCGTGCGCGCCGGTGTGGCCGGGGCGCGGGCCGCGCACCCGGAAGCCCGGGTGATGATTCATATTGCCAGTGCCGAAAACGCTGAAATGCGCTGGTTTTTCGATGGTCTGGCCGAGCAGCAGGTCGATTTTGACCTGATTGGCCTGTCGTATTACCCAAAATGGCACGGGCCGCTCGAGAGGATGCGCGCCAATCTGGCGGATATGGCTATCCGCTACCGCAAGCCGGTGATGGTGGTCGAAACTTCGTACCCGTTTACGCTGGACTGGAAGGATAAGACCGGCAATGTGATTGGCCTGCCAGAACAACTGGCCGAAGGCTACCCGGCCAGCCCTGAGGGCCAGGCGGCTTTTTTGCAGGCAGTCTTTGAGATGACCCGCAGTGTGCCAGACGGACTGGGCGCGGGTGTGTTTTACTGGGGCGGCGAATGGATTGCCACCCATGCCCAGGATGATTATGAGGCTGGCTCTCCGTGGGAGAACCAGGCTTTGTTTGACTTTGAAGGCCGCGCCTTGCCGGCGCTGGCGGTTTTTAGACAACCCTGAAACGCTGTTCTCACATTTTTGCACCCGCACCGAAAGGATACCTGTATGAAATTCACCGATGGATACTGGCAAATCCGCAAGGGCTATGAGGCCCATTATGCCGCCCAGGCCTACGACGTTGAATCGGATGGCCGCTCGCTGACCGTTTACGCACCCACCAAACGCATCACCCAGCGCGGCGATACGCTCAACCTGCCCATGCTGACGGTGCGCTACTCGGCGCCGATGGAGGGGGTTATCCGTGTGCAGGCGGTGCACCACAAGGGCGGCAAAACACCCCAGCCACAATTTGAAATTTTTGAGAAGCCGCTAACGCCCAGGATTGAGATAAACGACTCGGCGGCGGAACTGACCTCGGGCGGGCTAACGGTTCGAGTAGCGCGCGGCGACTCGTGGGGAGTCACGTTCCACGCTGGGGCCGGGAAACTGACCGGCAGCGGGTGGCGCGCCCTGGGTTTTGTCGATACGCCCGGCGGACGGTACATCCACGAACAACTCGATTTGGGCGTCGGCGAAAATGTTTATGGCCTGGGAGAGCGTTTTACGCCGTTTGTAAAAAACGGACAGGTGATTGACCTGTGGAACGAGGACGGCGGCACGAGCAGTGAGCAGGCTTATAAAAACATCCCCTTTTACCTGACCAATCGCGGCTATGGGGTCTTCATCAATCATCCTGAGCAGGTCTCGCTGGAGGTGGGTTCAGAGAAGGTGGAGCGTGTGCAGTTCAGCGTCTCCGGCGAAAGCCTGGATTATTTTGTGATTTATGGCCCAACCCCGGCTGAAGTTTTGGCGCGCTACACCGCCCTGACAGGCCGACCGGCGCTGCCCCCGGCCTGGTCGTTTGGGCTTTGGCTTTCGACTTCGTTTACGACCAATTATGACGAGGCCACCGTGACGCGCATGATTGACGGCATGGCCGAACGTGGTATTCCGCTGAGTGTCTTTCATTTCGATTGTTTCTGGATGCGCGAGTTTAACTGGACAGATTTTGTCTGGGATCGGCGCGTTTTCCCCGACCCGGCGGGCATGCTGGCGCGTCTGCATGAGCGCGGGCTAAAAATTTGCGTGTGGATTAACCCCTACATTGCCCAGCGGTCGGTGTTGTTCGATGAGGCCGCGGCGGCAGGCTACCTGCTTCGGCGGCCCGATGGCTCGGTCTGGCAGTGGGATATGTGGCAGGCAGGCATGGGGATTGTGGATTTTACCAACCCGGCGGCCCGGGCCTGGTTTGCTGAAAAGCTGGATGCGCTGATGGCGTTGGGCGTGGACGCTTTCAAAACCGATTTTGGGGAGCGAATCCCAACCGATGTGGCCTGGTTTGATGGCTCAGACCCGCAGCGCATGCACAATTATTATTCGTTTCTGTATAACCAGACCGTTTTCGAGGCGGTCAGGGCCAGGCGGGGCGCAGGTGATGCGGTGGTGTTTGCGCGCTCGGCCACCAGCGGCGGACAGCAATTCCCTGTGCATTGGGGAGGGGATTGCACCGCAACGTTTGAATCGATGGCCGAAAGCCTGCGCGGTGGTTTGTCGCTGCATCTTTCGGGCTTTGGATTCTGGAGTCATGATATTGGCGGTTTTGAACAAACGGCCTCGGCGGCGGTTTATAAGCGCTGGTGCGCCTTTGGCCTGCTCTCCTCGCACAGCCGCCTGCACGGCAGTTCGTCTTATCGCGTGCCCTGGTTGTATGACGATGAAGCCGTGGCCGTGCTGGCAAAATTTACGCGCCTGAAGGCCAGCCTGATGCCGTACCTGTACCGGGCGGCACTGCAAGCCCACCAGGAAGGCTTGCCAATGCTGCGGGCGATGATGCTGGGCTTCCCGGCTGACCCGGCCTGCGAGGGGCTTGACCGCCAGTACATGCTTGGAGACTCACTGCTGGTAGCGCCGGTGTTCCGCGAGGATGGTTGGGTGGAGTATTACCTGCCCGCGGGGAAATGGACACATTTTTTGAGTGACGAAACGGTGACAGGCGGCAGTTGGCGGCGCGAACAGGTGGATTATCTTTCCATTCCGCTGTGGGTGCGCGAGAACAGCATCATTCCGGTTGGGTCGCGCGATGACCGCCCCGATTATGACTACGCTGAGGGCCTGACCCTGCACGTTTTCAACATTCGAGATGGAGCACGCCTGGAAGTGAGCGTGCCAGACAGCGCCGGGCGCATCTGCGTTACGTTTCGCGCCGAGCGGCATGGGGCAGACCTGAAAATCACCCGCGTTGGCGCGCCGGGGGCCTGGCAGGTGCTGATTCGAGGCCGGGGCGCACAGCCGGTGCAAGCACAGGGAGATGAACTGATGCTACAAATTGATGGAGATTAGCGGGGTTATTTTCTCGTCAGCCAGTAGCGAATTTCGCGTGGCAGCGGGTAGAGCGGCAACAGGTCGATGCGATAGCCTTTACCAGCATAGGCCTGCATCAGCGCGCGGGCGCGCTCTAAAACCTGGCGGTCGAATACCAACGGCAGGGCGCATAATTCGGCGATTTCTGCCGTTGGGTATTGACCGGTGAGTGCTTTTTGAAAGTTGAAATCGACCTGCCAGGCGTCCAGTTCGCCATACACTGAAAGCGCAGTGAAAAAGCCTTGCTGTAAATGACGTACTTCATGCACAACCAGGCTGAGCAGGCGCGGGTGGTCTATTTTTTCAGGGCTGAAATGCAAAGCATTGATTTTGACCGAACGCCAGGGCGTCCAGGCCGCGCCAACGGCGGGGCGGTCTTTTTCAAACGTTACCGGGGTTTGGCGCTCACGCAAAAATTGGGCTGTCTGCGCGCCGATTTCGCCGCTTTGTTCGAGATATTCACAAACGGTGGCGGTCCAGGTTTGTTTTGACATGGCGCTATTATAACTTCCGCTTTTGGCAGAAAAAAGATTTTCTGGCATCAAGCGTTCCGGGCTGGGTGAACAGAACCGGGCGCATCTGTGCTACGAATTTCGAGAGTTCCTGACAGATTCAGCGATTACAATAATCGAGAGAAACAAATACGATGCACCCCCTACATGGAGAAAATTATGCGTGAACTTGCCATTCTCGGCATCGGGCAAACGGTTGTGGACGAACACTGGCAGAAGTCCCTGAAAGACCTGGCTTTCGAGGCCGCTCTTGCCGCCCTGCAAGATGCTGGCCGTGAAACGGCTGAAGCCCTGTATGTCGGTAACATGCTCTCACCGCTGATTAGCGGACAAAATCAACTCGGGACGCTGATTGCCGATTGGCTCGGTCTGCGCGGCGCTGAAGCGTTCAAGGTCGAGGCGGCCTGCGGTTCGGGGGCAGCGGCTTTCCGGGCCGGTATCATGGCTGTCGGGTCGGGCGAGATTGATTCGGCGCTGGTGATTGGGGTCGAGAAAATGACCGACAAATCGGGGCGCGAGGTAACTGCCGCGCTGGCAACTGCCGCCGATGCTGATTATGAAGTGGAGCAGGGTGTCTCATTTGTGGGTCTTAACGCTCTGGTCATGCGCCGCTACATGCATGAGTACGGCTGGAAACATGCCGATTTTGCCCCCTTCAGCATCAACGCCCACGCCAACGCAATTCACAACCCCTATGCGCGTTTACACGAGCCAATTAGCCTGGAGCAATATGAACGCTCGGGCATGGTCGCCAGTCCGGTCAATTTGCTGGATGCCTCGCCGATTGGCGATGGCGCGGCGGCGGCCTTAATTGTCCCGGCAGAAAAAGTGCGCGGGGAGAAGAAACGCATCCTGGTCGCAGGCAGTGGGGCTGCGACCGATAGCATTGCCATTCATGACCGGCGCGAACCGCTCTTCCTTTCAGCGGCTTACCTGTCTTCAAAGCAGGCCTATGCCCAAGCCGGTCTGACACCTGCCGATATTGACGTCTTTGAACTGCACGATGCCTTCTCGATTATGTCGGCCCTCTCGCTGGAAGCCTGCGGCTTTGCCGAACGCGGCCAGGGGCCCCGGCTGGGCCTCGATAACGAGATACAGGTGACGGGACGGGTGCCCATCTGTACCCGGGGTGGCTTAAAAGCCCGCGGGCATCCGGTGGGGGCAACCGGCATGTATCAGATTGTGGAGGTTGTCCAGCAATTGCGCGGTGAATGCGGCCCCACCCAGGTACCCGATGCCCAAATTGGCATGGCCCAAAACATCGGCGGCAGTGGCGCCACCATCCTGACTCATATTTTCAAAGCGGGCTAAGTCGTTTCAGTTGGGTTTGAGCGCAAACCAGCGGTCTTTCAGGCGCAAGATTGGATTTTCGAGCCAGCGGTAGGTAGGCGCGGCCAGCGCAAGTGTCATCAAAAAAGTCAGCACCAGCACCAGCGGCTTGCCTTCGACAAATGGAATTTCCCACAGGTCGTACACAATGCGGCTGGCAAACCAGGTCATGGCAAAGTGGTAAACATATAAGCCATAAGAAATTTTGCCCAGGTAACGCAAAGGCGGCCATTCGAGCCAGCGCAGCCACATTTTCTCACGTACCACACAGTAAATGACCAGCGCAAAAGTATAGTCGATGAGCGAATAGCCCCAAATGTGACGCAAGGCATTGCCCAGCGGGTACTGATAGCCGAGTGAAGAGAAATATTCCACCTGACCACGCAAGACCCATTCAGAACCCAGCCCAAGAGCCGGTAAGAGAAAAGCCATCAGAACGAGTTGCAGACGGGCTTTGGGAATCTCAAAGCGGCTGATATAGGCGCCCAGGGCAAACGCATCAATGTGCGAGAAAGGCAAAACATAGACCCCCACTGCCGCATTGGGGTACAGCCCCGGGAAAGCGCCGCTATTGAAAAGAAACCCGGTGAGCGCGCGCAAGAGCGGCCCCGAAACAATAGCCGCCAGGAAGACGGTCTTGAGTTTTTCTCGCGGGGTCAGGAAGATAACCAGCGGCCAAAAGATGTAAAACTGCTCCTCAACCGAAAGCGACCAGAAATGGGTCAAAAAACGTGATTCGACATACCCGGCGCTGGCATGGAAAAAATTGTAGATATAGAGCAGGCCATAGGGTAATTGCTGCTGATAGAGCAGCATGTAATTTTCACGGTATTGCAGGGCCAGAAAAACAGCCGTGACCCCCAACATACCAAACAGGTAAAAATAATAAAGCGGGAAGATGCGCAAAAAACGCCGCCCGTAGAACTTCAAAAAGAAGGCCTGCGGCGCCAGGCTCTCTTTCATGCGCAGCAAGATATCGGTTATCAAAAAGCCCGAAAGGACAAAAAAAAGCAAAACGCCCGTCCAGCCGAAGAGGAAATAATCGGTGTGGACGAGCAGAACAAAAAGAAAAGCAATGGCGCGCAGACCATCCAGGCCAGGAATCACGAAAATCTCCAAAAATTGAGGGCTAATGCGCTATTGTACGCCATTTTTGATAGACAGGCCCAAAAGCAAGAAGAGGAAAGATAGCGGCTCTTTCCTCTTCTTGCTTCTCAGTCGTTACAGCAATTTAGACTGCCACAGCCTGGCCGTATAACTGGTCACGAATTTGTTTGACCCGGTTGCGCAGGCGGTCATCACGCTCGATGACATCGCTGATTTTTTCGATGGCGTACATGACGGTGGTATGGTCACGCCCGCCCAGGGCTTCGCCAATCTGAGGCAGAGAGGCGTCGGTTTCCTGCCGCAACAGGTACATCGCTACCTGACGGGGCTCGGCAACTTTCTGCGAGCGGTCGCGCCCAAGCAGGTCATCTACCGAGGTGTTCCAGGCGCGAGCCACCAGCTCAATCAATTTGGCAGGCTGGATGTTGCGGCTCTGCGGCAACAGGTCAATCAGGGCGGTTTCGGCCAGTTTGGCGGTCAGCGGAGCGCCGCTCAGGTCTGAAAAAGCCACAATGCGGTTGAGGGCGCCTTCCAGTTCACGAATGTTGGATTGCACCCGGCGGGCTATCAAATCCATGACTTCATCTGGCACCTGACGCCCCAGTTTTTCGGCCTTGTAGCGCAAAATGGCCGTGCGGGTCTCCAGGTCGGGGGCCTGGATGTCGGCAGTCAGGCCCCACTCGAAGCGCGAACGCAATCGGTCTTCCAGCGTGACCATGGCCTTGGGCGGGCGGTCAGACGAGACGATAATTTGCTTATCCTGCCCGTGCAGGGTGTTGAAAGTATGGAAGAATTCTTCCTGGGTTGATTCTTTGCCCGCAATAAACTGGATGTCGTCAATCAGCAAGACATCAATTGAGCGGTACTTCTCACGAAAAGCCTGGGTGGTGTGGGTGCGGATGGCATTAATCAGGTCGTTGGTAAATTCTTCAGAAGAAACATACAAGACACGCAGGCCACGCGCATGACAGGCATTGCCAATCGCGTGCAGCAGGTGGGTTTTTCCGAGCCCAACCCCGCCATACAGGAAAAGCGGGTTGTAGGCGCGGGCTGGCTTCTCGGCGACCGCCAGGGCAGCGGCATGTGCCAGGCGGCTGTTTGGCCCAACGACAAAGGTATCAAACGTATAACGCGGGTTGAGCAGGGTATGACGCGGCGCGGCAGGCTGGGCGCTTGATTCAGATTCATCGGCTTCCTCGTGGGCGGCCTCGAAATCGACGCGGGTGTCGCGCCCATTGCTGACGACAAATTCCACATCCATCGGTCGGTTGAAAGTTTCAGAAAGCAGTTGAGCAACCGTACCCAGCAGACGCTTCTCCAGCCAGTCACGCGCATAGGCGTTGCGAACGCCAACAGTGGCCAGTCCCTGTTCCACTTTGAGCAGTTGACTGTCACGCACCCAGGTGTCGAAAGACGCGCGCGGCATTTCCATTTGGAGTTGTCCAAGTACTGATTGCCAGGCCTGTTCTGTATTCATGCATTGCTCCTGTCAATAAGATGTGGGGAACTGAACCCTCTGCATTCTTCGCAGAGGGCGCAGAAAATTTATTCTTGTACGCAGTATTTCTCAGGGAGTCTGTGGCAGGTGGGCAGGCCACGTTCGACTGTTCACATTCTAGCAGAAGACAGGCGACTCTGCCACACGTCAAACCTACGCAACCTTAAAAAGATTATTTTTTTTAAGGTGGTGAAACCTTAAAGAACCTGCCAAATTCGCTTGCGCGGGAAAGCCGAGAAACAGAACAAGTGTTTCAGCCAAAAAAGGATCGCAAATCGCAAGGCGCCCCCAGATATAGGGCCTGAGCGACAAAAAAGCCAAATTACGGCGCATATACGTTAAAAAATTTGGCGGCCAAATCAACCACTCTGGCCGCCTGTGAAACCTCGAATTTGGGCATTCCTAAACGAAAGATTGAGATTAACAGCAGGTTAATGGCTTTTGCTGTTGGGAACCCAAACCAGGATGGAAGTTCCCTCGCCAAGCACCGAGCACAGTTCCACGTCACCGCCCACCTGGTGAGCGCGGGTGTGCATGTTTGAGAGACCATGTCCGAGGGTCATGCTCATCTTTTGCATGTCAAAGCCCTTGCCGTTGTCTCGAATTTCAAGCATGACCCGCTCTGGGGTGCGCCAGACGCTGACTTCGACCTTTTTGGCGGCGGCATGTTTGGCGGCGTTGGCCAGGGCTTCCTGGCAAATGTGGAAAAGCGCCAGCGAATGGCTCTTCGGCAGGTCGGCCACATCTTCAGGAGCACCGGTCAGGTTGGCTTCAGCCAGCGTATTGGCACGGAACTCAAGAGTCAGGCGGCGCAGGCCATCGAGCAGGTTCTCATCCCCCAGCTGGCGCGGGCGCAAATCTAAAATGTAAGTGCGAATATCACGAATGGTGTGATTGAGATTATTGATGGCCTGCTGAATACGCTCGGCAGCCTGTTTGGGGTCTTCGTCGGCCAGCAAGCGGGCGTGTTCAAGCACCAGGCCAACCCCATAAATAGACTGAATGATGCCATCGTGCAAATCCATGCCGATACGGTCGCGTTCTTCCAGCACGGCCAGGCGGCGGGCATCATTATGCAGGCGCGCATTTTCAATTGCCAGACCAGCCCAGTTACCAACTGCCGTCACCAACTGCACATCATGGTCATCAATCGGCAGATTGCTGCGCGTCACAGCGCTTAGAACCCCAATCGTATTTCCGCTGGAAGTGAGCGGAATGCAAGCCATCTGGCGAAAACCAGCCTGCACCACAGCCGGGCGCAAATAGCGGGTATCATGAGCCAGGTCATGACTGACAATCGGTTCGCCGGTTTGGGCTACCAGGCCGATAATTCCCTCGCCGACCTGCATCCGGTCGCGGGCCCAAAAAGCATCGGAGGCCTGGCCGCGATGCAGGGCCATCCGCAAGGTTTTTTTATCTTCTTCGAGCAAGAAAATTTCGCCCGCTTCGACCTTGAGATACTCCATCACCTGCGCCAGAGTCTGGTTCAAAATCTGGTCAAGTTGCAACGAAGACGTCAGGGTCTCGGCAATATTATTCAAAAGAGCCAAATCTTGATTGCGGCGGGTCAGGGCGCGGTCACGCTCCCTCAGGTCGTCGTAGAGATGAGCGTTGTGAATCGCCACTGCGGCATAGGCCGCAAGCATCTGAATGCTCATCGTCACGGGTAAATTCGGGCGCATCCAGCTTTTCGGTCAGGTAAATCTGGCCGAGTTGGGTCTCGCCATAACGAATGGGCACCCCCAGAAAAGAGCGCATGTGCGGATGATTCTGCGGAAACCCAACACTGCGATAATCAGACTGAATATCTGCAACCCGCAGGGTTTCATCCGTATTCATCAACGCCCCAAGCAGCCCGCGCCCCATCGGCGGGTGCGGAATGCGCCTGATTTCATCATCACTCATGCCAACCGAAATAAATTTTTTCAGCCGCCCACTGTCATCCAGGACCCCCAAGGCGGCATAGCGCGCATCGGCCTGTTCACAGGCCACCGAAGCAATGCGCTCAAGCAAAGATTCGAGGGATATGTCATCTACCAGCGTCAGGCTGGCCTGGTGTAAAGCAATTAAACGTTCTTCTAACTGCTGCCGCGTCAGAAGCATGTCTCTCTCCTTCTGAAAAATATTCTACCCTACACGTCCGATTTGGACAAGTTGATAGGTTTTGCCAGAAGGCAGTTGTAGAATAGTTGTAAAGTAAAAATCGTAAAGGAACCTCATGACCTCTTCCCGCATCCCCGGATTTTATAACCTGACCCTGGATGAGCGCCGCCAAAAAGTGGCCGATTCTGCCGGAATCGAACTCCCCGAGGCCGCGCCCTGGCAAACCGGCGGACTCACCGCTGAATCTGCCGACCACATGATTGAAAACGTGGTTGGCCTGCACAGCCTGCCCCTGGGCATTGGCCTGAACTTCATCGTCAATGGCCGCGAAGTGCTGGTTCCCATGGCTGTGGAGGAGCCTTCGGTTGTGGCGGGTGCCTCCTTCATGGCAAAACTGGCCCGCGCCGGGGGTGGATTTACCGCCACCACCAGCGACCCGCTGATGATTGGGCAGATGCAGGTCATTCACATCACCAACCTGCACGAAGCCAAACTCAAAATCTACGAGAAAAAAGCCGAACTGCTGGCCGAAGCCGATGAAATTGACCCAATTCTCAAAAAATTTGGCGGCGGCGCGCGCGACCTGGAAGTGCGCATCCTCGAAGATTCGCCGATTGGCGGCTTCCTGGTCGTTCATCTCATCTACGATGTGCGCGATGCGATGGGCGCAAATGCCGTCAATACCGCCTGCGAGCGTCTCGCGCCGAAAATCGAGGCCATCACCGGCGGAAAGGTTCACCTGCGGATTCTATCCAACCTGGCCGATAGGCGCATTGCCCGGGCGCGCTGCACCATCCCGGTTTCAGAACTGGAAATCGTGGGGCGGGATGGAATCCCGCCATACACTGGCGAAACGGTGCGCGATGGCATCATCGCCGCCTACGCTTTCGCCGCCGCCGACCCTTACCGCGCCGCCACCCACAACAAAGGCATTATGAACGGCGTGGATGCGGTCGTTCTCGCCACCGGCAACGACTGGCGCGCCATCGAAGCCGGGGCGCACGCCTACGCCGCCCGCTCCGGGCGTTATACCAGCCTTTCGACATGGAACAAGGATTCGGACGGGAATCTGGTCGGGACGCTGGAAATGCCCATGGCCGTGGGAATCATCGGCGGGGCCACCAAAGTCCATCCCGCCGCAAAAGCCGCCATCCGGCTGATGGGCGTCAAAACCGCATCGGAACTGGCCGAAATCATCGTCTCGGTGGGGCTGGCGCAAAACCTGGCCGCCCTGCGCGCCCTCGCCACCGAAGGCATCCAGCGCGGACACATGTCGCTGCACGCCCGGCAGGTTGCCATTGCGGCGGGCGCATCTGGCGAGTTGATTGAAAAAGTCGCCGCGCAGATGGTGGCCGAAAAAACCGTGCGCATTGACCGGGCGGAAGAGCTGGTGAAAGAGTACGCAGGGAAACAGGGAAACAGGTAAAACGGGAAACAGGGAAACCCAAAATACGTGTTTCCGTGTTTACGTTTACGTGTTTACATATCTCCGTGCTCACCCTCACACACGCAAGCAAAATACCCAAAGGACAACCCATGCCCAACAACACCCTTCTTAAACCCACCCGCCCCGTCGGCATTGTCGGCTACGGGGCTTACGTTCCCCGCTACCGCATCGCGGCCAAAGAGATTGCCCGCGTCTGGGCCGGGGGCAAGGCCGCCTTGCCGGTCAAAGAAAAAGCCGTGCCCGGCCTCGATGAAGACGTGATTACCATGTCCATCGAAGCCGCCCGCAACGCCATGGCACGGGGGCAGATTAAGCCCTCCGACCTGCGCGCCATCTGGGTCGGCTCGGAATCGCACCCCTACGCCGTCAAACCGACCTCCACGGTGGTGGCCGAAGCCCTCGGCGCGGTGCCGCACGTCCAGGCAGCTGACTGGGAATTCGCCTGCAAAGCCGGGACAGAAGCCATGGTCGCCGCAATGGGCTTTGTCGGCTCTGGCATGGCCGACTACGCCATGGCGATTGGCATGGACACCGCCCAGGGCAAACCCGGAGACGCGCTGGAATACACCGCCGCCGCCGGGGGCGCGGCCTTCATCATCGGCCCCGCCGAAAACGCCCTCGCCACCATCAACGCCTCCTACTCCTACGTCACCGATACCCCCGACTTCTGGCGGCGCGAATACCAGAAATACCCCGAACACGGCGTGCGCTTCACCGGCGAACCGGCTTACTTTCAACACGTGACCTCCTCCTCTAAAACGCTGATGGAAGAACTTGGCACCACCGCCAAAGATTACACCTGGGCGGTTTTCCACCAGCCCAACACCAAATTCCCGCAGCGCGCAGCGCAAATGCTCGGCTTCACGCCAGAGCAAATCGCGCCGGGCCTGCTCGTACCGGTCATCGGCAACACCTACTCGGGCGCGGCCATCATCGGGCTGACCGCCATTTTTGACATCGCCAAACCCGGCGACCGCATCTTGCTGGCCTCCTTCGGCTCTGGCGCAGGCTCCGACGCCTTCGACATCACCGTCACCGACAAAATCACCGTCCGCCAGGGTCTCGCCACCAAAACCCAGGATTACATCGCCCGGCGCACCGAAATTGATTACGCCACCTATGCGCGCTATCGCGGGAAAATTACGATGAAGTAAACAGGTAGATAAGTAAACAGGTACCCGTTTACTTATCTCCTTTTCACGGAGTAGACATGACTGAAGTCATCATTGCTGGAATTGGGCAAACAACTATTAACGAGCATTGGGGAATTGGCCTGCGCGAATTGGGAATTGAAGCCATGCGCGCAGCGATTGCCGATGCAGGCGGGCTGAAGCCACAGGCCCTGTTTGTCGGCAATATGTTTGCCCCTAACCTGTCGCGCCAGGCACACCTGGGCGTATTGTTGGCCGATTTTGCCGCGATGCGCGGTATTGAAGCGGCAACCATTGAGGCCGCCGGGGCTTCGGGCGGCGCTGCCCTGCGTCAGGGGTATCTGGCTGTGAAAAGCGGCCTGGTAGATGTCGCCCTGGTGGTGGGCCTCGAGAAAATGACCGATGTCGTCGGCTCGGAAAACGAGGCCGCCCTGGCCACTACATCCGATAGCGATTACGAGGCCGTGCAAGGCCTGACCCCCGCCGGGCAGGCGGCCTTGCTGATGCGCCGCTATCTGCACGAGTACCACGTCCCTGCCGACGGGCTGGCCGGCTTTGCACTTGCAGCACACGCCCATGGCGCGGGCAACCCCAAGGCAATGTTCCAAAAAGCCATCAAGAAAGATTTATACGAGCGGGCCGAAATGGTCAGCACGCCGGTCAATCTGTTTGATGTTGCCCCTCTGGCCGATGGGGCTGCGGCGGTCGTCCTGACCCGCCGCTCGCTACTGCCTCGTGGCTTTGCGCATCCGCTGGTGGGAATTGCTGGTTCGGCCATTGCAACCGATATGCTGGCCCTGCACGACCGTCACGACCTGCTGCACTTTGAGTCGGTGCAAATTTCGACAGCCAAAGCCTTGCGCCAGGCCGAAATCTCACTCGAACAGATAGGCTTTTTTGAATATCATGACGCCTTCAGCATTTTTGCGGCGCTCTCGCTCGAATCAGCCGGGTTTGCCCCACGCGGCCTGGGCTGGAAGATGGCCGCTGAAGGCGCAATTGGCCTGAACGGCAAACTGCCCTGCGCCACAATGGGCGGACTGAAGGCACGCGGCAACCCGGGCGGCGCTGCGGGCGTTGTCCAGGCCGTCGAAGCGGCGGCCCAGTTGCGGGGCGAGGCGGGCGCCAACCAGTTAAGCGGAATCCGCTACGGGATGATTCAATCCCTGGGCGGGCCAGCCTCCACCGCGGTCACCCACATTTTGAGCAAACTGGAAGCGTGATAGTTCTTGATAGACCAGCGGGATAGAATCAGGTTTGAACAAGGAGATGACTTATGGAAATTCCGCGCCATTGGCGATTAAAAGCACAACGATACGGCCTGGTGGGCGAAGTTTGCCCGCATTGTGAAGTCAAGATTTTCCCGCCCCGCGATGTCTGCCCTGAGTGCGGCGGCGAAGCCAAGACCACTTTTGCCTTTAGCGGCAAAGGCGAGGTCTATTCTTATACCACTATCTACGAAGCCCCAAGCGGGTACGATGACGCTGCTCCCTACACAATCGCTCTGGTTAAATTGGATGAAGGCCCTGTTGTGACAGCCCAACTGACCGACCTGGGCGACCAACCCATCGAAATCGGGATGCCGGTGGAGATGGTGACGCGCAAAATGCGCAACGACGGCGACGAGCGCGGGGTAATTGTGTACGGGTATAAGTTCCGCCCGGCGGTGGCATAAACACGCTTCCCACACTTCAACAGCGCCATCTGATACTGCTCCTCATAGATTGAGGAGCGGTATTTTTTTGCTTTGGTATAGCACACTGACCATCAAGACCATGCACCCGCGTCCAATCTGGCTACCATCCATGACCAGCACCAGGGGCTGTGCTGAGAGTGCATCCAAAATCTGCCTGGCAAAGGGCAGAGACACTACCCTTTACAAAACCAAACAGGATGGAAGGATAAAAGGATGAAATTGACCTTGCAAAACAAGCCGCTATCCTTATATCCTTTCATCCTGTAAAACCGCGTGTGTTTCGAGAATGCGCGGGTTGTTACCAAAATTGGATTTAGAACGCCAGCAGGTTGTAGAGCCAGCCCGCTGTTACCGCGCCGAGCCAGAGGGTGCCGATGACGATGGCGATGACGCGCCAGCGGGCAATGGCGAGCGCTCCGGCAACCGCGCCAAAGGAGGTGCCCGCGCCGGTGATGAGGAATGCCAGCGCCGCGCCTTCGCTCATGCCGCCATCCAGCATGGCGCGCACCAGCGGCAGGGAGGCTTCGGTGTTGATGTAGAAGGGCAGACCCAGCGTGGCGGCGAGGGGAATGCCGTAGGCGCGCCCTTCGCCAAACAGGGCGGGCAGCCAGGCGGCGGGAATCAGCCCGTTGAGCAGGTAGCCGATGAAGGCAAAGGCAAAGAACAAGCCCAGCAGGGTTTTGCCGTTGGCAAGCAGTTCG
>CAZNCT010000002.1:9637-23027 GCA_964571615.1 uncultured Anaerolinea sp. | reverse complement strand
CGGTCAGCACGTTGAGGGTCAGTCCGCTTTGCGCCGGGACGCGGGATTGACCCGCGAGCCAGCCGCGCGCTTCGGCGGCGGAGGCGATTAATCCGCCGAGTAATCCCAAAAAAATGGAGGCGAGGAAGAACGCCCAGGCGAATTTCCAGCCGAACAGCCCGGCGCTGTAAACCAGTTCTTGCGGCGAGGTGAGCGGCGAAGCAACCATGAAGGCGACAATGGGCGCCCAGGGCATGGCGCCTGCCATCATGCCGAGCAGGACGGCGGTGGTGCCGCACGAGCACAGCGGGGTGGCAACGGCGGCGGCGGTGGCGCCCAAAACGCCAGCGCGGCGATAGCGTTTGAGCCAGGCGGACAGGGTGTCGCTATTCAGGTAGAGTTTGAGCAGGGTGGCGATGAGGATGCTGATGAGCAGGTAGAACCAGTTGTGCAAAAAGGTCGTCCAGACTTGCGCGAGGGTGTTGAGTAAGAAGGAGATGGGGAACATGGGAGCCTCCGGGGTTGATTTTCACTTTGATTGACGGAGGTTCGGCAAAAAAGACGCAAATCAGGCGGCGCAGCAGCAACAGTGTTCCCAATAGTCCAGCACGCGCCCGCGGCGGTCAAATTCGATGTGACAGCAGGTGAGCAGGGCATCTTTGACCTTTTGGCGGGCGCGCTGAACGCGCGATTTTGCCCCCGAAAGCGAAATGCCCAGGCGTTCTGCCAGTTCCACCTGGCTGAGTCCTTCAAACTCGGTCAGCAGGAGCGCCTGGCGGTAGGGTTCGGGCAGGGCTTCGACCATTTCGCGCAGGGAGAGGGCGAGGGCGGCGGCGGGGTCGGGGTCTTCATCGGCGGGCAGGGGCAGGTCATCGCTCAGGTCGGTGAGCGGGCGGGCGCGGCGGTAGTAGTCAATGATGGCGTTGCGGGCAATCTGGTACACCCAGGCTTCCAGGCGGTCGTGGTTTTGCAGGCTGGCGAGGCGGGTGTGGATTTTGAGAAAGACGTCTTGCAAAATGTCTTCGGCGGCGGCTTCGTCGCTGACGCGGCGCAGGATGAAGGCGCGCAGGCGCTGATGCAGGTTTTGGTAGAGGTTGTTCAGGTCGGGGAGCATGGGCGGGTCAGGGTTGAAACCATTCGGCGAGCAGGCGTTTGAGGGCAGAGGTCAGTTCGGGCACGCCCGCATTGGTGAGCAGGCAAAACGCCAGGTGGTGAGAATGGGAAAGGGCGGCTAAGGCGAAAAAGTTGCCGGTGGAACCCGCGTGCAGGCTGAACAAGCCGAGCAATTCCAGCCCGCGCAGGGGGTTAACGCCCCAGCCCGCGCCAATTCCCGCTTCGCCCCGGTGATGCAGAGGGGCAAAGGCGGGGCGGGGGTCTTGCAGCAGGCGCAATTGCATTTGCAAAAAGCGGGCATACGCCAAAGCAGGCAGGCAGACATCCCCGGCGGGCGCCAGGCAGGGCGGAATAAGCGGCTGATTGGGCGGCTGGGGGTCGTATCCGCCTTGCGGGTTGGGCAAATGCCCCCAGGGTTGGTTGGGCAAGATGCGGGCGGGGTGTTCGCGCCCGGCATACGCCTGAATACCCAGCGGGTCAAAAATGCGCTGGCGGAGCAGGATTTGCCAGTCCACGCCGCTGGCGCGTTCTGCCATTGCCGCCGCCAGGCTGTAGCCCGCGTTGGAATAGTGCGCGGCGTCTTGCGGGGCGGGCGGAATATGCTGGAGCAGGAAGGCGGCAAAGCGGGCGGGGTGCGCCTGGGGCGGCAGGTCGGCGAAATCGGGCAGGATGAAATCGGGGTCGTCGGTATCGGTGTAGGGGGGCAGACCGGCGCGGTGGCAGAGCAGCATCTCCAGCGTGATGCGGCGATAGGTGGGGCGCATCCCCGCCGCAAGTTCGGGGAAACATTCGGCGGGGGTGGTCTCCCAGGAGAGTTTGCCTTCGTCAATCAGCGCGGCGCAGACGGCGGCAAGCATGGCTTTGGCGTTGGAGCCGATTTGGAAGAAATCTGCCAGGGTGAGCAGGTTGCCGGGTTGGTCGGCGCGGCGCGCGCCGGTGACATCTGCCACCAGGACAGACTCGCGGCTGGCGATAAAACCAGCCAGGGCAGGCAGGTTTTGCGCGGCGCGCAATTCTTCGAGCAGGGGACGCAGGTTCATGGGAGGTTAGACATCCGCAAAGGCGGGGTGATAGCGCACCACGCCGCGCCTGCCGCGCAGGGCGCCGGGGGTGAGTTCGGTCAGCATGAAGACTTCGGCGGGCACGTCAATTTCCCAGCGAATGCCGAAGGGCTGGGTGGGCTGGAAGCCAAAGCGCGGATAGTATTCAGCGTGCCCCAACACAATGACAACGCCATGCCCCCGCATTTTCAGTTCCGCCAGCCCGGCGCGGATGAGTTTGGAGCCAATGCCCTGATTCTGAAACTCTGGCAGGACAGCCACCGGCCCCAGCCCAAGCGCCTGCCATTCGGTCTCGCTATCGCGGATGGTGACGGGCGAAAAGAGAATGTGCCCGACGATGGCTTCGTCCATCTGGGCAGCCAGAGAGAGGGTGATGGCGTTTTCGCCGCGTAGTTTGTTCACCAGCCGGGCTTCGTTGTCGCGCCCAAAGGCGCGTTGATGGACGTGGAAGATGGCGGGGGCGTCTGCGGGGGTTTCGGGGCGGATGTGGATGGTCATGGGTTGTACTCCTGCGCCGATTGTACATGCTCAGGCTTCCGCCTTGTCTTTCAGCCGCTGCAACGTGGCTTCGAGCGATTTTTCCAGGAAGCGCGGGTCGAAGAACAACATCAGGCGGGTGAGCCAGCCCGAAAGCGATTCTTCGGTGACGGCGAGGGTGGCGTCTCCGCGCGCTTCAAATCGCCAGTTGTGGATGGCGCTCATGCCGAGGGCGACGCCCGTCCAGCCGAGGCGGCGCGGCGGCTCGACCGTGTGCAGGCGCGAGATAATGGTCAATCCCTGCGCCTTCCAGCGGAAGGTGGAACCCATTTTCAAACCGTCGTTCAATTTGGCGGAGGTGATGTCGGGCTGCCATGCCGACCAGTTTTCGATGTCGGATTGGATTTGCCAGACTTTCTCGACAGGCGCGTGGATGAGAATCTCGCGGCGGGCAGCGGCGGGGGCGGTTGGGTTAATGTCCATGGTTATTGTCTCCAGACGAGCATCAGAATTTTGTTGAGAATGTAAACGCCAGCGAAAGCGGCGGCGAGACTGACTTTGCCCGCGCTGTACAGCGCCCAGCCCGCCAGCGCAAAGAGGGCAAGTTCGAGCAGGAACAGCCAGGGTTCACCCAGCCGATTAGCGGATTTCGGCGCGAGGAACGTTCCCCACGTCACGGCGAACAGGACGGGCGCGCCCAAGCCGAGCAGAAATTTTAAAAAGGCGTTACTGCCCGTTTTGAAGCCCCAGTAGCCGAAGATGACGAGGATGCAGAGTTCGAGCAGAAAGCGAAGTCCGAGATTGAGGGATTTGAGAATTTCCATGCGTTTTTTCCTTTTTTCCCTCACCCCTGCCCATCTCCCAGTGGGAGAGGGGTTGGAGGCGAGGGAGAATTTATAGTAAAGTGTTTCTCAGCCGAAAAGCAATCAGCCAACTGGTCATCAGGTTCAACGCGCCAAGCGATGCGGGCAGAGTCAGGCTGGCTTGCATAGGGAACAAGTCGGTAAATCGAGATAACGGGGTGAAATAGACAGCCAGCGCAATGGCGGCAATGGAAACGACCATCAGGTACACGAGCGCGCCGATTTTCCGCCGCGCAGGGAGGAGGAAGGCGAACATTGCCAGCGTTCCCATCATCCAAAAACCAAGCACCCAGAGCATGTGGCTGAAGCGAATCAGCGGGTCGGTTCTCCAAAACGCAAAATAGATTGCGATGATGGTCAGGGTCACAATGAACGGCAGGATAAGGAACGCGTTCAGCATTTGCTTGAGTTTTGGTGAAGTAATTTTCTTCATTTCAGCTGACCTGCACTTCCATAGACAGGATTTCCAAATTCAAGTTGTGCGCCCTGAAGAGAATGCCCATCAGCGCCGCCTGGTCGGGCAGTTCGCCTGCCAGGAGCGTGTTGCCGTCTTCGGCGGGGGCGTGGGTCAACTCTGGGAACCAGGACGCCTGTTCAGGGTCCAGTTTGCCGCGCAGGCGGATGCGGTAAAGGCGGTGTTCGTTCATGTCCCCATCTTATTCGGGCGGGATGTTCCCCGCATCTCCCAATGGAGGGATTTGTAGGGGTAGGTTTCTCTTCTGCCGAAATCCCCCCATCGGGAGATGGAGAAAGTCGTCCCCTGTTCTAAACTAGGCGGCAAGGAGAAAAAAACCATGAAAAAACTTACTGTTGCTTTGCTTGTGTTTGCCTTTGCCCTTTCCGCCTGCGGCATTGCCCTGCCAGAGATGGTGACGGGTTCGGGAAAGATGGCAGCCCAAACGTTCGACGCCCGCGACTTCGACCAGATTCGAGTCAGCACGTCGGGCGTGGTGTATATCGAACAGGGCGATGCATTCCGCGTGACGGTGGACGCGGATGGCAACATCCTGCCCTTATTGAACGTGGAAGTGCAGCAGGGCGTTCTGATGCTTGGCACAAAAAAGCCCGCCACCCTCTTTCAGCGCGAGACGCTCATCTACCGCGTGACCCTGCCCGCCCTGAGCGCGCTCGACGTTTCTGGCTCGGCGGATGTGCGCGTGGAAGACTTCGCGGCGGAGTCGTTGAACGTCAACGTCAGCGGTTCGGGCGATGTGATGTTCGTCAATCTTGCCGCCCCGTTGCTTTCAACCCGCGTCAGCGGTTCAGGCAATGTGATTGTGGAAAACCTGACGGCGGAATCGGTCATCTGCGAATTGAGCGGTTCGGGCGAAGTCCGCCTGGGCGGCGCGGCGGATTCGCTGGCGGTTCGCATCTCTGGTTCGGGCGATGCGCTCGCCGAAGGACTCAAGACATCCAACGCGCAGGTGAGCGTCAATGGCACGGGCGATGCGCTGGTCTGGGCGGTGGACAGCCTGGACGTTGTCATCAGCGGCAGCGGCATGGTGCAGTATGCGGGTTCGCCTGCGCTGACTCAAACGATGAGCGGCTCTGGCGAGTTGGTCGCTTTGGGAGAGAAGTAAACGACGTTACAAGGCAGAAGCCAGCGCGAAAAAAAATTCTCCCTCACCCCTGCCCCTCTCCCGCTGGGAGAGGGGTTTCATGCCACTTTATGGCTTACCCCTCCCCTTGCAGGGGAGGGGTGGGGTGAGGGCAAATTTCGAAAACTTTTTTACGCTGTAGTCAGTTGATTAACCCCAACTCCCGCGCCTTGCTCGCCGCCTTCACGCGGTCATCCACGCCCAATTTGCCGTAAATGTGCTTGACGTGCGTCTTGACCGTGCCGACCGAGAGATATAGTTTTTCCGCAATCTCCGGGTTCGAGCAGCCTTCGGCAATCCACTTCAACACGTCCTTCTCGCGCTCGGTGAGCGGCTCAACCAGCGCCGATTGGTCAATATTATGGACGGGCGCGCCAAACGCCGCCAGCAGGTTCGCCGCAAAAGGCTCCCTGCGGAACTGCGCCAGCAGGCTGCGCAGCGCTTCACCTTCATCCAGAAAGACGCGCGCGTAGCCGCCCGCTTTGCCAATCTCCAGGGCGCGTTCCAGCATCTTGATGGCGCTGGATGGATTGCCCGCCGCCTGTTCCATCAACGCGCCGACGATGTGCAGTTCCATTTCGTATTCGACATACCCCGCTTCACGCGCCAGCCGAACCTGCTCCTGCATCAGACGGCGGCTCTCGTCCCAGGCTTTTTGCCGCGTCAGGTAGCGCATTTGCAGCAGAGTCTCCAGCCGATAGGGGAAAAACAGCGGCTGCTGGGGCGGACGGTACGCCCGCGCATAGGCTTCAAACGCCGCCCAATCGCCCAGCCTGAACATCAACGCGGCGCGCAGCCCGCGGGCGCGGTCTATGGCGTTGGTGATTCCGCCGCGCTGCATGGATGTCATCAGGTCATCCGCCATCTTGCGGGCAGAATCAGGGCTGCCGTTGAGCGTTTCCAGTTTGGGCAGAACGTCATACAGCCGCAAACTGACATCCGGCACGCCGCCCGCCTGTTGTTCCAACTCCAGCGCAATGTTCGCTTCGCGCCAGGCTGATTTCAGGTCGTTGATTTCGTACATCAACCCCGCCTGATTGACATGCGCCCAGGCGCGCGCCAGGGCAGGCGCGCCGCGGCTTTCAAGCGCATCGAGCAATTGACGGTTCAACGCCAGGGCGCGCGGCAGGTCACCGGTCTCGCGCACCACCTGCACGCGGGCGCATTCGGCAATCCAGGCGGTGGTCAGGTCGCCTGCGGCGCGGCACAGGCGCGCCGTTTCGGCGTAGGCGGTCTCCGCTTTGGCAAGCCCCAGCCCCATCGAATGCGCCGAAGCGGCGATGTTGAGTTGGGCAAACCCGCGCCAGAGCAAATCATCTTCAGGAAGTTGCGTTAATGCCCGCTCGGCAAGCGTCAGGGCTGTGGATGAATCATTCCCTCCTGCGCGGGCGAGATAACTGCGGACGACCTGAAACCGTCCGCGAGCGCGCGCGGCTTGCGGCTCGTCCTTCAGGTTTCTTTCGGCGCGCTCCAGCAAGGGCAGGATGCGGGCAGCATCGTAGCCCAGCCAGAACCACGTCCACGCCAGGAAAGCGGTCAGGGCGGGGTGCTGCGCCAGAACGTCTTGGGGCAAGGCTTCGACCCGTTTGACCAGCCCGTGAATTTCCGCCCGTCCCCACGTCTGGCTGAGGATGCGCTCCACCAGCGCCGCCACGCGCTCAGGCGCATCCGCCGCCAGCCAATGACGGACGGCTTCGAGCGGCAGTCCGTTCTTTTCGAGCCATGCGGCGGCGCGGCGGTGCAGTTCGGGAATCTCATTGGGGTGGGCTTGCGCCAGCCGCCGCCGCAACAGGTCGGCAAAAAGATGATGGTAGCGATGCCAGTTCGCTTCGGAATCGAGCGGAATGAGGAACAGGTTGGCGCGTTCCAGTTCCGTCAGGGTCGCTTCGGCGTGGCTCACATCCAAAACGGCATTGCACAGCGGGGCGTTGAAGCGCTCCAGAATGGACGTTTTCAGCAGAAATTCGCGCAGGGCTTCGGGCTGACGCGAGAGCACTTCATCGGTCAGGTAATCGGCAATGAAGCGGTGACTGCCCGCAAAGGCGGCGATGGCTTCGCGCGGGTCGGCGGATTTTTGCAGGGAAAGCGCGGCGAGTTGCAGTCCCGCCACCCAGCCTTCGGTGCGCGCTTCGAGCGCGTGGATGTCTTCGGCGCTCAGTGAAAGCCCCATCGTTTGATTCAGGAATTGCGCGGCTTCTGCTTCGCTGAAGCGCAAGTCATCGGCGCGGATTTCGGTCAATTGTCCGCGCGCCCGCCAGCGACCAAGCGGCAGGGGCGGGTCGGCGCGGCTGATGAAGACGAGGTGGAGCTTGTTGGGAAGATGTTCTATCAGGTAGGCAACCGCGTCGTGGAGGGGCTGTTGGGTGATGTGGTGGTAATCGTCCAAAACCAGAACAACGCTTTTGCTGGAAAACTCCGCCAGGTCCTGGAGCAGGGCGACGGTCAGTTCGCGGGGGTTGGCGGAGCCCGCCTCCAGCGCGGAGTCAAGCGTCGAAACGGAAGCAGGCTCAACGTTCCGCAGCGCGGCGGCGAGGTAGGCAAAGAAACGGGCGGAGTCGTTGTCGTCTTCATCCAGCGCAACCCAGGCAACTTTTGCGTTTTTGTTCGCGGCGAGCCACGCCGAAAGCAAGGTGGTTTTGCCAAAGCCCGGCGGGGCGGAGACGATGGTCAGCCTGCCGTTGAGACCGGTTTGCAGGCGGGTTAGCAGGCGGGGGCGCAGGACAAAACCATCCGCAGGAAGCGGCGGGTAGAGTTTGGTCGGCAAAATGAAAAGCGGCATGGGGGAATTATAAAGGGGAACATTCTGTGATTGGCTGGATGTTCCCCATCTGCTTAGCGGTTCGCAAGGCGACCCCGGCCCACTTTTCCTACGCTCTGACGTGTTTGAGCAGGATGACCGTCATCACCACCCCCGCCAGCGCCATGCCGGGGAAGATGACCAACTCGCCAACGCCCACCGGCAGTCCCAGGCGCGCCATGTTCAAGCCCATCAGGCTGACGGCGATGCCGAGGGTCAGGAACTTGGTCAGCCCGACGGAAGCCAGCAGGTAGCCCCAGGGCTTTCGGCGCAGGAGCAGGATGCCGGACAGGATGCAAACCGGGACGATGAGTCCCAAATCCATCGCCTGGATGAACATGCTGGTGACGTTATCCAGCGCGGGGACGCCCCTCACCCCGCCCATCTCCCATAGGGAGAGGGAGTCCAGTGTCAGCGTAGGCAGAATGCGCCCCAGCCAGGCAAGCGAGAGAAAGGCGGCGGCGAAGAACAAGAGTCCCGCAATCCAGCCGCGCGGCAGTCGGTCGGAAAAATGCGCGGGCAGGCTGTCCAGGTCGAAGGTCATCATCACCAGCACAAAGGCGAACAGGCTCAGGCTGAACAGGGCGACATAGACCAGGAACAGGGCGTTGTAGGCTGCTCCAAAGCACATGGTGACGTAGGTGTAGAGGATGAAGCCGAGTGTGCCCGCCAGGAGCAGGCATCCGCGCAGAGAGCCGCGCCACGCCAGCCAGGAGGAAAGCGCCAGGAGGGGCAAACCCAGGACGAGAGTCACCAGGTCGTTGGCTTGCATTTGGGCGGCGGAACTGACCGTATCCCAGTAATACAAACCGCGGGCGTTGATGGTCACTTGCTCGCCGCGAAACGTGGTCAGCGGGTAGGGCGTTCCTTCGGCGGGCCAAAGTCCCGCCAGCGCGGCGATGAGAGTCAGGACAAAAATCAGCGGGATGAGCCATTTCAGGGCGGGGTTCATTTTTGTTCTCCTAAATCAAGCCGGTAGAAAAATGTGGCAAATTCATTGACATGCCCCAGCACGCCATACAGGTAAATGGTTTTGTCGTAACCACCCGAAAGGTAGGCGGTGCCGATATGATGTTCGTGCAACGCGCGCAAGCAGGCGCGCAGCGTCATCTTCGAGTAGCCCTTGTTGTAATGGTCGGCGTGAGTGCAGACGCGCTCAATTTCTGCCGTGTTGTTGGCATAGTCTATAAACGCTTCGCATCCTGACAGATGCGCGCCAGATTCATCCACCAGTACAAAATCGAAGTGGGCGTTATAGATGGGGCTGGTGCGAAGATAGGCGCGGATAGCCTCATCGGTTTGTGCGTCATCGTGGGGGTTGGGCCAGGCGCTGCGCCGTAAGATTGACTGATTGGCATAATTTTTGTTTTGTGCCATGCTCTCAAAGCGCAACGGCGCAGTCGGGTAGGGAACATCGCGGAAATGCGATGTATCAAAGATGCGGGTCATTTCCATTTCGTCCGTGCGTTGATACCCGGCCTGCTCCAGCGCGACAATTCGTTTTTCATGCGTCTCAACAGCGCTGGTGATGAGTTGGCGATATTGCGTGCCCCATTCCGTACGAGCCCAGGCAAGCATATCAGGGTAAAGGTGCATGTATTCATCCAGCAGGATGACGTCGAATTGTTCATTGAACTCTTCGGAAATGACAAATCCAACCAGTTCATCGCAGTAGTTGAACCATAGATGCGCTGCCGCGGCATAATTGCCAGGGAAACGGCGCTTGAAGTTGTACAGGTTGTATTTCCAATCAATCAGCCGGGCAATGTGCCAGACAAACGACTCGCGTTTGCTGGCGTTGTCGCGCAGAAGCAAGGCGCACATGCGCTTGAAATCTGAACTCTCGTAAACAAATGGGCGGTGATGGGTTCTCATAAAAATTTCTCTTGACACTATGGTAACAGTTCATTTGCCCAGGCGCGGATTTTGTCCCAATCGCGCTGGTCGGATTCGACGGCTTTGACCATGTTGGCGATGAAGCGGTCGAGGAAGGACAGGCGCGAGAAGTCCATCAGCCCGCTGAAAAAGGTTTCGGGCGCATTCGGCAGCAGGGCGCGGACGGGCGCGGTGTAGGCGGCGCGCGCGGCGCGGCTGGTTTCATCTGCGCCCAGGTTGAGCATGTGGACGGTGAACAGCGCGGTTGGCAGGGCATTGAGCGGGCTCTGGTTGGTCTGGATGAATTTGACCATCTCCGGCAGCCAACTGCCCATGCGGATGGCGCTGCCCAAAAGCGCCGCCTGATAGCCATCCAGCGAAGCGACTCTGGCAACCGGTTTGACGTCCACGCTGAAGCCGCGCGCGGCGAGCGTTTCGCCAATCGCGGCGGCAATTTCGGCGGTCGAACCGGCGCGGGTGGCATAGGTGACGAGGATTTTGTTCATTGTTCGGTTTCCTTTTGTTGAACCAGCGTCAGGGTCAAGCCCAGGTCGCGGATGCGGGCGAGAACGCCGTGCAAGGCGGACTGGTCTATGACGGCGCCGCGCAGAACGGTTTCGCCTTCGGGGGTGAGTTCCACAGCGAAACCATCGAACCAGATGGCGGCGTTTTCTCCGAGATAGCCCCGGACGCGGATTTCATAATTGAGCGGTGCGGTTGGTGTTTTCATGCTTTGAATATACGGGAAGCGGCGCATAAACTGAACACACGATGGTGGGATTCTGGAAAACAAAATTGCCTAACACCAAAGTGTCAGGCAATTCCTGAAGACGCCATAAAGCAACTTGAGTTTAGAGTTCATTTTGATTCGCATTAGAAGACAAAAAATATGGCTTCATTTGCGCCAAAAAACCAAAACCGGTACACGGATTTCACCCTGGCCTGATGCCAGCGCAGGCGGATTCAACGGATTACGCGGATTTTTTCAAAAAAAATCCGTGAGATTCCGTGTAATCCGCGTCATCCGTGTCCAAAAGGTTTTGATTGAAAACGAACTCTGAGTAACCGCCCGGCACGGCAGGCTTAGACCAACCCCAGCCTGCGGGCTTCGAGAATTGCCTGGGCGCGGCGTTGGACGCTCAATTTGCCATAGATGTTGTTGGCATGGCGCTTGACCGTATCGAGCGCGATGAAAAGTTCATCGGCAATTTCCTGATTGGACTTGCCCGCGCAAATCAGGCGCAGCACTTCCAGTTCGCGTTCGCTCAACGGTTCGATGAGGGGCTGGGCGGGCGAGGCTTTGGCTTCCATCGCGCGCCGGGTCTGGGAAACAGCGTCGGTCAGGAAACGGTTGTGAAGCGCTTCCGCGATTTGCTCCGCGCGGCGCATCTCTTCCTGCGCCTGGGCGGTTTTGCCCTGCGCCTGATGCAAACGCGCCGCTATCAAATAGCCGTGCGCCAGATAGGACTGGTGTCCGCTCTTTTGGGCGGTTTCCAGCCCTTGCGTCAGATGCTTTTCGGCTTCTTGCCAGGCTTTCTTTTCGCGCAAGACATTCGCCAGCCCCAGATGAATCAGGCAGAAGGCGGGATAGTCGGCATAGGCGGGCTGCGCCGCAAGCGCCAACTCGTCGCGGCAGATTTTTTCCGCCTGTTCCACGCGCCCCAAAGCGAGAGAAATTCGCGCCAGTTCGATGGTGGTATGCGCGAGCGCGAGAAAATTGCCACAGCGGCGAGCATGCGGGCTGACGCGGCTCAAGAAATCGGCGGCGCGCTCCAAATCTCCTGCCGCCGCATAGGTGTAGCCCATCTGCGAGTAGCAGGCGGTGTAGCCCATGTCGGCGACCACATCCCCAAGCGTTTGCCGCAAGCCTTCAATGGTCGGCAGGAGTTCTCCGATGGCGTTGAGCGCGGCGGCGACATCGCCCCGGTGCCGCTGGACAATGGCGCGCAACAGAATCACCTGCTGTAAGACGATGTTGTATTCGGGATGGTCTTTGGGCAGTTTGCCATCCGCAACCATTTGCTCAAAGGTTTGGGTAATCTCATCGAGATGGGTTTCGATGCGGTCATAATCTCCGCGCACGAACAAAGTCCAGCAGTACGCCACGCCCAGCGGCGGCGATTGGCGGAGGAAATCGGGGGGCAGGGAATCCAGCCATTCGACGGCGGTGTTCAAGCGTCCCTGGTGATAGATGCGCCGCCAGTTATCCACCACCAGGCGGCTGGCATAGGCATAATCGGGAATGGCGAAGGCGTGGCGCAGGGCGTCTTCGGCGTAGTGATTTGCCTGGAACCACTGCGCGGCGCGGCGGTGCAGGTCGGGCAAATCGGCGGGGCGGGTGCGTTTCAGGTGACTGGTGAGAAATTCGGCAAACAGGTGATGGTAACGAAACCAGGTATGTTCGCCATCCAACGGGATGACGAAGAGATTGCGGCGATGCAACTCCGCCAGCGTTTCCGCGCCGCGCGCCGTGCCGGTGACGGCGTCACACAGCGGGGCAGACATGCGCGCCAGGATGGAGGTTTCAAGCAGGAAGTTTTGCAGGGCTTCCGGCTGGCGCTGTAAAACTTCTTCCACCAGGTATTCCAGCACAAAATGCTGACTGCCCGTGAAGTTTTGGATGAACGCCTGGGCGTCATCGCGCCCCTGCATGGAAATTGCCGCCAGTTGCAGCCCGGCAACCCAGCCTTCGGTGCGCGTTTCGAGCGCGTGAACGTCGCTTGCCGTCAGCCCCAGGTTCATCAAATCGTTCAGGAAGGACGAGGCTTCATTCGTGTCAAAACGCAAATCGGAGATGCGAATCTCGGTCACTTGCCCGCGCACCCGCAAGCGGCTGAGCGGCAGGGGCGGGTCGGTGCGGGTGGCGATGATGAGATGCAGGCTGGGCGGCAAATGCTCAATTAAGAAGTTCATCCCGGCGTGAATGTCCGCATTCGAGATGACATGATAATCATCCAGCGCGAGCATGACAGGGCGCTCCAACGCGGCGGCTTCATTCACCAGGGCAGTCAGAAAACGCTGGGAATCAAACTCCTGGGCGGATTCCAGCATGGTTAACGCGCCCCGCCCCAACGACTCAGAGACGGTTTGAAGCGCGACGAGAAAATACGTCCAAAAACGCAGGGGGGAATTATCGCGCTCATCGAGCGAGAGCCAGGCGGCGCAGTCTTTACATCCGCCCATCCATTCCGCCAACAGGGTGGATTTGCCGTATCCCGCTGGGGCAGAGACAAGCGTGAGGGGTTTTCCCGCCTTCAAACCCGCCGCCAGGCGCTCAATCAGGTGATGGCGGTGAACGATGCGGGGCGGCGTGGCGGGGACGAACAGTTTGGTTCGCAGGATGGATGAATCCATTGGCGTTATTGTAGCATATCGAAAACCGTCCGCCCGCAGAGACCTGTGGGCGCTCTGGCTGGCGCACCTGCTGGGCGATATTGGCGGGCTGCTGGTCCTGGCGGTGGTGTAGGGCGGGTGAGGCGAGTATTCAGTCAGCACTAAAACGTCAATTCGGCGCGCAGACCATTTTGACTATCGGGGGCAATCCAAACATGAAATTTGCCCGATTCTGTACCAAACGTGCCATCGGCGCGGGTGAAGGCCAGGTCGTCTTCCCGCAGGGTGAAGAAG
>CAZNCT010000002.1:0-9627 GCA_964571615.1 uncultured Anaerolinea sp. | reverse complement strand
CTGGAAGCCCTTCAGTTCCCGCACCGGACGGGTGAGCGAGCCAACCAGGTCGCGGATGTAAAGCTGGACGACCTCCGTGCCTGCGCGGCTGCCGGTGTTGGTAATCTCCGCGCTGATGTGGAGCGCGCCTTTCCGCAGGTCTCCGCTCGTTTGCAAATGGCGGTAGGCGAACTGGGTGTACGTCAACCCAAACCCAAAGGGGAAGAGCGGCACAGGCGGCAGGTCCAGGTAGCGGGTGCTGAACTGGTCGGTCGAATGGACGGGGCGCCCGGAGTTCTTGTGGTTGTAGTAAATCGGCACCTGGCCGGTGGCGCGCGGGAAGGTGATGGGCAGCCTGCCGGAGGGGGATTCCAGGCCGAAGAGGAGTTCACCCAACGCCGCGCCGCCCTCGAGGCCCGGATGCCAGGCATATAGAACCGCATCGGCGGCTTTGACGGCCGGCGTGATGGCGAGCGGACGCCCGGCAAAGACCACCAGCACGAGCGGTTTGCCCAACCCGGACATGGCCTGCACGAACTCGTTCTGACCGGGCGGCAGGCCTAAATCGCTGACGTTGCAGTTTTCGCCGGACCGGACGGGATGCTCGCCCATCAGGAGCAGGACGGCATCCACGTGGTGAGCGAGATGCAGGGCCATATCCACGTTGTCGGTGAACCACAGTTCGGTGCCTTTGGGGGCAGTCTGGCGCAGGGCTTCGTCCAGCGGGGTGACGTCTTCCACGCGCCCGTCGGGAGTCCAGGTGCCGAAGAGTTCGCCGCGCGCATGGACGAAGGGCCCGGCCACCAGGATTCGGCGGAAGCCATGCAGGGGCAGGAGATTGTGGTCGTTCTTGAGCAGCACCATGCTCTGGCGGGCAAACTGGCGGGCGAGGCTGCGCGCTTCGGGGGTGAGCAGGTCGCAGCGGGCGCGGTTGGGGTCGGTGAAGGGGTGGTCGAACAACCCGGCGCGCTGTTTGATGCGCAGGATGCGGCGCACGGCTTCGTCAATCTCTTCGATGGAGATTTTTCCCTGAAGCATGCTCTCGCCCAGCGTGTTGATGTACACGCCGCTCACCATGTCCATATCCAGGCCGGCGCGCAGGGCCAGGCGGGCGGCTTCGGCCTCGTCTTCGGCAATGCCGTGATGGATGAGTTCCTTGACTGATTCCCAATCGGAGACCACGAAACCATCGAACCCCCACTCGCCGCGCAGCACGTCCGTCAGCAGGCGGCGGTTGGCGGTGGCGGGGATGCCGTTCAGGTCAATGAACGCCGACATGAGCGTGCCAACCCCGGCCTGCACCGCAGCATGGAAGGGCGGCAGGTACACATCGCGCAGGGTGGGTTCGGAAATCTCGCCGTTTTCGTAATCCCGCCCGCCTTCGGCGGCGCCGTAACCGACGTAATGCTTGGCGCAGGCCACCAGTTTATCGGGGGCGGACATATCTTCACCCTGAAAGCCCTGCACCACCGCGCGCGCCATCTGGGAGGCGAGGAACGGGTCTTCGCCATTGCCTTCGGCCACGCGCCCCCAGCGCGGGTCGCGGGCGATGTCGAGCATGGGGGCAAACGTCCACTTGATGCCATTGGCAGTGGCTTCGCGGGCGGCCACCGCAGCGGCCTGACGCGCCAGGTCGGGGTCAAAGGCGGCGGCCTGCGCGAGCGGAATCGGGAAGACGGTGCGGAAGCCGTGAATGACATCCCGCCCGAACAAGAGTGGAATCTTCAGGCGCGATTCGAGCGCGAGTTTCTGGAAGTGGTTGCTGAGCTCGGCGCTGCCGGAATCGGAGAAGCCCTGACCGGTCAACGCGCCGGAAGCGTTGATGAGCGAGCCGACACGGCCCTCCCGCAGCGGAGAGGGGTCGAAATCGTGATTCGGGCTGAGCTGGTTGAGCTGCCCCAGTTTTTCTTTCAGGGTCATTTGGGCAAGCAGATGATTGATAAAGGTTTCATCGGGAGTGGTGGGCATTGAGTACCTCACGAAAGGGTATGCAGGGCGACTGTCGTAGTACGACATTCATGTCGTGCTATGCGCGCTGTAGTGCAACATTAATGTCGCACTACTTGACAAAGGCAGGCAAATATGATAACTTTCGGGCAGGTGAAACGTTTCACCTGAACAGCCGATAGTTTATCCTAAAATCCTGCAAAAGAAAAGCCAGAAATCCCGCGAGAAGCCCATGAACAAAAAATTCGAGAGCCGTTTTGGCTATTTTTCCGAAGACGGGCGGGAATACGTCATCACCACGCCCTTTACCCCGCGCCCGTGGGGCAACGTCATCAGCAATGGCGACTACGGCATGATGATTTCGCAAACGGGTTCGGGCTACAGTTGGCGGGGCAACGCCGGGCAGAACCGCATTACGCGCTCGTTTCAAGACCTGGTGAAAGACAACTGGGGCAAGTATTTCTACATCCGCGATGTGCAGCGTCAGACCTACTGGTCGGCGGCTTACAAGCCGGTGATGCGCCCGTATCAGCGCTACGAAGTGACGCACGGCGCGGGCTATTCCCGTTTCCTGCACCAGGTGGAAGACATCGAGAGCGTGCTGACGGTCTTCGTGGCGG
The DNA here is from genome assembly GCA_964571615.1 of uncultured Anaerolinea sp. GTDB lineage: Bacteria > Chloroflexota > Anaerolineae > Anaerolineales > Villigracilaceae > UBA8950. The sequence goes on along the minus strand of CAZNCT010000002.1, from coordinate 7,081 downwards.
CAGATGCGCCGGTGGAAATCTTCCGGCTCACGCTCACCAACCGCAGCGCGGAACAGCGCGAACTGGATGTGACCTCCTACGCCGAGTGGCTGCTGGGCTTTGCGCCCGATGAACACCGCGAGTTCCACAAACTGTTCATCGAAACCTCCGCAGACCCGCAGCAGCGCGCTGTGTTTGCCCGCAAGTGCCTGTGGGGCTTCCCAGACGATAAAGGGCGTCACAACAACGTGGATTGGCCGTACACGGCGTTCATGGCCGTCAGCGAACCGCTCAAATCGTTCGATTGCGACAAGGAATCATTCCTCGGCCTGTACCGCAACGATGACCAGCCGCAGGCCATGACGTCCCCGCTGCTGGCCGGGCGGCAGGGACGCTTTACCGATGCCATTGCCGCGCTTCAGGTCGCCGTCACGCTGGCGCCGGGGGAGACGAAAACCCTGGTGTTCACGCTGGGCGCGGCGGAAGACGGGCGCGAAGACGCCCGCACGCTCATCGAACGGTTCACCTCGCCGGAAAAGAGCGAACAGGCGCTCCAGGATGTCCATCGCTTTTGGGCGCGCTTCCTGGAGACGGAACGGGTCGAAACCCCCGATGAAGCCCTGAACTTCATGACCAACACCTGGTCGAAGTATCAGGCCATCTCCTGCCGGTTGTGGGGCAAAGCGGCGTTCTACCAGGTCTCGGCGGGCTACGGCTTCCGTGACCAGCTGCAGGACAGCCAGATTTTCCTGGTCAGCGAGCCGGAGCAGGCCCGCAAGCAGCTGCTGCTGCACGCCTCGCAGCAATTCATCGAAGGCGATGTGCTGCACTGGTGGTTCTCCATCCGGGGCGGCGGTCCGCGCACCAACTGCTCGGACGATTTGCTCTGGCTGCCGTTCATCCTGGATGCCTACCTGAAGGAAACCGGCGATGACGGAATTCTGGATGAACCCGTCCCCTACCTGAACGCGCCTGCCGAGCCGCTGTACCAGCACTGCAAGCGCGCCATCGAGCGTTCGTTCTCGCGCTTTTCGCCGCGCGGCATTCCGCTGATGGGCGACCACGACTGGAACGACGGCCTGAGCGCGGTTGGCACGCTGCTCAAGGGCGAGAGTTTCTGGGTGGCGGAGTTCCTCTACATGATTTTGGAAAACTTTGCCCCGCTCGCCCGCCGCCGCGGAGACGAGGCCTTTGCCCGCAAGTGCGAAGACGTGCGCGCCAGCCTGAAGGAGGCCTTCAACCGCTTCGGCTGGGATGGCGAGTGGTATCTGCAAGCCACCACCGATGACGGCTTGCCGCTCGGCTCGAAAGAAAACGAGGAAGGCAAAATCTTCCTGATGCCCAACATCTGGGCGGTGATGAGCGGGATAGCCGATGCCGAACGCGCCCGCACAGCGATGGATTCGGTCACGAAATACCTGCTCAAGGATTACGGCACGCTGCTCAACTATCCGGCGTTTACCCGTCCCCGCCCGGATATTGGCTATGTGACGCGCTACGCGCCCGGCCTGCGCGAGAACGGCGGCGTTTATACCCATGCTGCGACCTGGTCTGTCTGGGCATACGCGCGGATGGGGCAGCCGGAACTGGCCTACGAGGCCTACCGCCGAATCTGCCCGCCCAACCGCAGCGCGGATATCGAAACCTACAAAGCCGAACCTTACGTCACGCCGGGCAACATCGATGGGCCGCTTTCGGAATACTACGGACGCGGCGGCTGGACGTGGTACACCGGTTCGGCGCAGTGGATTCACCGCGTTGCCACGCACTGGATTTTGGGAATCCGTCCGCAGGAAGACGGCTTGCTGGTGGACCCGGCCATCCCCTCCAACTGGAGCGGCTTCCGCGTCCTGCGGCGTTTTCGCAACGCGGTGTACGACATCCGCGTGGACAATCCCCAACACGTCAGCAGCGGCGTCCGCGCGGTGGTGGTGGATGGTCAACCCCTGAGCGGCAGCCTGCTGCCCGTCTTTGGGGATGGAAAAACGCACCTCGTTCAAGTCACTTTAGGATGACCCCGCTTCGCGGCGAAAGGAGGTGGTTGCCCCACAGAACGAACCGGTGTTTTTGCTCCCCCTGATTTTTTCCGATTCCGACACTTTCCAAGGAGACAGAAGAATGAAAACCCTTTTCCAATCCCTTCGCACCCTGCTGATGCTCGTCCTGGTCGTCAGCCTGGCGGCCTGCGGCGCGCAGCCTTCGCCGACTGCCGCACCCGCTGAACCGCCCACCGCAGCGCCGGCGACCGAAGCCCCCACCGAAGCGCCCACGCAGGCGCCCACCGAAGCCCCCACCCAGCCCGCTGCCGAACCCGTCACCATCCGCTATGCCAACTGGAACGTTGGCACGCCGGAGGAAAACAACCTTCAGCGGCAGTTGATTGCGGCCTACATGGAAATGCACCCCAACGTGACCATCGAGTTCGTGGATATGTCCATGGAGGGGCGCTGGGATGAAAAACTGACCAACTACGCCGCCAAAGGCGAGCTGCCCGATGTGTTCATGGCCGATAACACGCCGCTCTACGTCAAGAACGGCTGGCTGGCCGACCTGACGCCCTTCGTGGAAAACGACCCCGACTGGCAGGACGTTCCGCAGGTGTTGAAAGACGCGGTGACCTATAACGGGAAAGTGCTTGGCCTGCCCGCCGCGCAGTTCGTGATGGGTTACTTCGTCAACCAGGATTTGTTCGAAGCCGCCAACCTGGATGCGCCCGCCTACGGCGTTTCGGTGGATGACTTCTTTGCTGCCACCACTGCCCTGACCGATGTGCAGAAGGGCAAACTGGGCCTGGATGAGATGGAGTTCATCATGGGCTGGTATCCCAGCACGCAGGACCCCAATCTCAAATGGTTCAGCTTCGATGGTCAGCACATGAACTACAACTCCGCCGCCTTCAAGGCCGGGGTTGCCAAAGCCGGTGAGATGAAACCGCACACCTGGCAGGGTCTGACCGATGAGCAGAAGAAAAACTTCAAGTCGCAGGGCCCGTGGGAACTGTTCATGAACCAGGAAAGCGGTGTGCGCTGGGATGGCGGCTGGGCGGTGCCGGGCTACGCCAGCGCCACCTTCAACTGGGATTTCATGGGCATCCCGGGCGGCAATCAGGCGCTGGTCACCGACATCCTGGTCGTCTCCAAGACCGCCAAGAATCTGGAAGCCGCCTATGACTTCGCCAAATGGATGAGCTTCTCGAAGGAAGGCTACAGCAAGGAAGCCGAACTCGCCAAGGCGGAGGGTAAAGTGCCGACCCGCATGCCCGTCTCGGTCAACGCCGATTCGATTGACCTGTACATGTCCTTCGTGGGCGATAAACCCGGTCTGCGCCAGGCGCTGGAAAACCTGGATAACAGCCTGCTCGAATCGCTTGCCAAGGTTGTGCCGGGCTACATCAACGCCCGCTGGGAAGGCAAGCCGGGCATCGACATCGGCGAAGACAAGGACGTGAACATGTGGTACATGTTCAACTTCGCCAACGATGGCAAGTACAAATATGAAGACTACGCCGCCAAACTGGAGGAGTTCGCCAACAAAATCCTCGATGAGGCGCGCGCCGAACTGAAACCGTAACCTTCGTAGAGGGGAGCGTTGTAGAATTGCAACGCTCCCCTGTTTTGTAGTGCGACAGTAGCGCGACATTAATGTCGCTCTACAGGAATTGGCATATGCCCTCGAAGTTGAACCACTTCTTCCGCCTGGCGCTTTCCCTGCTGATGCTGGCCTCCACCCTGCCATCGTGGCGTGTTCATGTCGCGCTGGCAAAGCCCCTGCCTGCGGCACAAACTTCTGCCGGTACTGTCATCGAAATTCCTGCTGAGGCATTTGGCCTGCCGCTGGCGCAGGATGACGTTGCCCGTCAGTATGCCAAAGGGAGCGTCCTGCTCCAGGCGGGGGAGAGCGTCCAATTCAGCGTCCGCATTCCGGCAGAAGGGGAGTACACGCTCTGGTTCGAGGCCGCCGCTTCTCCCGCTGCGCTGACCGCCCCGGAAGGGCAGATGCGCGTGGATGGCAAATTTCCCCTGCCGGATTTGCGGCGGATTCTCTTCCCGCTTTTCTACCGCAACAGCGCAGATGCCTTCCCCAAAGACCGCTACGGCAACGATGCCCTCATCCGCCAGGAACGGCTGACGCGCTGGACGAAAGTCCCGGCCCGCGATGTGACCTTCCGCCAGCCCTATCCGCTGCGGATTTCGCTCCCGGCGGGTGAACACCGCTTCGAGTTCACCTTGACGGACGGCGCGCTCTATCTGGGCAGCATCACGCTCGAGACGTTCGCCCCCTACCCCGCTTACGATTCCTACCGGCAGCAGCAAAAAGCGCCGGTTTCTTCCGGCTTCTCGCTCACCCTCGAAGCCGAATTCCCCGCCTTCAAGAACGATACTGCGGTGCGCCCGGCCAGCAGCCGCGATTTGACCGTCACCCCCTACGACACCTACAAACTGCGCCTGAACACGCTGGGCGGCGAAAGCTGGAACCAGAGCGGCACCGCCGTGTACTACCAGTTCGAAGTGCCTGCCGATGGGCTGTACGCGGTCACGCTGCGCGCCCTGCAAAACACGCGCAGCAACTTCACCGTCTTCCGCCGCATCACCCTCAACGGCGAAGTGCCGTTCGAGGAACTGAACGCCTTCCCGTTCCCCTATTCGCCCGATTGGGCAGATGTGCCGCTGGGCGGCGAGACGCCCTACCTGCTCTTCCTGCGCCAGGGCGTGAACACGCTGGGCATCGAAGCAACCGATTCCCCTTACCTGCCCGCCATCGAGACCATCCAGCAAGCCCTGCTCGATATCAACACCCTTTCGCTCGAAATCCGCAAACTGACCGGCAACCAGCGCGACCCGTACAAGGAATGGGTCATCTCCGATTACATCCCCGACATCCAGGAGCGCCTGAACGCCATTGCCCAAAACCTGATAGGCGATAAGGAACTGCTCGTCTCGCTGGCGCGCAGCAGCGCCTCGCCCGAAGTGCTGACCTATCAGATGGCGATTGACAATCTCCTGTTCCTGGCCGCCGACCCGGACAAAATTCCGGTCTATATGACGCGCTTCTCGGAAGGCCCCGGCTCGGCGGCGCAACTGCTGGGGTCGCTCTTGCTGCAATTGCAAAGCCAGCCGCTCGCGCTGGATAAAATCTACGTTCATTCTCCCGATGTTCTCATCCAAACGCCGCCGGCGCCCTTCTCGCTCTCGTTCACAGAAGGCGTCAAGCGATTCGTTCATTCGTTCCAACCTGACCCGTATCAATCCATCGGCGCGAGCGAGGGCGAAGTGGAAGTGTGGGTGAACCGCCCGCGCCAATACGTTGACCTGCTCCAGGTCATGTCCGATGAAACCTTCACCCCGCAGACGGGGATTCGCGTCAAGTTCTCCATCATGCCGGATGAAGGCAAACTGGTGCTGGCAAACGCCGCCGGAATCCAGCCGGATGTGGCGCTGGGCGTCAGCACCAACATCCCTTACGAACTGGCTATCCGCAACGCACTGTACGATTTGCGCTCCTTCGAGGATTTCGATTCGTTCATTCGCATTTACTCGCCCGGCGCGCTGTTGAGTTACATCATCAACGACTCGGTCTATGCCATCCCCGAAACGCAGGATTTCTGGGTGACGTTCTACCGCAAAGACATCCTCGCCTCGCTCGGCATTCCCGTGCCGCACACCTGGAACGAGGTCATCAAGATTCTGCCTGAACTCCAGCGCTACGGCATGAACTACAACACCCCGCTTTCGAGCGGAGCCGGGCTGAAAGGCTACCTGGTAACCGCGCCCTACCTGTTCAATCACGGCGCCAAACTGTACAGCGAGGATGGCTTTTCCACCGGCTTGCAGAGCGAAGAAGCGATTGCCGCCGTCAAATTCATGGCGGAGAGTTTCACCATCTACGGAATGCCGCTGACCACCTCGAGTTTTTACGAGGGCTTCCGGCAGGGAACGCTGCCCATCGGCATTTCCAACTTCACCGATTACATCAAACTGATGACCGCCGCGCCGGAGATTGACGGCTTGTGGGGAATTGACCTGTACCCCGCCACCGTCCTGCCGGATGGCAGGCAGCTGCGCTATGCCACCGGCTCGGCGCAAGCCAGCATCCTGTTCAAAAACACCGACCAGCCGCAGGAAGCCTGGCAATTCCTGAAGTGGTGGATGTCCACCGAAACGCAGGTGGATTTCCAGGAGCGGCTGATTCTCAACTACGGGCGGGAATACCTGTGGAATTCCGCCAACCTGGAGGCGTTCAGCCGCCTGCCCATCCCCGCCGAACACCGCGCCGTGATTCTGGAACAGTGGAAATGGCTGCAAGAACCGGTGCGCCTGCCCGGCAGTTATATGCAGGAACGCGAGCTGAGCAACGTCTGGAATCGCATCGTCTTCGATGGCGCCAATCCGCGCGTTGCGCTGGACCGCTCGATTATCCTCATCAACCGCGAAATTACCCGAAAAATGGAAGAGTTCGGCTATCTGAAGAACGGTCAGCGGGTGAAAGAGTTCAAAATCCCGACCCTCGAAACCGTGCAGGAGTGGATGAACGATGCTCGATAAAACCTCGTTCCAGAAGTGGCTTTACAGGGAGGGCAGCGCCTACGGCTTCCTGTCCATGTACGCCATTTTGTTCTTCACCTTTATCGTCGTTCCGGTGGCGGCTGCGTTCCTGCTCTCCTTCACCTTCTTCGATACGATTCAGTTCCCGCGCTTCATCGGTCTGCGGAATTACATCACGCTGATAACGCAGGACGATACCTTCATGCGCTATGTGCTGCCCAACACCATTCAGTTCGCGGTGATTGTGGGCCCGGGCGGATACGCGCTGGCTTTCTTGCTGGCGTGGGTGCTGGCGCAGCTGCCCAAAATCCCGCGCGCTCTGTTTGCGCTGATTCTGTACTCGCCCTCGATGACCTCCAGCGTGGCGATGGCAGTGGTGTGGAAGACCCTCTTCAGCGGCGACCAGACGGGCTACCTGAACAGTTTTTTGATGAGTCTGGGCATCATCCAGCAGCCCATTCAGTGGCTGCAATCGCCCGATTACCTGATGACCATCATGATTATCGTCACGCTGTGGAGCAGCATGGGCATCGGCTTTCTGGCAATGCTGGCGGGCATTC
>CAZNCT010000001.1:65302-76551 GCA_964571615.1 uncultured Anaerolinea sp. | reverse complement strand
TGTCGAGTCCGTTCCTTTCCGTGAATCCGTGAAAGAGTCCGTTGTCGAGTCCGTTGCCGAGTCCATTAAAACCCGTCTATCTATCACCTCAAATTTCGGCCTCTTAATTTCAACAACCGCTTCATCCACCACCCTGAAATCGACCAGTTCAAGCGCCAGTTGTGGCTGGCCCTTATAATCACTGGCGCGCAGGGTATAGGCCAGGTCAAAGCGGCCCGATGGCAATTCCAGGTCAGCGCCGCCCCACCAGAGCACGCTGGCGGCATTTCCGCTTTCATCGCGTACCGTCAGTTTGCGGTGCTCTTTGGTTTTGCCAATTTCTTGATGATTTGCCAGTTCCAGATTGCGGGTAGCCAGTATCGGTGACGGGTTGCCCGCTCCAAATGGCGCCAGCAATTCGATTTGAGCCGCCAGGTCGAGCGACAATTCTTCCAGGCTAAAAAATTCATCAATCACGAGTTCGGCTTCAGGTCGGGCGGCGGCTTCCAGTTGTGTTCTAACCGCCCGCGAAAGTTCCCTGCGCAGAGCCGCCAGGTTTTCGGCAGGCAGCGAAAGGCCGGCCGCCATCGGGTGGCCGCCAAAGCCGAGCAGTAGTTTTTCGCAGGCGCGAATGGCCTCGCTGATATGAATCCCCTCCACCGAGCGGGCCGAGCCACGCAGCGGATCTGTGCCGGTCAGCAGCAGGGTGGGTTTGTGGTAGCGTTCGGCCAGCCGCCCGGCCACAATCCCGATAACCCCGGCAGGCCATTCGGGATGATGCAAGACCAGGGCGGCCTGTTCGAACAATTCGGGTTTTTGTTTGAGTTGCTCGAGGGCCGCCTGAGTAACCTGGCTGGTTAGCAGGCGGCGCTGCTGGTTCAGACCTTCCAACTGGGCCGCCAACACGCGCACCCGGGCCGGGTCTTTGCTGGTCAGCAGTTCGACAGCTGGGTTGGCATCGCCCAGCCGTCCGAGGGCATTCAGGCGCGGCCCCAGCGTAAACCCGATTTGGGTTTCGGTCAGTTGGGCCGGGTTGGTGCCAGCCAGCTCGAGCATGATTTGCAGCCCCAGGCGCTGATTGCGCCGCAGTTGTGTCAGCCCGCGTTGGACGAGGTAGCGGGTATCGCCGCGTAGTTCGGCCACATCGGCCACCAATCCCAGGGCGGTCAGGTCGAGCAGGGCTTCGGGAGCCAGGTCGCTGCTGGCATTCGATAGCAGGGCCTCGGCCAGTTTATAGGCCACGCCAACCCCGGCCAGCGTATAGAGCGGATGGTTTTCGGCCAGCCGCTTGGGGTTAATGACCGCCAGGGCATCGGGCAGGGGGCCTTCGGGCAGGTCGTGATGGTCGGTGATGAGTACATCTACATTGCAAGTTTTGGCATAAGCGACGGCTTCATGGGCGCTAATGCCCGTGTCGCAGGTCAGAATCAGTTGTGCGCCATGATCAATTTCGGTTTTGAGCGTTTCGACTTTGATTCCGTGCGATTCTCTGGCGCGTATCGGAATGTGGTAAGTGACATTCGCACCAATCGCCCGCAGGGTTTGCACCAGGACGGTGGTGGCTGTTTGCCCATCCACGTCAAAATCGCCCCAGACGCAGATGCGCTCATTTTGGCGCAAGGCCTGCCAGATGCGCCGCAGGGCGGTATCCAGGTCGGGTAGTTCAGAGGCCGGGGCGGCGGCATACAGGCCTGGTTCGAGGAAGGCCCGCGCTGCTTCGGGGGTGCGAAAACCGCGCCGGATGAGGGCGCGGCTGACGAGCGGATGAAGTCCAAGTTCATCCAAACCAGTTGTTTCGACAGGTTCGGCGATTTTCCAGGCGGGCATTAATCCAGGTCTTCTTTTAGTTCGCCAGCATCGAGGGTATGCAGGCGTTCGGGCATGTCTTCAAAAACGTCAATCATGCTGTGGGGCAATTCTCGCATCATGGGCGGCAGGGGCATGCTGGCGGGGGTTCGCAAGCGGCTGGCAGGGGCGGGCGGTGGTTTGATACGTTCGCGGGTTTCATCCATCGAGCGCTTGCGCAGGATGCGCTTGTCGTCAGAAAGTTCGCCGACGTAGTAACCCAAGACGGAAAAGACTTCGCGATTGGGTTGTACGAAACCAATCCATTCGCCTTGTCGGTTGTAAAGGTAGGGGTATACCAGGAAGGCTTCTACGTCGCCGCGGGTGCTGAAAATGTAGATGATTGCTGGGGTTCGTGAGGTCATTCTGACTGCCTTTCTGTGATGCGCGGGCTGTTAATGGCGACATCATTATAGGTCCAATAACGGTTCACGAAAAAGTTCCACATCATCACGATGCCGATGGCGAGCGCCAGGGTGAAATTGTGGCTGATGAATGTGTGATGTTGGGCCGCAACCTGAATGGGCAGGCTTTCGAGGTAAGCGTCGAGCAGGGGTTCGCCAAATTTCAGAATGGGAATGCGAATGAGCAGGCCAATGGCATTGACGAAGCCAAACTGAAGCAGTTGGCCCATCAGCGGTTTTGAGCGCGATTCAGGGTAAGTCCAGACCCGGTTCCAGGTGAAGTTGCTGAAGACCGCACTGACGAAAGAGATGCTGCCTGCCAGTACCAGCGAAGCGCCTGCCAGGGCGACCAGCAGGTTCATCACGGCAATATCTACGACTGAACCGATGGCGCCGACGACAGCAAATTTGGTAAAGCGAACGCGCTCGTCGGGGTTTTGTAAAATCATGATCATGACAATCCGAGTTTTTCCTTGAAGTAGGGAATGGTGCGGCGCAGACCTTCTTCGAGGTCGGTTTTGGGCTGCCAGCCGAGCAGGGTTTGGGCGCGGGTGATGTCGGGACGGCGGCGCTGGGGGTCGCGGGCCGAGCGGGCGTCTTTGAAGACAATCCCGGCCGGGTTGCCGGTCACTTTGTTGATGATGTTGGCAAAGTCGAGCAGGCTCATTTCGACCGGGTTGCCAATGTTGACGGGCATGTGTTCGTCAGAGTAGAGCAGTTTGACGATGCCATCGACCAGGTCATCGACATAGCAGAAGGAGCGGGTTTGCTGGCCGTCGCCATAAACCGTCAGAGGTTGTCCGAGCAGGGCTTGTTTGAGCAGGTTGGGCAGGGCGCGGCCATCTTCCAGATCCATGCGCGGGCCGTAGGTGTTGAAGATGCGCACAATGCGGGTATCGACCCCGTGCTGGCGGTGGTAGGCCAGGGTCAGGGCCTCGGCGAAGCGTTTGGCTTCGTCATAAACGGCGCGCGGGCCTGCCGGGTCAACATTGCCCGGGTAGGATTCTTTTTGTGGGTGTTCGAGCGGGTCGCCGTAGATTTCGCTAGTGGAGGCCAGCAGGTAGCGCGCGCCATTCGCTTTGGCAACGCCCAGGGTGTTGTGGGTGCCAAGCGCCCCGGCCTTCATGGTCTGGATAGGCAGATTGAAATAGGCGTAGGGTGAGGCCGGGTTCGGGCTGGCGGGCGATGCGAAGTGCAGTACCGCATCCACTTTGCCGGGGATGAAGATGTAGTTTGAAACGTCATGTTTGTAAAAAATGAATTGCTCGTTGCCCATCAGATGGGCAATGTTTTCAGGTGAGCCGGTGATGAAGTTGTCCATGCCGATAACCTGATGGCCTTCGGCAATCAGCCGGTCTGAAAGGTGCGAACCGAGAAACCCGGCGGCTCCGGTGAGTAGGATGCGCATGAAAATTCTCCTGGATATTGGTGTTTGCAAGCAAAAAGTTACAAAGTGGGCTTTATCGCCAGTCTATTTTTTGAATTAACCCGTCTCCGGTGATTTGGGTAGCCTGGCCGCTATTGGGGTCTATCAGCCACAGGTTGCCCTGGTAGAGAACAGCAATCAGCTCGGCGCTGGGGGCCCAGTGAGGGGTTTGCGGCTCAAGGCCAGGAGCGCCATCCAGCGGAAAGAGATTTTTTTTTTTTTTTTTGTCCCTATCCATCACGGCCAGGCGGTAGCCGCTGGTACCTGATTGCAGGGGCGCCAGCGCGTACAGGTATGCTACGCGGAAGTCCTGGCCGTTTTCTTGTTCGATGGCTGGCGAGGCCACCGGGTATGCGAACATGCCAGTCTGGCGCACAATGCTGACATTCGCATTTGAGATCAGCGAGAGCGCCGCCAGGTCAAAGTAGGGTGATTCTTCAGGGTTAATGAGCCCCGGCGGGGGCGCGTGATTGACGTAGTATAAGGTGCGTGAGTCCGCGCCCCAGGCCAGCGATGGAATTAAGGCCCAATCTCCCAGGGTTTGCAGGGGAGTGATTTCGAGCAACCCGGCCAGTTTTTTATCTCTGAAGTTGACCAGGCCAATGCCGTCGGGCCGGGCGTAGGCCAGGCGTTTTCCGTCTGGTGAAAAAGCAAAGTCACTGCCCCACCAGCCATACACGCCGCCGCTGTTGGCCTGGATGACCAATTCGGGTTTTTCAACTCGTCCGTTGGCGTTGAATTTGAGCGTGTAAAGGTCGTTGTTGGCCTGCCAGCCAGGTGCGGCTGCGCGCGGCTCCACAGTGGAGTATGCAATCTGGGTACCGGCCCCAGGAATCCAATCGGCAAAGTGGACGATGTTGGAGACTTTCAGGTTGATGGGTTTTGCTTTGGGGTCATCCAGGCGCAGAACCCATAGGGTGTTGATTTCTTCGCTTAGCGGCTTTTCTGATTGGCGTGTGTAAAGCAGGAAGTCACCTTTGGGTGAAAGCCGCAAGACGCGCCCATCCAGCTTGCCATCGGTAGTGATTGGGGTGCGGTTGGTGGTGGAACCTTGCATCAGCCAGGCGTTGCCGCCCGCCAGGTAAACCAGTTTGCCATTGATGGGCAAAGGCGCAAAAGGTGCCTGCACACCAATCATCACAATTTCGGGTTGGGCCGCTTGCAGGATGACTTTTTTCACCACCGCCGAACTGATTTCGATGCCGTTTTCAAACACCCGCCGGGTGGTAATTTCCTGTACGCCGTTGCGGCCCTCCTGGATAAGCCGTTTTTCGCCCTGCGGGAGTGATTCGTTGCGCACGGTCTGGCGCTCAAAGGGCAGGGTTTCTTGTTGGGTTTCAAACTCTTCACGCACCCGCACAATCGTTATCTGGCCGCCATCTTGCGCCAGGGCATAGACTGGCGGTTCAACCCGGTCAAGGCTGCCTGTAGAGATGCCAGCCGCCACCAAAGCCTGTTGGATGGTGCTGCCGGAAGGAATTTCTACGCTCAGGCTTTGCCCATCCACATTGATTGTGACGCGGATTTTCAGGTCGCTGGACGAAACTTGCGGCGCAAAACACCCGCCAAGCAGCAGGCTTGCTATTAACAGGAACAGAGTGGCGGCAGTTTTCATTTTTGAATACATCGCGCCGTCTTTGGGCCGTCAGTTGCAAGAGCCGAGTTTTGCGTTGCTGAAAAATAGCGGACCGATTCTTGCGCTGGCGCGGAGTGTTATAATCCGCCTACTTAATCCGGCCCGTGAAGGTCATTAAGCCATTGGCGATGCTGATGCTCTCGAGCCGGAATCCGGTAGCGGCAGGCCCCAGGGCGCCGGTAAAGGCCTCGTTCACGATTGCGCTGATGCTGTTGTTGATGCCCTCGGGCACCGGCAGGGGGCCAAAATCGACCGCTTTGACGGCGATTTGCGGCTGGCCGTTGACATCTACGCTGGCCGAAAGCGTAATCCGAATGTTGGCTTGTAAATAGCCCTGTACGGCCTTACCATAGACCTGAATTTCGTTGTCGCGCAGATATACCTGCGGGGATGTGATAAAAGAATTCGGGTCGGCGGCAAGTCTCTGCGCCAGCAGGGAAGTTAATTGCGCCTCGGTTATTGTAAAGGACAAGACGCCGCTCTGTTTGGCAGACTCGATGGCCTGCCTGAGCTGCTCCTCAACACTCCCGGCGATTTCGGTGGATACTGGAATTTGTCCTTCGGGGTATTCTGGTCCGCCGATGAACATGCTGCAAGCCAGCGATGATAAAATCAGCACCATCAGGGACAGTAAAAGGTTCCTTTGCATACGTACCTCTTCATTTATCTAACGAATAACCGGACAATTATAGCATGAGCGACTCTCAAAATCTGCCCGAACTCAACCTTTCAGCATTGTTGGAAGGACTGCTCTTTGCCGCGCCGGAGCCAGTTAGCCCGGCCCAACTGGCGGCAGCGCTGGAAATGACCCCAACCCAGGTGGAGAAGGGCCTTGAATCTCTTGAAGAAGACCTGCGCGGGCGCGGTATCCGCTTGCAGCGTCATGCCGGAAGAGTGCAGTTGACCACTGCGCCAGAAATGGCCGAACAGGTTGAGACTTTTCTCGGTCTTGAAGCAACCAGCCGCTTAAGCCGGGCTGCGCTTGAAACTCTGGCAATTATCGCCTTTCAGCAGCCCGTTACCCGTCCGCAGGTAGATGCGATTCGGGGCGTCAACAGCGATGGAGTCATGAAAAGCCTGCTGAGCAAGGGACTTTTGCAGGAAGTTGGCCGCTCTGAAGGCCCGGGACGTCCGATTTTGTACGGTACCACCCCCGATTTCTTACAACATTTCGGCCTGAACTCGCTTTCTGAACTGCCGCCGCTGGATCTTGAGACAGGCGGCGAGAAAGATGTCGAGATGTTGAAAAGCTAACATTTTCAACCGAAATGATTTTGAGCCTGGCGGGCTGTCTGAATTTACAGACGGCCCGTTTTGTTTTCCTGTTTTTTCATTCAACGACATTTTCCTCTTGACTCTTGGGTGGGGTGGTGCTAAAATAATGTCTGAAAGTGCTTTCATAGAAACACTTTCTAATCGCTTCCACTCATTTTTCATAAGGAGAAAGAAAATGAAGAAAGTCACCTGGCAACTCTTGTCCTTGCTTGTCGCGGCGGCCCTGCTGCTGGCTGCTTGTGGCGGCAATAATGCTCCCGCCGAGGAAGCCTCTGCGGGCGGCCTGCCCAAAGGCGATGGCAAAGTGGTCATTTATGGCGGTTATGGCGAAGCGCAAGCCGCCGCTTTTCAAAAAGCCCTGACCGAATTTGGCCAGGCCAACGGCATCGAAGTGACTTTTACTTCCCTGGCATCCTTCGATACCGACATCAAAGTCAAAATCGAAGCCGGTCAGGAACCTGACATTGCCATGTGGCCCCAGCCCGGTGGTTTGAAGAACCTGGCTGAGTATCTCCTGCCGCTCGAAAGCGTCATTGACCTGAGCAAGCCGCTTTCCACCCTCGTGCCCGGTTGGGACAAACTGGCCGTCGTAGATGGCAAGATTTACGGCCTGCCCGTTTCGGCCAACATGAAGACCCTCGTCTTCTACAACCCCTCCGCTTTTGCCAAGCATGGCTACACCGTGCCGACCAACGCCGCCGAACTGGAAGCCCTGGAAGCCAAAATCAAGGCCGATGGCACCGGTTATCCCTGGTGCGCGGGCATCGAATCGGGCGGCGCTACCGGCTGGCCTTTCACCGACTGGCTTGAGCAGTATGTTCTCGATTTCTACGGCCCGGATGTCTATGCCAAATGGATTACCGGCGAAGTAGATTTCGCCTCCCCTGAAGTTACCAAGGCCGCCGATGAAGTTGCCAAGCGCCTGCTGGCCGAGGGCCAGGTGAACGGTGGCGGCATCTCCATGGCCACCGACTCCTTCCAGAATACCGCCCCGCTCTTTGCCGATGGCAAGGAAAATGGTCAGTGCTTCATGCTGCGCCAGGGTTCGTTTATCACCGCCTTCATGCCTGAGAACATTCAGGCCGAAATCAAGGCTGGCAACTACACCAACCTGGATGTCTTCCCCCTGCCCGCGCCCGCTGGCGGCCAGGCTGGCGTCTTGGGTGGCGGCGACATTGCGGCGGTCTTCAAGGGCCATGCCGACCAGGATGTCGCCAAAGTGCTGGAATTCATCTTCAGCCCCGAAGTTTTGAAGTACCAGGTTGCCACCGGCGATATTTCCCCGCACAAGACCTTTGACCTGTCGCTCTACCCCAATGAGATGCAGCGCAAGATTGGTGAAGCGATGGCGAATGCGGCGGTCTTCGGCTTCGACGCCTCCGACCAGATGCCCGCTGAAGTAAACGCCGAGTTCTGGGCCGCTGGCACCGACTTTGTGGCCGGACGCATCGACTGGGCCACCGCCGCCAAGCGGATTGACAGCAAATATCCGTAAGCGTTCTGTGAAAAATGTGGCGCCGGTGTCTGAAACCCGGCGCCACTCTTCTTACCCTGGCCAATCCGTGCTCCAAAACTTTTTCACGGAGATAAAAAAATGGGCGATATCTTGTTTGGCTTGTTTTCCATCGTGATAGGTGTGGCTGCCAGTTATGGGTTGTACTGGCTGTTGAACTTCCTGGTCTCGCTTCTCCCAGAGCGTATTCGCAAAAAAAGCGATTGGCTGGCTTTCCTGACGCCTGCCGCCGTGCTGGTCATTCTGGTGCTGGTTGCGCCACTTTTCCAAACCATTGCCTGGTCCTTCATGGATGACAGCGCCAAACAGTGGGTCGGGCTGAAGAATTACATTGATCTGTTCACCGACCAGCGTTTTTTGCAAATTTTGCTCAACAACTTTTTGTGGGTGCTGGTGGTTCCGGCGGTGACGGTCGCTTTTGGCACCGCTGCGGCAACCCTATCCAACCAGGTCGGGCCGAAACTGGAAAGTATCTTCAAGTCGCTAATCTTTATGCCCATGGCAATCAGTTTTGTGGCTGCTTCAACCATCTGGTCTTACTTTTATGCTTATGTGCCGCCTGGACGCCCCGAAGTGGGCCTGCTTAATGCCGTTGTCAAGTGGCTGGGTTATCCGCCTCAGCCCTGGCTGACCATTGACCAGGGACATCTCAACTCTTTCCTGCTGATGGCCGTGGTGGTCTGGCTTCAGGTCGGTTATGCCATGGTGGTTATTTCTTCAGCCATCAAGGCTGTCCCAGAAGAAACCATCGAAGCGGCTCAACTGGACGGCGCCAATGCCTGGCAGGTTTTTGCGGGTGTCATCTTGCCTCAGGTGTGGGGCACGGTCATGTCGGTCTTTGTGACCATCCTGATTCTAGTGATGAAGATTTTCGATATTGTTCTCGCCATGACCCGCGGCAATTTCAATACCAGTGTACTGGCCTTTGAATGGTACAAGCAGTTCTTTGAAAACTCTAACATCGGCCCGGCCTCGGCGGTCATTACCGTTCTGGTCATTCTGATTGCGCCGCTCATGTGGCTGCAAATTCAAACCGTCCGCCAACAGGAGATGCTGCGATGAGCAAATTCCTTCACTTCCTCCGCAAATTGAACCTGGGCAGCACCCTTGGGATGCTCATCCTGGTCATCATCTGGGCCACGCCCACTTTGGGCCTGCTCATCACCTCCCTGCGCCCCAGTTCGCTGGCCGAAGTATCGCCCTGGTGGGAAGCCCTGCTCAACCCGCTCAGCACCATCTGGACGCTGGACGCCTACGAGAAATCGCTTAGCAGCGGTATGCTTGATTCGCTCATCAATACCATTGCGGTTACCATTCCGGCGACCATTTTGCCGTTGATGATTGCCGCCAACGCTGCTTACGCATTCACCTTCATCAACTTCAAAGGCAAGGAATTTTTCTTTGCCATCCTGATTGCGTTGATGGTGATTCCATTGCAATCTTCACTGATTCCGGTTTTGCGTGGGATGGTGTCCTTTCAGCGCGCGGTTGGAATTCCGCTCACTGGAACCTATGTCAGTGCCTGGTTGGTGCATAGCGCCTTCGCCATGCCGCTGGCAATTTACATCCTGCGTAATTACATGATGACCCTGCCCAAGGAATTGATTGAAGCCGCCAAAGTGGATGGCGCCAGCAACTATCAGATTTTCTGGCAACTGGTGCTGCCGATGTCGGTTCCGGCCCTGGCTTCCTTTGCCATTTTCCAATTCCTGTGGGTCTGGAATGATTACCTGATTGCCTTCATTTTTGTCGGTGAGCAAAAAGCGGTGATGACCTACCGCCTCTTGCGCCTGCTGGGCCAATACGGCCAGGGCTGGCGCGATGTGGCCGCCGGGTCGTTCATTTCGCTTGTCATCCCGCTGATCGTCTTCTTTGCGCTGCAACGTTACTTCGTGCGCGGCCTGCTGGCTGGCTCGGTTAAGGGCTAAAACCATCAGTGGAACGGAAACACGGAGACACGGAACTTTTATAAATTTCCTTCGTGTTTCCGTGTTTCCGTGCTCCAAACTTGATACACCATGACTGCCTCTCCCTGGTACAAAAACGCCATCTTTTACGAAATCTCCGTCCGCGCCTACAAAGACAGCAACGGCGACGGGCGCGGCGACCTGCGCGGCCTGACCGAAAAGCTGGATTATCTCCAGGCCCTCGGCGTGGACTGCCTGTGGCTGATGCCCATCTACCCCTCGCCCCTGCGCGATGACGGCTACGACATTGCTGATTACTATAACATTGACCCGGCTTACGGCTCGCTCGACGACCTGAAAACTCTGCTGGCCGAAGCCCACCAGCGCGGAATTCGCATCATTATGGATTTGGTGCTCAACCACACCTCCGACCAGCACCCCTGGTTCCAGTCCGCCCGCGCCGACCGGAACTCCCCCTACCGCGATTACTACGTCTGGAGCGACAGCGACCAGCGTTATGCCGATGCCCGCATCATCTTCCTCGACACCGAAAAATCCAACTGGACGTGGGATGAGCAAGCCGGGCAATACTTCTGGCATCGTTTCTACGCCTCCCAGCCCGACCTGAACTTTGACAACCCAAAAGTACAGGAAGAAATGCTCAACGTGGCGCGCTTCTGGCTGGATATGGGCATAGACGGCTTCCGCGCCGATGCCGTGCCTTATCTCTTTGAGCGCGAAGGCACCAACTGCGAAAACCTGCCCGAAACCCACGCCTACCTGAAAAAACTGCGCGCCTTCATGGACGAACACTACCCCGAGCGCATCCTGCTGTGCGAAGCCAACCAGTGGCCCGAAGATGTGCGCCCCTACTTTGGCGATGGCGATGAGTTTCACATGGGCTTTCACTTCCCTATCATGCCGCGAATCTTCATGGCGCTCAAAAAGGGCCGCTACGAAGACATGCAAGCCATCTTGCGCCGCACGCCCGAAATTCCCGAAAACTGCCAGTGGTGCACCTTCCTGCGCAATCACGACGAACTGACCCTCGAAATGGTCACGGAAGAAGAGCGCCAGTGGATGTGGCGCGAATACGCCCCCGACCCGCGCATGAAACTCAACCTGGGCATTCGCCGCCGCCTGGCGCCCCTGCTGGATAACGACCGCCGCAAAATCGAACTCGCCAACTCCCTGCTTTTTACCCTGCCCGGCGCGCCCATCATTTATTACGGCGATGAAATCGGCATGGGTGACAACCTCAGCC
>CAZNCT010000001.1:53501-65249 GCA_964571615.1 uncultured Anaerolinea sp. | reverse complement strand
CGGATTCACCGCCGCCGCGCCCTTTGCCGAACTGCCCGGCGGCCAGTACGCGCCCCAGGCCGTCAATGTCGCCGCCCAAATGCGCGACCCCGCCTCGCTCTGGCACGCCTTGCGGCGCATGATAGCCATCCGCAAGCAGACCCCGGCCTTTGGCTCCAGCCGCCTCGACTGGCTCGAAACCGGCAACCCCGCTGTGGCCGCCTATCTGCGCCCGCACCCCGCCGGGGACGTGCTGGCCCTGCACAACCTGACCGATTCCCCGCAAGAAATCGCCCTGCCCGCCGCCTGGCAGACCTCCGTCCGCGACCTGCTGCGCGGCGAAAGCCTCACCCTGCCCGCCACCCTCACCCTGCCGCCCTACGCCTACCGCTGGCTGGCTGCCGCATAGTGGTGGCGCGGGATGTTATCCCGCGTTTGAGCAACAGATACAATAATCGAACCGCGAAGCCCGCAAAGAGCGCGAAGTGTTTTCAGGTCTATTAGTATTCGTTTGTTCAATCTCGCTTGTTGTAATCCGTGTCCCAAAAACCATCATGCGCCCGCTCATCCACTTCACCCCGCCAGCCAACTGGCTCAACGACCCCAACGGCCTTGTCCACTACGGCGGGGAGTATCACCTGTGCTACCAGCACTACCCCCACAGCGCCGATTGGGGCCCCATGCACTGGGGACACGCCGTCAGCCGCGACCTGCTGACCTGGGAACACCTGCCCATTGCCCTGGCCCCCGATGAAAACGGCATGATTTTCTCCGGCTCTGCCGTGGTAGATTGGCAGGATACCGCCGGATTTGGCCGCGAAGCGCTCATCGCCATCTACACCATCCACCGCGAGCCGGGCCACCATGAAACCCAGGGCCTGGCATTCAGCCTCGACCAGGGCCGCTCGTGGACGAAATACCCCGCCAACCCCATCCTGCCCAACCCCGGCCTGCGCGACATCCGCGACCCCAAAGTGTTCTGGCATGACGGTCATTGGGTCATGTGCCTGGCCGCCGGGCGCGAAATCCGCTTTTGCACTTCGTCCAATCTTAAGGATTGGGAATTGAGCGGCGTGTTCGCCCCGGGGGATGTCCCCGACTCGGTGGTTTTGGAGACGCCCGACCTGTTCGAACTCCCCGTAGCAGGCTCCCGTCAAACAAAGTGGATTCTCTCCCTGGGCGTCAGCGCGGAGGCCCCGGCAGGCGGTTCCGGCTCCCGATATTTCATCGGCGGCTTCGACGGTGCCACCTTCCGCGCCGAATCGGCGCATTGGATGGATTACGGCCCCGATTTCTACGCCCCGCAATCGTGGAGCGACACGCCCGATGGCCGCCGCATCACCCTGGGCTGGATGAGCGACTGGCGCTACGCCCGCCAAACCCCGGCAGAAAGCGGCTGGCGCGGCATGTTCAGCATTCCGCGTGAGTTAACGCTCATCGAAACAGAAAACGGCCCCCGCCTGGCGCAGCGGCCCATCGCCGAGGTCGAAGCCCGGCGGCGCGAGATTTTCTCCGGCGGCGGGATAACCCTCAGGCCGGGAGAAAGCCCCTTTAACGGCAGACAGGCCCCGGCCTGGGATGTGACGCTGGAACCCGCCCCGGGCGGGCAACCCCATTTCGAGATACAAATCCACAGCCCGGGCGCAGAATCCACCCGCATCTTTTTCGATTACGAAAAACAGACCCTCAGCCTCGACCGTTCCCGCTCCGGCGCAGTGGATTTTCACCCCGGCTTTGCCGCGCCCATCGCGGCCCCCCTGCCGCCCGGCCCCCTGCGCCTGCTGGTGGACGTGAACTCGCTTGAGATTTTTGCGGCGGGCGGCCAGGTGACACTTTCGGCGGCCATTTTCCCCTCCGCGCCAGAAAAATGGCTGGAGATGGTGACAGATGAAACGCTTCATCTTCAACATTTGACGGTTTTTTCGATTGGTAATTGGTAAATGGTAATTGGCGAGTGGTAATTACCATTTACCATTCACCAATCACCAATCACCATTTACCAACAACCCCAGGAGGCCCCATGACCCCACTCTACGGCGGCATTGAAGGCGGCGGGACGAAGTTCGTCTGCGCCATTGGCACCGGCCCCGATGACATCCGCGCCGAAACCCGCTTCCCGACCACCACGCCCGAAGAAACCCTGGGCCGGGCGATAGCGTTTTTCAAAAATCCCCCTCTCCCATCGGGAGAGGGACGGGGTGAGGGCATCGCCGCGCTCGGCGTGGCCTGCTTTGGCCCGCTCGACCCCGACCCGGCCTCGCCAACCTTTGGGCGCATTTTGCCAACCCCCAAACCCGGCTGGACAAATGCCGATGTGGTTGGAACGCTGCGCTCTGCGTTAGGTGTTCCGGTGGGTTTTGATACCGACGTGAACGGCGCGGCCCTGGCCGAGGCGCGCTGGGGCGCGGCGCAAGGCTGTGACCCGGCGCTCTACCTGACGATTGGCACGGGCATTGGCGGCGGCGCGCTGGTGAATGGCAAACTGCTGCATGGGCTTTTGCACCCGGAGATGGGCCATATTCTCATCCCGCATGACCGCGAAAAAGACCCATTTGCGGGCGCGTGCCCCTTTCATGGCGATTGCTTCGAGGGGCTGGCGGCTGGCCCGGCCATCGAAAAACGCTGGGGGCAAAAAGCCGAAACCCTGCCGCCCGACCACCCCGCCTGGGATTTGGAAGCGCATTACATCGCCCTGGCGCTGGCCAATTATGTGCTGACTTTGTCGCCGCAGAAAATCGTCATCGGCGGCGGGGTGGCCCAGCAGGCCCACATGCTGCCGCTCATCCGCCAAAAAATGCGCGCCGCGCTGAATGGCTACGTCCAGGCCCCGCGCATCGCGCGCGACATGGACAATTACATCGTCACCCCCGGCCTGGGCGCGCGCTCCGGCGTCCTGGGCGCGCTGGCGCTGGCGCAGATGGTAATTGGTAAATAGTAATTTGTAATTACCAATCACTATTTACCAATTACCAACCACCAACCACCAACCTACCCATCCTATGTCCCTCGAATCTTCCCGCTCCCTCCGCCGCATTTTGCCGCGTGTCGAATCTGCCCTGGCCGCCGAAATTGCCGCCAACCCGCAAGGCTGGCGCGAGTTCACCCGGCGGCTGGAGACGCACTTCCCCGCGCTCTTTTCGCTTTATCTGGATTTATACCGCGCCCGCTACGACTTCTTCTACCACCTCGAAGACCTGCTCACCCGCCTGGCGCGCTCTGCCCTGGCCCGTCCCGCCGACCTGCGCGGCCTGGACGAACAGCGCGAGGCCGACCCGCTCTGGTTCCAATCCAATAAAATGCTGGGCGGCGTCATTTATGTGGATTTGTTCGCGGGCGACCTGCAAGGCGTGCGCGCCAAAATCC
This sequence comes from uncultured Anaerolinea sp., assembly GCA_964571615.1. Classification (GTDB taxonomy): domain Bacteria; phylum Chloroflexota; class Anaerolineae; order Anaerolineales; family Villigracilaceae; genus UBA8950. Next base: position 61,907 of record CAZNCT010000001.1, on the reverse strand, counting down.
CCTACTTCCGCGAGTTGGGCCTCACCTACCTGCACCTGATGCCGCTCTTCAAGGCCCCCGAAGGCGAAAACGATGGCGGCTACGCCGTCAGCAGTTACCGCGAGGTGCATCCGCCGCTTGGGACGATGGAACAACTGGCCGCGCTCTCGCGTGACCTGCGCGCCGCCGGTATCAGCCTGGTGGTGGATTTGGTCTTCAACCACACCTCCGATGAGCACCTGTGGGCCCAAAAAGCCAAAGCGGGCGACCCCGACTACATGGAAATGTACCGCATCTTCCCCGACCGCACTCTGCCCGACCAATACGAGCGCACCCTGCGCGAAATCTTCCCCGATGAGCACCCCGGCGCGTTCAGCCCCCTGCCAAATGGCTGGGTCTGGACGACCTTCCACAAATACCAGTGGGACTTAAACTACGCCAACCCGGCGGTTTTCAACCACATGGCCGAAGAAATGCTCTTCCTCGCCAACCAGGGCGTGGAAGTTATCCGGCTGGATGCGGTGGCTTTTATTTGGAAGGAAATGGGCACCAACTGTGAGAATTTGCCGCAAGCCCATGCGCTCATCCGCGCCTTCAACGCCACCGCGCGCATTTCCGCCCCGGCGCTGTTGTTCAAATCCGAAGCCATTGTCCACCCGGATGAAGTCGTCAAATACATCCACCCCGCCGAATGCCAGCTTTCGTACAACCCGCTGCTCATGGCGCTGTTGTGGAATTCGCTGGCGACCCGCAAGGTGCGCCTGCTCTCACAGGCATTGGCCACCCGCTTCAAAATCCACCCGCAAACCGCCTGGGTGAACTATGTGCGCTGTCACGACGACATCGGCTGGACGTTTTCAGACGAAGATGCCGCCCTGCTGGGCGTCCGGGGCGATGACCACCGCCGCTTTCTCAACGAGTTCTATCGCGGGCGCTTCCCCGGCAGTTTTGCGCGTGGGTTGCCCTTCCAGGAAAACCCCAAGACGGGCGATTGCCGCATCAGCGGCACATGCGCCTCGCTGGCGGGCCTCGAGAAAGCCCTGAGCGAGGAAGGCCCCGCCGAAGTGGAACTCGCCATCCGCCGCATTTTGCTCATTCACGGCGTCATCCTGCTGGTGGGCGGAATCCCGCTCATCTACCTGGGCGATGAAATTGGCACGCTCAACGACTACGCCTACCGCGACGACCCGCACAAAGCCGCCGATAGCCGCTGGGTGCACCGCCCCAGGGCCGATTGGGAAAAGTTCGAGCGGCGCAAAAACCCCGAAACGGTGGAAGGGCGCATCTTTAGGGGCCTGCAAAGGCTGGTGGAGGTGCGCAAGGCGCACGAATCTTTTTCCGGCGGCGAATTAAACATCATCGAAACGGGAAATCCGCACGTATTGGGCTTTGAACGCGCCCACAACGGCCAGCGCGCCGTGGTTTTTGCCAATTTTTCAGAGCGGGAGCAGGTTATCCCGGCGCATCTCATCCATGCGGTGCATCTTCCCGCCGCGCAATGGTCGCTGATTGACGAGAGACCGGCCTCCGCCGCTGGCCTGGCTCTGGCCCCGCTGGAATTGATGGTCTGGTTTGAACCCGCCTAGTTCTGGTGAGACGATTCCTCGAAAGCCAACCGGAAGGCCTCTTTAGGAAAGCCCTGAAATTTCGCCTGTTCACTCTTCTCGAAACGACCCCTGGCAGATATAATAGAACGGTTAAACTTCTCAAAAGCAATACACAAAAGGACGAAAGCATGATTGATGTAAATGACCTTCGCAAGGGTGTCACATTCGAGTATGACGGGCAATTGTTCAAAGTGCTCGAGTACAGCCACCACAAACCGGGCCGCGGCAATGCCACCATCCGCATTAAGGCTCGTAACCTGAAAACCGGCTCCAATATCGAAAAAACCTTCCAGTCAGGCGACCGTGTCCCTGAAGCGCGGCTCGATTTCCACAATGTCCAGTTCCTTTATGGGGACGGCGACCACTTCCATTTTATGGATAACGAAACCTTCGACCAGCCCGCCATCCCCGCGGATGTGGTCGGTGACCTGGCCGGGTACCTGAAAGAAGGCATGGAATGCAAACTGACCTTCTACAACAATGAACCGCTCGATATTGAAGTCCCCCTGACGGTTGACCTGAAGGTTGTCGCTGCCGAGGTCGCCGTGCGTGGTGACACTGCCACTGGCGTTACCAAGAAGGTCAAGGTTGAAACCGGCCTCGAGGTGCAGGTTCCCCAATTTGTTAAAGAAGGCGATACCATTCGCGTTGATACCCGCACCGGGGAATATGTTACCCGCGTGTAATCCCTGGTTCTAAAGACTGAAGAAGCCGGGCTTTTGGCCTGGCTTTTTTATTTTCTTCTTTCGCCTTCAAGAACCAGGAGCGGCGCCCAGAAGGTATAATTCAGCAGATTTTTGACTTGCACTCAAGGACACAACGATGAAAACTCCAGCCGGTAAAGAATGCCCTTATTTTTATGGTGATTATTTTCGCGGACGTTCCGTTGAAGAATGCCGCCTGCTGCCCGGGCCGGGCCAATGGACTGCCAGCCTGTGTCAGACCTGCCCGGTGCCGGGCATTACCCAGGCCAATGCCTGCGAACACCTGACCCTGCGCGCCAGCGTAGGCCGTCCTTTCACGGCGGCTTTCCAGCGCCGTGTGCAGGTCAGCGCCTATTGCCAGAAAACCAGCCGGGCTGTCAGTGAGCCGCACGTCGGCTGTGGTGAGTGTCACCCCATTCCGCCCATCTTCGAAGTGAAATCATGACCATTCGCCTGCTGCTTGACCTCGACGATACCCTGCTCAATTCCAATATTGACGCCCTGATACCGGTTTACTTTCAGAAACTAACCGCTCACCTGGCTGGTCAATTGGCCCCCGAGCAGTTGCTGACCCAACTGGTGCGCGGCACCCGTACCATGTACGCCAGCACCGACCCGCTCAAAACCCTTGAGCAGGTCTTCAGCGAAGCCTTCTATCCGGCGCTGGGGGTTTCACGCGAAGCCCTGGCCGCCCGGATTGATGATTTTTACGACCATGTTTTTCCCGAACTTCAGCCCCTCACCAGTCCGCGGGCCGATGCGCAGGAGTTTGTCGCCTGGGCCTTTGGGCAGGGATTTGACCTTTCGGTGGCAACCGACCCGCTTTTTCCGCGCAAGGCCATTTTGCACCGCCTGCGCTGGGCCGATTTGCCCCCCGAGCGGACTCCCTTCAGCCTGATTTCCGATTTCGAGACCTTCCACTTTGCGAAGGTGTCACAATCTTACTACCCCGAATTTTTACTGCGCCTCGGCTGGGAGGCCGAACCCGTCTTGATGGTGGGAGACAGCCTCGAGCGTGATATTGTTCCCGCCCAAAGGGCCGGATTACCCGTCTTCTGGCTGCGGGCCGAGGGGCAGGCCGCCCCCGAAGCCGCCGACATCCCGCAAGGTACTTTTGCAGACCTGCGCCATTGGCTCGAAACCCGCCAGCCTGCCAGCCTGCTGCCCGATTTTTCTACCCCCGAAGCCATTCTGATTGCCCTGCCCGCCAGCCTGGCGGCACTGCACACGCTGACGATGCAGGTTCCTGTTGAGAAGTGGACACAGCGCCCCGCCAATGGTGAGTGGGCTTTGACGGAGATTCTCTGTCACCTGCGCGATGTGGAGCGCGAGGTCAACCTGCCGCGCTTCCGCGCTGCGCTCAAAGACGAGAATGCGTTTGTTGTCGGGCAGGAAACCGATGTGTGGGCCGAACAGCGCGGCTATCTTTCTCAGGATGGCTTGCAGGCGTTTGCCGATTATGCCGCCGCGCGTCTCGAACTGCTCGAACTCTTGAAGTCGCTGACCCCCGAACAGTGGCAGCGCAAGGTGCGCCATACCATTTTTGGCCCCACCAGCCTGCGCGAACTGGCCGCTTTTATGCTGGAGCATGACCAGAGCCATGTGCGCCAGGCCCTGAGCCTGTTTCGTTAGCGGTTGTGGCTGAGCGCAAGCGGACAAAACCGTCGGCAGGCCGGGCAGGCCCAGCCGGTCAGTTGCCAGCCGAGGTCGTCGCGGGTGCTGTGGAAGAGCCGCTCGGCCTCGCCGTTGAGCAGGCCCTGGCGCAAGAGTTCCCCAGCCTCGTGGCGCGGCAGGCTCAGGCGCAGCCGCTTAAGCGCCTGGCCGCAGTGCGTGCAGGCAGGCCGCTGCCAGGGTTTCCGACCGCTTTTTTCAAGGTGGGTCTCAATTTCAAACCCAGAAAGATTTGTCATGCCTGAAATCTTGCCAGAATCAGCCGGGCCTGTCAATAAGCCTGCGATGCAAATCACCAACCTGACTGTTCTTGAAGACCAGCTGTGGACAAGCGGCCAGCCGACCCGCGCCCAACTGGCTGAACTGGCCCGCCTGGGTTTTGAACTGGTTATCAACCTGGCTCTGCCAACCTCTGACAATGCCATCGCCGATGAAGCCGACCTGGTGCGCTCGCTCGGGATGACCTATCTGCACATTCCGGTTGTTTGGGAATCGCCCCAGCCAGAAGATTTGGCCCGCTTTATGGATGCCATGGACGCCCGCCAGGGCCGCCGTACCCTGGTGCATTGCGCCTTAAATTATCGGGCCTCGGCCTTTACGGCCCTCTGGCGGGTTTTGCGCCAGGGTTGGCCGCAGGCCGAGGCCTTTGCTGTTCAAAAAACAGTTTGGAATCTCGCTGATTACCCGGTTTGGCAGGCTTTTGTCGTCGACCGGCTGGCAGGCCGTTAGCAGTACGATTCGGCCAGGGCGGTCAGGAATTGCCAGACCCGCCCAACCGATGGCACATGCAGGCGCTCACTGGGGGAGTGCGGATTTTCAATCGTTGCGCCAATTGAAATCATATCCATGCCGCCAAAAATGGCCCCAATCACGCCGCATTCCAGCCCGGCGTGAATCATTTCGACCCGGGGTTCAGCGCCAAACAGTTCCTGGTACATTTCCCGGCTGCGTTGCAGCAAGGCCGAGTTCATATCTGGCTGCCAGGCCGGGTAGCCGCTGGTATGGCGCACCTGCGCCCCGGCCAGCCGGGCAATCGCGCTGATGTGCCCTGTCAGTTCGTCGAGTCGTGACATAACGGTGCTGCGCTGACTGCTCACCAGGTGCAGTTCTTCGTCCCGAATTTCAACGTTGGCGAAGTTGTTCGAGGTCTCGACAAAGCCCGGCACACTGGCCGACATGTGCGCGACCCCGTGCGGAATGGCCAGGAGCAACTGCACCAGTTTTTCGGTGCCGACTTCGTTGACCGCCCGCCCGGCTTCGCATGTTCCCGTCGTCAGTTGAATATTCGGCTCAACCCCGGCGTACTCTTCGTTCAGTTGCTTTTCAAAATCGCGCAAAACCTGTTCGACCACGGCGTAATGGGTTGAGTCAAAAGCAATGCAGGCGTTGGCCTCGCGTGGGATGGCGTTGTGGGCCGTGCCGCCCTTCAGCCCGGCAATGCGCATCGGCACGCGCGCTCGAATTCGCTCGAGGGTGCGGGCCAGCAGGCGGTTGGCGTTGGCGCGGTGTTTGTGAATATCTATCCCCGAGTGGCCGCCTTGCAGGCCAGAGACTTTCAGGTGATAGGCCTGCCACTCGTTCAGGGGCTCAAACCACAGATCCATACGAATATGGGTGTTTTGTCCGCCCGCGCAGCCCACCGTAAAGACTCCTTCGGCTTCAGAGTCGAGGTTGATTAAGATTTTCCCCTCCGCAAACCCGGGTTGCAGGCGGTTTGCGCCGCCAATGCCCACTTCTTCTTCGACCGTGAAGAGCAGTTCGAGCGCAGGATGCCTGGCATGCGGGTGTTCGGCCAGCGCCAACGCGATGGCAATTGCAATCCCGTTATCGGCGCCCAGCGTGGTGCCATCGGCCCGCAGCCAGTCGCCCTCAAGAATCGGGCGGATGGGGTCTTTGCTGAAATCATGACTCGATTCGGGGGTTTTCTCGCAGACCATGTCCATGTGGCCTTGCAGGATGAGAACCGGAGCGGCTTCGCACCCCGGGCTGGCTGGCACGCGAATCAGCAGGTTGCCAGCCGGGTCGCTTTTGCAGGCCCACCCGCGCTGGTTGGCCCAGGCCTGTAACCAGGCCGATAGTTCGGCTTCGCGCCCGCTGGCGCGCGGAACGGCTGAGATTTGGTCGAACAGATTCAGGATGTTTTGCAGGTCTGTATCCATTAGATGACGCCTTTCAGATAGATTTATTTGAGCGCAAAGCCTTGTTCCTCGAGTATACCGCGTAAAAAGGTTCGGGTTGGCTGAGAAACCCGCCGGGCGGAGTGTTCCAGCCAGCCGTAGGCTTCCATTTCCCCGGCCCGGCCCGGAATTTCGACCTGGCGGTTGTCATAGATGCCGGTGGCGGCCATTTCGCGGTCATAGGCCAGCAGGGCTTCATCCTGTTCGGGGTTGTAACGCTCCTGGTGCAGGATGGCCGCCAGCCCCAGGCGCGGACGGGTGCGCGCAGGCCGTTCCGGCCAGCCGACCGTCATGCCCGTAATCGGAAAGACCAGGCGCGGCAGCTCGAGCAGTTCAATCACCTGGCGCGGGTTGTTGCGAATCGAGCCGATGTAGCAAATCCCCAGCCCCAGAGATTCGGCTGCCAGAGCGGCGTTTTGGGCCGCAATGGCGGCATCGACCGCCGCAATCAAGAAATTCTCGACATATTCACTGCTTTGCTCCAGCCCGCGCAGTTGGCAGACCCGTTCCAGCCGGGCCAGGTCGGCGCACCAGGCCAGGAAGAGCGGCGCCTGGGCAATGTGTTTCTGGTTGCCGCACAGGCGCGCCAGCTCGGCCCGCTTTTGCTCGTCACGCACGGCAACGACCGAGTAGGTTTGCAGGTTCGAGGAAGTGGAAGCCCGCTGGGCCGCTTCCACAATCGTTTCAAGCGCGTTTTCGGGCAGCGGGTCGGGGCGATAGTGGCGGCAAGAGCCGTGAGCGTGGATGAGCTCGAGGGTGGGGTTGCTCATTGGCGCATCTCCTTTTTGCCATTCTGGGGTTCAACGTTCTCAAATTCGGTTTCTGTAAACAGGTGCGGCGCGGCCACGTAAATCCCGCGCGCGCTGACGGCGGTCTCGCCATCCAGCGCAATTTCGGCGCTGGTCAGGGTCTTGCGCGCCTGCCGTTCGCTGATGCGCGCTCGAATGACAACCGGCCTGCCAAGTGGAAGCGGGCGTTTGTAATCCACCTCCAGGCGCGCCGCCACCACTTGCAGACCGGCCAGCCAGACCGCCGCGCCCATGGATTCATCCAGCACTGCCGCCGAAGCCCCGCCGTGCACATGACCGGGCGGGCCTTGCTGTGCCTGGTTGAAGGTAAATTCGGTTTCGATACTGCCATCCGGGTGGGCGTACCAGGTCAGCCCAATGGCGTGCGGATTGCTGGTGCCGCACACAAAACAACTGCCATGCTGGGGTATTTTGCGCATATCACTCTCCGGCAGTAATTTTACTGCTTTTTGGCCCTCTTCTCTGCCAGCCGGTTGGATAAAGTTCAGCCCCTGGCACTGACAAAAATCACTTGACAAAAAATAGTAATATGTTTACTATTTACTTATTGCGGAGAAATTTTTCCGCAAGAAAGGAGTCAACCGTATGCAACTCTACCTGCGCCTGGCATGGCGCAACGTCTGGCGTCAAAGACGCCGCACGCTGATTATTGCCCTCGCCATGGGGGTGATGATGGCGCTTTTATTGATGTACGATGGCCTGATTGGCGGCTTTGAACAGGCCATTTATGGCAACGCCATCCAACTGCTGGGTGGCAACATTCAGGTTCATGCCCCAGGCTACAACGAAAAAGTCGGGCGCAAGCCGCTCTTGCCGCTCAGCGACCCCGATGCGCTCATTCGCACCGCCGAAGAACATGCCGACGTGGTGGCTGCCGCCCGCCGCATTACCACCGCCGGATTGGTGACCAACCGCGCCGGGGCCTTTTCGGTTTCGATTATCGGCGTGGAAACCGACAAAGAAGCCCGCATCAGCCCGGTGGCACAGAACATCAGCGCCGGGCGCTACCTGCAGCCCGACGATGGCGACCTGATTGTCATCGGCCAGGGCCTGGCGACTGCGATGGAAATTGGGGTTGGCGACCGCGTCACCATGGTTGCCAGTTCCACCCGCGAGCAGACCCGTCAGCGCACCATGACGGTTGTCGGAATTTACGATGTCGGCGTGCCGAGCGTTGAGAAAAGCACCATTTATCTCTCACTGGCGGAAGCCCAGTCTCTCTTTGGCCTCGAAGGCCAGGTGACCGAAGTGGTCATCTCGCTCAAGCAAATCGGGCAGGAGGCCGGTGTTGTTGATTACCTGAACAACCGCCTGAGCGGTTACGAAGTCAATACCTGGGTCAACTCCTTTCCTGAACTCAAGCAGACGATGGACATGAAAACCGGTGTGATGGGCGTTTTTGGCGTCATCATGCTCTGCGTGGCTGCGATAGGCATTCTCAACTCGCAGATGATGGCGG
>CAZNCT010000001.1:36642-53436 GCA_964571615.1 uncultured Anaerolinea sp. | reverse complement strand
GGTATCCTGATTCTCTTCCTGCTCGAAGGCACCCTGATAGGCGTGATGGGCGCCATCATCGGCGCCGTCCTTGGCACGGCCATCAACGGCGCGCTGGCAACCTTTGGGATTGACTACGGCGGCTTTGCCGACCTGACCGAATATACCGCCCTGATTAGCGGACGCATCTACTCGCAAATGGTGCCCGAAAAAATTTTGCAGCACGGCCTGACGGTCTTGATTATCGCCACCCTGGCGGCCCTCTTGCCCGCCCGCGATGCCGCCTCGCGCGAACCCGCTTCGGCCCTGCATCACGTTTAGGAGGCCAGACATGCTCAATCTCTTCAAAATGGCCTTTCGCAACCTCGGGCGTCATCGCCGCCGCTCGGCGCTTTCGGCCCTGGCCCTGGCAGTCTCGCTGACCTTGCTGCTCTTCATGGCCGCTTTCTTCAAAGGCGAAATGCGCAGTTCAATGGAAGACACCCTGCGCCTGAGCAGTGGTCACATTCAGGTGCGTGACGCCGATTACGACCCCGATAAACTCAGCGTCGCCTGGGAATACCTGATTGAAAACCCCGAGCAGGTTGCGGCCCAACTGGCCTCCCTGCCGCAGGTGCGGGTTGCCACCCCGCGCCTGTTCGCCAGCGGCATTGTCACTGTCGGAGATGCCTCGGCGGGCGTCCAAATCATGGGCGTTGACCCGGCCTCTCCGGCCAACGAACCGTACACCCTGGTTGCCGGTCAATTTCCCGCCGCCGATGACCGCTCCGGTTTGCTCATCGGCGCCCCGCTGGCCGATTCCTTCCAACTCAAAGTCGGCGATTCACTCAACCTGATGGTCAATACCGCCGAAGGCAGCGTCGATGAACAGCCCTTCACTGTGCGCGGCATTTTCTCCACCGGCTCCAGCACCTACGACAAAGGCATTGTGCTCCTGCCGTTGGCCAAAGCCCAGGCTTTCTCGGGCGCAGGCAACCATGCCAGCATCATCTTTGTCCTGCTGCACGACCGCGACCAGGCCGAGGCCGTCGCCAGCGCCATCAGCGGCAGTAACTTCCAGGTCAAGACCTGGGTCGAACTCAACGAACTGCTGGTGCTGATTGATAGTTTCGCCAACGCCTACATCAGCATTCTCAATCTCATCATCCTGGGCGTTACTGTTACCGTCATTCTCAACACCATGCTGATGGCCGTCTTTGAGCGCACCCGCGAAATCGGCATCCTGGCCTCGCTGGGCATGCGCAGCTGGCAGATTATCGCCCTCTTTCTGGCCGAAGCGGCTCTGCTGGCCCTCGGCGGCGTGGTCGTTGGCCTGGCGGCTGGCACCGCCCTGGCGGCCTATTTCGGCCAGGTGGGCATCTACTTTGGCGATCTTGGTGTCACCGGCATGGTCATGGGCGACCGCATCTACCCCTACCTGATGCTCGAAGACGCCATCCGCCTGACCGTGACCGCCTTCATCGTCACCTTGCTTGCCTCCTACTACCCCGCCCGGCTTGCCTCGCGCATGGAGCCTGTCGAAGCCCTGCGGGCCGAAAAATAACCTGTCTGTCAGGTTCCAGCATTTATCGCTGGCCGCAATCTGACATACCAACACCGGAGAACCAAAAATGGAAGTCGCAAAAATCGAAAACGTTACCCGCATCTACAAAGTCGGTGATGTCGAAACCCAGGCCCTGCGCGGAGTCAGCCTGAGCATCCAAAACGGCGAATTTACCGCCCTGGTTGGCCCTAGCGGCTCGGGCAAAACCACCCTGCTGCAAATGATTGGCTGTCTCGACCAGCCCACCAGCGGCTCGGTCTGGGTCAATGGCCGCGATGTCACCCGTCTCAACCGCGACCAGCGCGCCGACATGCGCAAAGGGCACATCGGCTTCATCTTTCAGTTTTTCGCCCTCATCCCGACCCTGACGGCCTACGAAAACATCGAAATGCCGCTCCTGCTCAATGGCATGAGCGCCGCCGAGCGCCGGGCGCGGGTGGAAGAACTGCTCAAAGCCGTAGACCTGCAAGACCGCGCCAACAACCGCCCCGACCAGATGAGCGGCGGCCAGCAGCAGCGCGTCGCCATTGCGCGTGCCCTGGCCACCAAACCGGCCCTCATCCTGGCCGACGAACCGACCGCCAACCTGGATAGCGTCAATGGCGAGCAGGTCATGGAAATCATGACCCGCCTCAACCAGGAAACCGGCGTCACCTTTGTCTTTGCCACCCACGACCCGCGCGTCATCAAGTATGCCCGCCGCGTCGTCACCCTGCGCGACGGCATGATTGTCGAATAATTCCAATGAAAACCAGATTAAGCCTCTTGTTCTTGATTTTTACGCTTGGGCTTTCGGCCTGCTCGGGCCTGGCCGCCTCGCCCACGCCTATTCCGACCCTGGTGCTGGGTACCGGAACAGACTCCCCCGCGCCTGTCTCCCCGGCCCAGGGCGGGGTAGTGGCTTCAGGCTTTGTCGTTCCCGCCGAAGATGCCGCCCTGGCCTTTGGCATGGCCGGACGCCTGAGCGTGGTGCGCGTTGCGGTGGGCGATACCGTCAAGGCGGGCGATGTGCTTGCTGAGTTGGAAAACACCGCCCTGCAAATTGACCTGGCCCAGGCCGAGCGCAATCTCAAAGAAATGACCTCCCCCGCCGCCATTGCCGCCGCCGAACTGGCCCTGGCGAATGCCCGCAAGGCCTTTGAAGATGCCAGGAACAAAGTCGAAGGCCTGAACTACGCCCGCGCTTCACAGACCCGCATCGACAACCTGCGCGCCGAACTCGACCTGGCGAACCAGGCACTTGCCCGCGCCCAGGAAGCCTACAAAAGCGTTTCGCGCCTGCCCGATGGCGATACCCGCAAGGCCAGCGCCCTTTACAACATGACCCAGGCCCAATTGCGCGTCAATGCCCTGACCGCCGAATACAACTGGCTGACCGGCTCACCGACCGAAATTGACGCCGCCATCACCCGTGCCAATTTTGAGACCGCCCAGGCCGCCGTCCGCGAAGCGGAGTGGTACCTGGCGGCCCTCAAAGGCGAGAGCTTGCCCCCCGAAGCCACCGGCCCGGGCCTGGCCGCGCTCGAAGCGGCCCGCAGCGCCGTTGCCCTGGCTCGCGAACGTCTGAATGCCTCGCGCCTGCTGGCCCCAATTGACGGCGAGGTGATTAGCCTCGAGCGCATCCCCGGCGAATATGCCCAGCCCGGCCAGCCCATCCTGTTCCTGAGCAACGTCCGCGAGTTGCAGGTGCAGACCAGCGACCTGAGCGAGCGCGATGTCGTCAAAGTACAGGTCGGGCAGACTGTGCGGGTTTTCGTCAAGGCTCTCGGGCAAGAGATTGGCGGCCAGGTTGTCAACATTGCCCCGGTGGCTTCCACCCTGGGCGGTGACGTGGTTTACAAAACCACCATCCGCCTTGACCAGCCCTACCCCCAGGGTTTGCGGGCAGGCATGAGTGTGGATGTCCGTTTTGGAGATTAAGCAAATTGCCCTATTTTTTTGACCAGTTCGCGCACCCGCTCTGGTTCTTCAGCCCCTTCTAAAACATCCAGCGCCTCCAGCACCGGCGCAATTCGTTCTCTGGCCAATCTCAACTGGCCCTGCTCAAAAGCCAGCAGGGCCAGTTCGGCTTGTATTTCGGCCAGCCGCCCGGGGTTTGGGGCCGCTTCCTGGCGCAGGTCGAGGGCCTGGGTCAGGGCGGCTTCGGCGGCGGGGAAATCCCGATCAGCCAGTTCAATTCTCCCCAGGTAATAAAGGGCATTGGCCAGGTTGGTTTTATCGCCTGCCTGCTCTGAGAGCGCAATCGCGGCGCGGGCGTGTTCGCGGCCCTCCTCCAGCCGCCCGAGCGCGCCATCGAGCAGGCTTAAATCGGCCAGCACCTCGGCCTCGGCCTGGTGGTTGCCGCTCTCGCGGTAAAGCGACAGGGCCGCCAGGTAACTGCTTCGCGCCGCCTGGTAGTCTTTGAGAACAAAATAGGTCGCGCCCAGGTTTTGCAGGGCGGCGCACTGCCCACGCGGGTTGCCCATCTCGCGGTGAATTTCCATGGCCTGCTGGCTGAAGGTTAGCGAGCCGTTCAAATCACCCTGGTTGGCCAGCACGTTCGACAGGTTGTTGAGCGCCTTGGCCTCGCCCAGGCGGTTGCCCAACTGCCGGTAGAGCGCCAGGGCCTGCTCGTAATGCGCCCGTGCCGCGGGCAGGTCGCCCAGTTCCCACTCAATCGAGGCCCAGTTGTTCAGGGTTGCGCTCTCGCCGCGCCGGTCGCCCAGTTCGCGCGCCAGTTCGAGTGCCTGTTGGTAGAGCGGCACGGCCCGCTCGTAATCGGCCTGGCGGTTGGCGATGTTGCCCAGCTCGCGCAGGCAGTCGGCGCGGATACGTTTATCATCCACCGCCAGCGTCAGGGCTTGTTCCAGCACGGGCCGGGCGGCTTCGGCTTCTCCCTGGGCGCTCAGGGCCTGTCCCTCCACCAGCAGGGAGTATGCCGTTTCGGGGCCTGAGTGCGCCAGCGCAATGGCCTGCTCGTAGCGGGTTTGGGCGATGTAGAGCCGGGCCAGCTCGAGGCTAATTTGATGTTTTGCTGGGGAGGGCAGCGCCAACTGAGTCAGTGCGCCGCGAAAGAGTTCTTCTCCTTCGGAGAGCGGCCCGCGCAGGGTGTAAAGGAGCGATAGACCCGGCAGCAGGCTGGCGGTCAGGCTGACATCCTCTACCTGCGACCATTCCCAGGCGGCCCGCAGGTTGGCGCGTTCAGCCTGGAGGGCGTCGAGCGCTTTGGCGTTTTCGGCCTCCTTGAGTTGCGCTGCGAAACGGGCATAGCAGGCGGCGTGACGTTTACGCACCGCCTGCGCATCGCTCAGTTTTTCGGCGGCAAACTGGCGGATGCTCTCGTGCAGGCTGTAGCGTCCATCTTCATCGCGCCGCAGGAGAGATTTGGCGGCCAGGTCGCTCAGTTGCGCAGCGGAGGCCCCGGCCACCTCCTGCGCGGCTTCGGCGCTGAACCCGCCCACGAAAACCGAGAGATTGGCCAGCCGGGCCTGTTCTTCGGGGCTGAGCAGGTTCCAGGAATGCTCGAAGACCGTCCGCAGGCTGGCGTGTCGTTCGGGCAGGTTGCGCAGGGGGTGGTCGAGCTGGTCCAGGCCTGGCGGCCCGTGGACAGCTCGCAGGGCGGCGGCGAGTTCATCGAGCGGCTTGAGCGCCACTGCTGCGGCGGCCAGTTCGACCCCCAGGGGCAATCCCTCAAGGGCCTGGCAGATTTGAAAAACCGCCGGGCGGGTCGCCGGGTTGAGTGTGAAGTGACGATCAACCTGCGCGGCGCGCTCGGCGAAGAGGGCCAGCGCCGCGGGTGGGGGCGGCTCATCGTCCGGCGAGCCAGGCTGCGGGGAGTCTGTTACTGGTAATCCGTCGAGCGGATAGACCCACTCTTCGCGTAGCCTTAAAGCTTCCCGCGAGGTGACCAGCCATTTGCTTTCCGCCGCGCAGCGGAACAAGTCGCTCAGGAGCTGGCATTCGCGGGCGAGTTGTTCGAGGTTATCGAGCACAAGCAGCATTTTGCGCCCGCTCAGGTGATTGCATAAGGATTGGCGCAGGTCGCTGCCCGGCAGGGGTGTCAGGCCGATTTTGTTGGCGATTGCCAGCAGGGCGGCGGCGCAATCTCGAATGCCTGCCAGGGGGATGAAGAAAATTCCATCGGGGTATAGCCCGGCGTGGGCGCGGGCTACGTGCAGGGCCAGGCGGGTTTTGCCGATGCCGCCCGGCCCCAGCAAGGTGACCAGCCGGGTGTTGGGGGCGGCGAGACGTTCGGCCAGTTCGTTTTGTTCTTTTTCGCGCCCGACAAAGGAGGCGGGTGGTTCGGGCGGAAGGGGCACCTGGGGCGGCGCGGCCAGGCGGTCTTCTTGAATGGCGCGGGCCAGGGACTGGGTGCTGTGGGTGGGCTCGAGCCCTAGCTCATTTTTCAGGGCGCGGCGGCAGGCGGCATATTGGGACAGGGCTGCGCTGCGCTGGCCTTCGTAGGCCAGCAGTCGCATGGCCTGGGCGTGGGCTTCTTCGCGCCAGGGTTCCAGGTGTACCAGCTGCAGGACATACTGGCGTGCTGCGCTGAAATTGTGGCGTTTTTCTTCATAGTCGGCCAGGCTGGCGATGATTTGCATGGCCTCGATTTGCAGGTTTTCGCGGGTCAGCGTTTGCCATTCTTCAAAGGGCTGGCTGTCTGGCAGGCTGAAATGGGCCAGGAAATCGCCGTTGTAAAGTCTGGCGGCTTGCTGACGGCGGCGCAGGCAGGGCAGGCAGGTTTCGATGGCCTGATGGTTGTGTTGTTTACTTTCAGCGACCAGCCTTTTGAAGTCTTGAACATCACTGCCCAAATCGGCGGCAGGAGAAATCTGGATGTCGTTGCTGGTAATTTGCAGAAAGTGCGGGGTTTGGGCTTCACCCAAGACCTGGCGCAGGTTGGAGAGCGCCTGCCGCAGGCTTTGGCGGGCGCGCTCCTCGCTTTGGTCGGGCCAGAACAGGGCCGCCAGGCTCTCGCGGCGGTGCGGACGCGCCCGCTCGACCGCCAGGTAGGCCAGCAGGGCACGCGCTTTATCGGTGGCAAACCCGCTGAGAGGGCTGCCATCCAGTTCTGCGTAAAATCCGCCGAGGATGGTAATGGTGAGCATTGGGAGATTGGGGATTTTGTGATTGGGTGATTTTGTGATTGGGTGATTGGGTGATTGGGTGATGGCTTGCCCGCTTTCTGAATGACTTTTTTGTTTATCCTGATACCATTTTACCCAATTCCGCTCTTGCAGGCATGAATTACCAATTACCAATTACCAATTACTAATTCCTTCTTTGACGCTTTTTTGACGCTCTGGGGGTACAAAAAAGGCATGAACATTAATCCCTACCGCTCTTATCTCCTGCGCCTGTGGCTGGAACCGAACGACCCGCCCGAATGGCGCGCCATGCTCGAAAGCCCCTCCACTGGCGAGCGGCATGGATTTGCCAGTTTGCAGTCGTTGTTTGATTTTGTGGAACAGGAGACGGAGCGGCTGGAGGCTGAAAACGGTACACGGATTGCGCGGAAAACACGCAGTAATACGGATTTTTCTTAAATTTTCCGCGTAAACCCGCTTCCAAAAGAAAAAGGAGACTCGACTATGAAAAAACTCATCCCCCTCGCTCTCGTCTTTGTGTTGATACTCTCCAGCCTGGCCTGCAATTTTGGCGCAAGCCCACAAATCGCGCCGACCCCGGTTGAGACGGACGCCTGCTGTACGAATGAGCCTGAAATCCTGCTCGACCAGCCCACCCAGACGCCCCAATCTCCAGATGACCCCTCGCCTGTCTCGGGGCCGCAGGCTTCGGGGCTGAAGCCGGGCTGGTATGCCTTTACCAATGCCAACGTGGCGCGTGATTTGGTGGTTTACAAAGGCGTCATCTACGCCGCCACCCTGGGCGGACTGGTCACCTGGCGGCTCGACAGCGGCTATTCCATGCGCTACACCCCGCTGGATGGCATGGGACACGTCAGCGCGAATGCGGTCGTTTATTGCGAAATTCCCCAGCCGCGCATCCTGGTTGGAACGCAGACCGGCATCAGCGTTTATGACCCGAACACGGGTTTATGGGAGAAAAGCCTGAACTTCCCCGCCGAAAGCCGCGTGGACGCGAGCAAAATCGAGCGGCTGTTTTGCGACCAGCAGAACAACCGCCTGCTGATTGGCTACTCTGGCCTGGGCGTGTTTGACCTGAAAACCGGCGATTTCCAGCGCTACACCAGAGACCAGGGTCTGCTCTGGGATTCGGTGACTGACATCGCCGTCAATGGCAAAGACATCTGGTTTGCCAGCGGCTACAAAGGCATTGCCCAAATCTCCGGCGGCAAGGTCAAAACCTACAGCGCGGCAAACGGCATGCCCGATGAGCGCGCCTATTCGCTGGCTTTTGCCAAAGACGGCACGCTGTGGATTGGCGCTTCCAGCGGCCTGATTTCCTACAAATCCGGCCAGTGGGTGTATTACGATGCCGATTCCCCCTCCAATCTGAGCGATGTTCACGCGCTGGAGATTGCCCCAGATGGCAAAATTTGGGCGGCCACTCTGCCGCTTGGCATTGGGCGGCTGTGCCAGTTTGAGCCGGAGGAAGCCGTCTGCGAGGTGGATTTCAAAGAGATGGACAACCAGGGGATTGTTGCCCTGACCCTGACCGAATCGGGCGCGCCGGTTTATGGCACGGGCAAAGGCGTGTACCTGTTTGAGAATGGCGCAGCCAAAGCCCTTAAAACCACCGACCAACTCGCCAGCAACTATGTCGACTCGTTTGCTTCGGCGCCGGATGGCAAATTATGGGTTGGCACCGATGGCGGGATTCACGTTATCGACCCGGCCAGGCCTGGCGAAGCGTGGCAAACCTTCCGCCAGAGTGAAATCAAGGAGATGGGCGGCAGTTGGGGCAAGGGACTTGCTGTCGCTCCCGATGGAACGGTTTGGGCGGCCATCACCAACGGTTCGGCCAGCCGCTACCAGAACGGAACCTGGACGGCCTTCAAAGACCTGTATTCCTTCGACACGGTGACAGTGGACGCGCAAGGCCGCGCCTGGTTTGGCGATGACAGCAAAGGCGTAGTCGTCCTGAACGCGGACGGTTCGCAGGCCATGACCTTCAGCACCGCCAATGGCCTGCCCGGCGATAACGTCCAGGCGATTCTCAGCGATTTATCGGGCCGGGTCTGGATTGGCACCGACCAGGGCCTCGCCAAATTTGAGAATGAGACCCTCGAGGTGGTGTTCGGCGCGGATAGCACGGAAATCCCAAACAAGTACATTCGCGCCCTGGCGCTCGATTCCAATGGCGCGCTCATCATCGGCACGTTTACCGGCGTGGCATACTACGACGGAACGAAAACCAATCTGCTGATTGATTTTCTGAAAGGCGGTTTCCCCGACCTGCGCCTGACCACCCTGGCCGTTGCGCCCGATAACCGCGTGTGGATTGGAACCGATAAGGGTCTGCTCGCCTCGGCGGGTTCCGGCTGGAAACTGCTCACCACCGCCGATGGCCTGCTGACCAACTACATCTCCGCCCTGCATGTTGACCAGTACGGCGCGGTCTGGGTGGGCGGCGGCTCCAACTTCGACGGCGGCGGAATGCTCCAGATGGTGCCTTGATAGACGGTGGACGATAGAGAGCAGACGATATTCAATACTCAATCTTCGATATTCGATATTCGATGTTTGAACAACAACCGCCCAACTGAATAACTGGACAACTGGATAAACCAAACAGGAGAACCCATGAAAACGAAAAAATTTGCCTTGCTCGTTCTACTTTCCCTGGCAGCCCTTTTGCTCACCGCCTGCAAAATCAACGTCATCACAGACATTAAAAGTGATGGTACCGGGGCCTACATTCAGGAAGTCGGGATTGTCACCAGCGACTTATCTGACCTGGGCATGGATGTTGCCACATTTTGCGATGAAATGGGCAAAGAAATGCCCGCCGGCATGAGCGCCCGCCAGGAAACCCGTGACAAAGAAACCTGGTGCATCTTTGAGACTCAGTTCTACTCGCTCGAAGAGTTGGAAAAGTTGTATAGCGAAACCGAGACGCGCATTAACCAGATAAGCATGACTGAAGATGAGTTCATTTACGACATCACTCTTGACATGACCGGCGAGGAAAACAGCCTGCCTGGCATTACTCTCAATGCCAATTGGATTGTCAAAATGCCCGGACGAGTGATTGAGAGCAATGCCAGCGAGCAAAGCGGTAACACCCTGACCTGGAAACTGCAAATTGGTCAGGAGAACAACATCCGCGCTGTCAGCAAATTGGGCGGCCCAGATTTCGGCGGCGATTGGCTTTGGTACGTCCTGGGCGGCGGCGCGTTCCTGTGCCTGTGCTGTTTCGTCCCCCTGGTCATCGGCGGCGCGGGCTTCTACTTCTGGCGCAAAAAGAAAGCCGCGGCTCCCGAACCCCAGCCTGGCAACCAATCACCCAATCACTAAATCGCCCAATCACCAAATATGGAAGACCTCACCCTCAACCTCCTCGTCCTCGCCGTTTTGACCTTGCTTGGCGGCCTGGTATTTCTCCTCATCCGCCGCAAACAGGCCCCAAACGAACAGGAAATCCGCCAGATGGCCGCCGAAAACGGCTGGACCTGCCAATCCATCCGTGAGCCGCTCGCCTGGGGGCTGAAACTGACCTCCCCGCGCTGGACTCTCGAAACCATCTCCCGCTCCAGCGGGCGGGAGAGCGGCCCCGGCTCCAGCGACATCGCCCAAACCACCGTTTGGCGCGCCGGGTCGTCCGGCAATCCCTTCCTGCTTGGCCCCCGCGCCGGGCAGGTCAACCTGGGCGGGTTCGGCGACATGCTTCAGCGGCAAATTTTGCAGTCCGCGCTCGGCGCGGAAGCGGATGGCCTGCGCGAAATCCAGACCGGGAGCGCCGCTTTCCAGCAGGCATACCTGCTCTGGGCCCAGAACGCGGATACCGTCCGCCTTTCCCCGGCCATCGAAGCGGCCCTGCTCAACTGGAAAGGCGTCAGGCCGGTCATCAAACGCGCCTCCAGCGGATTAAGCATCGAAATTCGCGGCGCGCGCCTCGACAAACCCGCCGAGTTGCGGGCGTTGGTTAACCTTGGCGAGCAAATTCTCGCTTCCCTGACATGAAAAAATCAATTTTGTGGATTGGGATTTTTCCCACGCTTCTGCTTTTTGCCTGCGCTCCCGGCGTTTCCCCGGCGGAATCGCCCTCCCGCAGCCTCGCCCTGAGCACAGTCGAAGGGCTGCCTGCCGTTACCGAAGCCTTCCCCACCCTGACCCCTCCAAACCTGACACCTCAACACCTGACCCCTGACACCTCTACTGCCCCCTCCTCCATCTCCCCCGCCACCGCCTCCCAGGTCAAACTGCTGGCGACTTTACACAACGACACCCTGACCAGCATCTCCCAACTCACCTGGCGGCCCGATGGCAAAGCCCTGCTGGTCAACGCGGGCGGCGCCCTGACCCTGCTGGAGACCGGAACCTGGAATCCGCTCTGGAGCATCCCCTCCGGCGGAGACGCGCGTTTCACCCCCGATGGCCGCGAACTGCTGCTCATCGCCGCTGGCGAAATCCAGCGCCGCGATTCAGCCAGCGGCGAACTGCTCTCCAGCCACCCCATCCAGCCGGAGGGCATGTTCGCCCTCTCCCCCGATGGCAAAGTAATCGCCAGCACCCAGGGCGGCGGATTCACCCTGACCGATGTCGCCAGCGGACAGGTCATCCGCACCCTGCCCGCCGACCTGAACAGCGGCCCGACCGCTGACCTGGCCTTTAGCGCCGATGGGAGCAAAATCGTGGCGGGCAGTCAAAACGGCGACTTGCAAGCCTGGGACGCCCAAAGCGGCCAGCGTACCCTCTTTCGCCCGGCGGTACTCCCCGCGCCCCTCTACGAGTGCGAAGTCAGCGGCGCAATGGACGGTCAGCCCGATGGCGCGCTCCTGGTGATATGCAGTTATCCGGCCAGCGACTACAGCCTGGCCTATTACCAGGTCGGCGTGTACCCCGCCACCACCACCGCGCAAGGCTCCAGCGCGGTCATCCGCGATACCGACCTGCGCGGCTACCGGGGTTTCACCGTCAATGCTGACCGCAGCCGCCTGGCTGTCTTTGGCGGTAAAGACCTGGAACTCTGGAGCGCCTTTGGCGGCAGCCGCCTGCTGACCCTGGCCGACGCGGCAGGCGACGGCATGACCTTCAACCCGGCGGAAAAACGCCTGCTGGCGGTCTGGTCAAAGCGCAGCATTCAGATTTGGGACACGGCCAGCGGCCAAAAGGTGGACGAATGGCGGCGCGGCGGCTCCGATTCCCCGCCGGTTGCGCTGGCTTTTTCCCCGCTCCCCACCAGCCGCCTGCTGGCCGTTGCCCGCGAGGATGGCTGGCTGGAACTATGGGACGCGGCCAGCGCCGAAAAAGCCGCCTCCTGGAAAATTGAACCGCCCCGCAACGGATACGGCAACCCCGAACCGGCCTTCAAAGCCCTGGCGTTTAGTCCCGATGGCCGCTGGCTGGCCGTCAGCAGTGAACGCGGCTGGAACGAGACCCAAATTTTGCTCTTTGAGCCTTCCGCCAGCCTGCTTTCTCCCCGTTTTACCCTCCAATCCAAAGAGCAGGCGCATGCCCTGGCCTTCAGCCCGGATTCGCGTTTGCTCTACGCCATTGGGAATTTCTCTAACAACATCACCGCCTGGGATGTGGAAACGCAGACCATCGCCGCTGCCTGGACGCCCGGCGCGGGCAGCCTGCTCAACCTGACGGTACGCGGCGGCACGCTGGCGGTGGTCAGCGAGTCCGGGCTGGTCACGGCCTGGGACAACCCGCCCTCCGGCGTCCGTCAGGAAATTCAACTCTCCTACGCCTGGGGCCGCCTGCTGGCCCTCAGCCCGGATGGAAAACAGGCCCTCATCCAGCATGGCTACGACCTCGACATCTGGAGTTTCGATACCCGGAAGTGGCTGCGCGGCTGGGCCTTCCAATCTGGCGCGCCCTACCCGGCCTACAGCCCGGATGGCTGTACCCTGGCCGTCAGCGCGGGCAAGGATTTGGGTTTGCTAGACACCCTGCAAGGCGAATTTTACAAATTGCTCGGCGGCCAGACAACGGAACTGGTCAAATCTCCCCCGGCTTTTAGCGCGGATGGCGCCCTGTTGGCCGCCGCCTACGCCGATGGGCGAATTGCCGTCTGGGGGCTGGAAACCGCCCTGGCATCACCCGCCGGGACGATTCCGCCCGCGCGCTGCGGCTCCTTCAGCCTGCCGCCCACTCCCGCGCCGACCGCAACTCCCACGCAGACGCCCATCCCCTCGGCCACGCTCACTCCCACCGCAACGTTGCTTGTGACCGCCACCTTCACCCCCACCCCGCCGCCTTTCACCCGCACTCTGTCACTGACCGACCCGCCCATGCGCGGCGAGGATGTCCTGCTCTTACAGCAGCGCCTGCTCGAACTCGGCTACGCCGAAGTCGGCGCGCCAGACGGGGTGTTTGGCAAGATGACCCGCGACGCCGTTGCCCGCTTTCAGCAAGACCACGGTCTGGAGCCAGACGGTTTTGTTGGGCCAAAGACCTGGGAAAAACTCTTCCACTAACCTTCACAGAACTTGCAGCCGCGCCGCTCGGCTTCTACAATCGCCTCGTCGCTGGCCCAGAAGAAGTTTTCTTCGCCAATGTGCGCCACCAGGCCGCCGCGCCGCATCATGGTCATGACGTTTTCGTGGACGCCAGAGAACATCAGCGTTCCGCCCTGGGCGCGCAGTTTTTCGTGCAAACGATGAATCGCCTCCAGGCCGGATGTATCTACCAGCGGCACACCGCGCATGGAGAGAATCAGGGCATGGGTGTTTTTCAGGTCAGCAAATGCTTCGTTAAAGTGGCCGGTGGCGGCAAAAAAGAGCGGCCCGGTCAGGAAGGCCACGCGCACATGCCGGCACTTGCCAGCCGTCTCAATCCCTTTGGCGCGTAATTTTTCCGGGTCAATCTCTGCGATGCTGACGTTCAGCGTGGCGATGTTATTCAGGAACATCGCTCCCGAAAGAAACGCGCCAATCAGAATGGCCTGAGTTAAATCCAGGCTGATGGTGGCCAATAAGGTGATGCCAAAGGTGATGATGGCTGTTTTGAAGCGTTTCCCAAACATGAAGCGGATGCTTTCCCACTCGTTCATGCGCCAGGCCGTGACCATCAGCACACCTGCCAGGGCTGCCAGTGGAATGCGCGCCATGACCGGGGCCAGCAGGAACATCGAAAGCAGCAGGCCGACCGCGTGAATGATACTGACCATGCGCGTCTGTCCGCCGCTTTTGATTCCCACGCTCGAGCGGGCAATTGCCGCCGTTGCCGGAACACCGCCGAAGAAGGGGATCACGATATTGCCAATCCCCTGGGCAATTAATTCCTGGTTGGCCTGCATACGAATTCCGGTCATGTTGGAGCCAACCGCGCCGCACAACAGGCTTTCGATGGCGCCCAGGGCGGTGATGGTCAGGGCCGGGGTCAAAAAGTTGCCTAACTGCGTCCAGGGAATATCGAGCGGGCTGAATCGCTCCGCCAGCAGCAGGCTGCGCGGAATTTCGCCGATGACGGCCACCGGCCAGTTCAGGATTGCATTAAAACCCGTGGCCAGGATGATGCCCAGCAGGGAGGCCGGGAATTTAGCATTCCATTTCTTCGGCCACGCCAGCATGGTCAGGATGACCAATAGCCCAATCGTCATCGCTTGCCAGTCGGGGGCAAAACCGCCTTTGAAATAATGGATGAACTTGAGCGCGGCTGACTCTGCGCCTTCGGTTTTGATGCCGAGAAAGTTGTCAATCTGGCCAATAAAAATAATCAGTGCGATGCCCGATGTAAAGCCGGTGATGACCGGCGAGGGGATGAAGGCGATAAAGCGCCCCAGGCGCAGCAAGCCGATGATTGTCAGGAAAACACCTGCCATCAGCCCGGCGACCCAGATGCCGTTCAGGCCATATTTCTGCACCAGCACAATCAGGACGGCGCTCATTGCGCCGGTTGGGCCGGAAATCTGGTATGGTGCGCCAGACAGGGCGCCAATCAGAAACCCGGACAGGATGGCCGTTACCAGCCCCGCCGAGGCCGTCGCGCCGGAGGCAACCCCAAAGGCCAGCGCCAGGGGCAGGGCAACTGCTGCTACAGTCAGCCCGGCCAGGGCGTCCTGCTGAAATTTTGCAAGTGAATAGCCGCGAAATTCATCGCGGTAGAGTTGTGCCAGGCTGCGTCTTGGCATCTTCTTTTGCTCCTTAAAACAAATTATCTCGCAAAGGCTCCTGCTCCCCCGAACGTCCTTTGTGTCAAAACAGGCATGATTTTACCACCACATGACTTTTGCTTGCACTGCGCGGCTTAAGGGCAAAATTGTTTAATTTCCCCGGGTCATCAGTACCAGCAAGACAATGCTTGTGCCGCAAGCCAGGGCGCATAAAATTCCGAGCGCAATCAGGCAGCCTGGCACGAAGCGTTTGGCACTCGCCCACAGGGCGTAGGCGCTGACCGCTCCCGCCGCGAGGGGCTGGGCCTTGCGCAGGGCATCCGAAACGAATTGGGCTTCGGCGCGGGCTTTTTCGGCTTTTTCGCCGCTAAAGCGGGCCTGCTCGGCGGCCCGGAATGGGTCAAAGGCGGGTCTCGCCCCCGGTTCTGATGGAAGCGATTCTGGCGTCTCGGGCTGGCTCCAGCGTAGTTCCGCCGGGATGGTCAGCGCCGAACCGCAAAACGGACAGGGCATCACGGTTTTGTTGGGCGCCGGTTCAACGGGTGCGCCACAGGCCAGGCAGGTTAGAGAATTGGGCATAGACCTTATTCTACTTCTTGTCCTTCATTTTTGCCCATAGCCAGGCACCCAAAATCAGCACCAACCCGAGGAGAAGTCCACCAAACTGTGGCAGCCACGCGCCAGGTGGTTCGACCATTGGCGCGGGGTTTGTTGGGGCTGGCGCTATTGTGGCCGCAGGCTCGGGCGTGGCTGTCAAGGATTCTGCCTGGGTGGGCACGTCCGTCGGTTCGGCGGTAGGTGCTTGTGGCGTGTTTAAGGCGGGGGTCGGTTGCGGCTGATAGATGGCGTTCACATCGGCAGGGTCGGGCTGAACCTGTTCGCCCGGGGCAAAGACATCCAGCAGGCCGTTAAGGATGACAAAGCCATTGTTGGTGCCAAGTGCAAGTTGCGCCTGGCGTAAGTCGAGCACTAAAATGCCATTGATGCCTATCACGCGGGCGCCATCGGCGCTGATTTCGAGCGCAGTATCGGCGTTCAGGCCGATGGCGAGCTGCTCGGGGTGGTTGTAGGCCAGCGCAAACCAGCGTCCGAAGCGGTTATCAGCCAGGATTTGTGGCTGGATGGTGATGTTCACCAGCCCTAGTCCGGGGCGGATGTCGGTTTTGCCCTGCCAGAAGGCTTGCTGGGTGGCGGCTTCGGCTTCTTCGCCGCTGGCCGGGGTGGGCGGATGCGCGGCGTAGAAACTGCCCAAGAGCGTGGCGGCGGCGTTATCGGCCAGGATGGGTTTGCCCGCCAGCCAGGGTTCGCGCAGCCACTCTGGCGGTGTCATTTTGGATGCATCGCGCCCGACCAGGACAAAGCCAGTCACAGATTCGGTGGGTGTTTCGGTATTCCCCACTCTTGCGGTTGCGCCCAGTTTGGTCAGGGCGTCGGCGTAGCGTTGGGCGGTGCGTTCATTGGCCGAAGCCGAAGCGCCGCCATCGGCGATGACCAGCAGGTTGGCGTTTGGCCCGCCCGCCAGTTCGATGAAACGCTTCAGAATCAGATTGTTTTCAAGCGTCCCTGAGATGTCGCCGGAGAGAAGCAGCGCGCCTGCGCCCGGCGGCAGGGAGAGCGAGTTGAAAGAGCGTTCCAGGGTTTGCGGCGCGGGGTAAGCCTGGTTTCCAACCTGCCCCGTGCGGGTCTTCAGGTCGTAGGCCGAATTGCCCGGCGAGAGCAGGCTGACCAGAATGTTGCGCGCGCTGAGAAGCGGGGGGCGGTTCTCGGCCACTGTGACATAACGCAGCCCGTCTGCGGCGTGATAGGTTTGGGCATCCAGCACGCTGACGGTGTATAGCCCAAAGACGCCGCTCAGCACTTCGTCATCGGCAATGACGCCGGTGTAGGCATCGACGCCGACCCCTACATGCGGCACGCCCGGCTGAAGGATGGCGTTCAGCAAGCGCCCAAATCGGGCGCGCTGGTGGAAGTGCTGGTCGAGGATGGCGTTTTGCAGGCCAGAGGGCAGGCCGCGCTTGTCGTCTGTGTTCCACACGTCTGCCGCGCCGAAGAAGAGCGAGGTTTCGCGGGCGTAGTTTTCGTTGTAC
>CAZNCT010000001.1:26193-36632 GCA_964571615.1 uncultured Anaerolinea sp. | reverse complement strand
GGCCAGCATGGCGCGCGATTGCAGGCCGCCACCCGCGCTGGTTCCGGCGATGATGGTGCCAGCCAGGTGCAGTTCTATCAGACGGGTTTCGGCGGGGGTGTTGGCAAGCACCTGCATGGCGACGGTCTGGTCGCCGCCCAGGAAGAAGACCGCGGCCAAATCATCGGCGAACAGGCTCAGGTGAGTCGGTTCAAAAGCGTCGGAGCGGGTAAAGATTGGGGCCAGCACAGCCTTGCAGGTCACCTGCGGCGGGGCCGCCCATTTGCAGGCTTCTTCAATCTGAAAACGGCGTTCTTCAGCGTCTTTGAGATTGGTCTGGCGCTCGGCCTCGGTAATTTGATTGGGGTTGCTGGCGTAGGTGGGGGCGAGGACGAGGATATTGACCTGCCCATCGCGGGCCTTGGCGACAGCGGCTTGCGAGAACCCGGCGTAAATATCGGCATAGCCGCCGCCGATGGGAATGAGCAGGCCGGGCTTGCTTTGGGCCGAGGAAGGTGAGAGAAAGAGAAAAAAAGAAAGCAGGGCAAGCAGGGGCAGAGAGATTTTTTTCATGGGAATAACTTTCTCCCCCAAAACCGGGTTCGGACTTTGGGGGAGGCGGGGGGTTATCGTTTGCCGATGGTGTGGCGCGGGTCGAGCGCGTCGCGCAGGCCGTCGCCCAGGTAGTTGATGGCGATGACGACCACGAAGATTGCCAGGCCAGGGAAGATGGCCGTCCAGGGGGCGGTCAGCATCTGGTTTTGGGTGTTTGAGAGCATGTTGCCCCAGGTGGGGGTGGGGAGTTGGACGCCAAAGCCGAGGTACGAAAGGCCGCTTTCGCTGATGATGGCCCCCGCCAGGCCGAGGGTGGCCGAGACGATGATGGGGCTGGCAACGTTGGGCAGGATGTGCAGGAAGAGCGTGCGCGCATCGGAGCCGCCCAGGGCGCGGCTGGCCTGCACAAATTCGCGTTCGCGCAGTTCGAGGGTTGAGGCGCGTACCAGGCGGGCGGTGCCCATCCACGAGAGCGCGCCGATGACCAGCGAAATCGGCAGGAAGGAACCCGCTTGCAGCATGGGCAGGAACATGCCCATTGCGATGAGCACGAACAGGCGCGGGATGGAGAGGAAGATTTCGGTAATGCGCATCAGGATGCTATCGACCCAGCCGCCGTAGTAGCCAGAGACCAGCCCGATGAGCGACCCCAACATGATGGAGACAGCCATTGCCAGCAGGCCAACCGAGAGTGAGATGCGCCCGCCGTAGAGCGTGCGGGTGAACATATCGCGTCCCAGGTCGTCGGTGCCGAACCAGTTTTGGGCTGAAGGCGGTTTGAAGCGGTTGCGCAGGTCTTGTTTGAAAGGGTCGTAGGGGGTTATCAGCGGCGCAAAGACCACCAGCAGGGTGATGACCAGGATGATAAGCCCGCCCGCCAGGGCCATGCCGTGTTTGCGAAAGCGCAGCCAGAAGAACAGGAACAGTGATTGTTCGCGGATAGATTTCTTTTCCGGTTGGGTCAGGGATGCAGTTGCCATAGGCTTAACTCAGTCGGATGCGGGGGTCGAGGATGGCATAGACAATATCTACCAGCAGGCTGGAAAGGATAATCAGGCCTGAGTAGATGACCAGCACGGCCATAATCACCGGGTAATCGGTCTTCAGTGCGGCAGTGAAGTACAGGCGTCCGATGCCCGGCCAGGCAAAAATGGTTTCGGTAAAGAGTGCGCCGCCAAAGAGCGAGGGCAGGTCGAGGCCAATCAGGGTCACCAGCGGGATGAGCGCATTCCGCAAGGCGTGTTTCAGGATGACTACCCGCTCGCGCAGTCCCTTGGCGCGCGCCGTGCGGACATAGTCTTCGTGGATGACATCCAGCATGGAGGAGCGCATGTAGCGCATATATCCCGCCGCTGAGACCAGCGCCAGCATGGTGACGGGCAAAATCAGATGTTCGATGCGGTCAATCAGCGAAAATTCGGCCCCCAGGGTGTACATGCCAGAACCAGGCAGGAGCGGGGTGCCGTCTGGCTTTTTGAG
Organism: uncultured Anaerolinea sp.; assembly: GCA_964571615.1. GTDB lineage: Bacteria > Chloroflexota > Anaerolineae > Anaerolineales > Villigracilaceae > UBA8950. Next base: position 34,619 of record CAZNCT010000001.1, on the reverse strand, counting down.
GGTGACATGAAAAATAATGATGAGTAAAAGTCCGAACCAGAAAACGGGCAAAGATTGTCCCGCAAAGGCCAGCGTCGTTGTGATGTGGTCAAACCAGGTGTATTGCTTGATTGCCGAGAGAATGCCGAGCGGCACGGCAATCAGCAGGGTCACGATGAGCATTACGCCCATCAGGAGAATGGTGTTGGGCAGCCGCTCACTAATTTCTTGCAAGGCCGGGCGCTTCGAGACGTACGAATTGCCCCAATCGCCGCTCAAGGTACTGCCCAACCACTTGATGTAACGCACGGGCGGCGCTTCGTTAAACCCGTAGCGCGCCTCCAATCGGGCAATGTCTTCGGGGGTCATATCCGGGTTTTCTGCGTAGGCCGTCATCATCCCGCCCGGCACCAGGCTAATCAGCCCGAACAGGAAGATTGAGATGACAAACAGCGTCAGCACAGATTGGAGCAGTCGTCGCAGGATATAAGTGGCCATGGGCAGTTTTTTTGAGAATAGAGGGGATGGCCACTACGGGCATGACCATCCCCTTTGATTTTAGCAAAGACGAATTACCTGTCTACTTGTCTACCTGTTTACCTGTTTACCTGCTTACTTCTTCAACCACCAATTTTGCGAATCGATGGTGAAATCGGCATAGCCAGGTGAAACGCGGAAGTTTTGCAGGTTCTCGCGGTAGCCGCTCAGAATGAGACGCTCATACAGGAACACGCGCGGCAGGTCGGCATTGATTTGTGCGGCCACTTTGCAATACAGTTCCTTGCGTTCTTCCATGCTCGGGCTGTAGGCGGCATCATCAATCCACTGGTCAACATCGGCGTTGATGTAGCGGCTGAAGTTGTTGCCCGCGCCATCGTTATCGGCGCTCGGAATGCGGGCCGAGTGATAGTTGCTGAACAGGTGGCTGTCGGGGTCAATGCCGGGGCCGGTGGTGTACATCAGAATGTCGAAGCGGCCTTTCTTGCGGGCGCCATCTGAGTTCCACGAAGCGAAGAGCATATCAGACGGCATGTTGTCAATCACCATCTCGATGCCCACTTCGCGCATCATCTCAATCAAGACCTGTTCGGTCTGTTCGCGCAATTGATTGCCGGTCGTCGTGCTGATGCGCAGGCTCAGGCGCAGGCCGTCTTTTTCACGAATGCCATCCGCGCCAACTTTCCAGCCGGCATCTTCGAGCAGGGCTTTGGCTTTTTCGGGGTTAAATTCGCTGGGCGGCTGCGGGCAGGCAAACGGCCCGGCGGGCAGAACGGTGGTACCGACTTTGACATTCCCGAACAAGAGCGTATCGGCCAGCAATTGCTTGTCAATCGCATACTGAATGGCCTGGCGTACGCGCAAGTCGCTCAGAATCGGGTGGGGCGCAACAGACGGGTCAGCCGGGGCCGAGCCATCGGTCGGGCCGAGGTTGAAGACCAGCAATTCATTTTCACCCGAGCCATAGAGCGTGCCAGCCCAGGTCACACCCGGCAGAGACTCGATGGTAGCAAAATCGGCTTCGGTCAAATCCCACAGCGCAGTAATTTCACCGGTGCCGAGCAGCTGCAAACCCACCTCGCGGCTGGGCACGATGCGCACAATCACGTTATCAAGATAGGGCTTGCCTTCTTCGCGGTAGTAGGGGTTCGGGGCCAGTTCGATGTAATCGCCAGCCTTCCAGTCTTTGACAACCCACGGGCCGGTGCCAATTGGGGCGCGATTGTAAGCCCAGGTATCCATCTTATCCAGTTCGCCAGCGGCGCGCGGTACGATGTACGAGAACAGGCGCAGGTAGGGGGCATACACATCGGCCATTGTCACAACGGCGGTGTAGTCATCGCTGCACTCGATGCTCTCAATATCGCTGTAACCAGCCGTGCTGGCGCCCGACAGGTCAGAAAGAATGGCATCGAGCGTAAACTGCACATCGGCGCAGACGAAATCATTGCCATCCGACCACTTCAGCCCCTTTTTCAGGTTATAGGTCAGCACCAGGCCATCTTCCGAAACAGTTGGCAGGCTCTCGGCCAGCACCGGCACATAATTGCCGTCAGCGTCAATCCCTACCAGACCCTCAACGATAAAAGCGCCGATGACATCATCAATCGTCCCGGCGGCCAGCAGGGGGCTGAGCGTGCCGGGTTCTTGCGGCGTGCCGACAATCACCGTGCCACCCTTTACCGGGGCATTCGGGTCAACTGTGGGCGCATCGGTAGGCTTGGGCGCATCGGTGGCCGCTGGTTTGGCGGGTTCTTGTGGCTGTTCTGGCTGGGCCGGGGCCTGGGTCGCCGGGGCGCCGCAGGCCGCCAGCACAAAGGCCAGCGCCATCAAAACAAACAAGACGGACTTCAAGTGTTTCATACATCTTCTCCTTTTTGAGTATCGAAAATCCGTTTTGCAGGCCGCAAAACGTTATTCACTGAGTAAGACCCGGGTCGGAATGCTGGCCCTGCCGCTGCGGATGCGATAAACGCTCCCGGTGTTCAGGATGTGCAGGATGAGACCGGATACCGCTACTGGGGCTTTTTTCTCCTGCTCGGCCACATCCGTTTCGCCAATCTGGCGGCCATCGAGAATCGTGACCGACCCGGAACCTGCTACCGTTATCTCGTCCTCGTCCACGACAATCGCGGCGGTGTCCTCATCCACGCCCACGCCCAACAGGCCGGGCGCGGCGGCGACGGCGTAGGCCAGCCGTCCAAAGCGGTCGCGCTGCCGAAAATGCTGGTCGAAGATGATTTGCTTGCTCAAACCAAAGCCCGGCAAAAACTGGGCGATTCCCTCGCGCGGCGAAGGCCCGCTTTTTCCGTAGGCAATCATCGTCTGCGAGAGAATCGCGGCCCCGGCGCTTGTCCCACTCACAACCGCGCCGCGCTGATAAGCATGGTGCAATTCCTGCTCAAAGCGCGTGCCGCTCATCAGGGCGGTCAGACGCATCTGGTTGCCCCCGGCAATGAAAACCCCGCTTGCCCGCCCCAGCGCAGAGAGATGCTCGGCTAAATCGGCCTGACTGCGCTGACGGAAGTCCACCGTTTCGGCTTCCCCTGCGCCCAATTCTTTGAAAAGCGCCTCGTAATAGGCCCCGGTGTCTTCCAGGGCCGAAGCCTGCGGCAGGATGACAATCCGCGCCTGCCCGGCGCCTGCCCGGCTGACAAACTCGCGCAAGACAACCGGATTGTTGCGCTTGAGCGCGCCGCCCATTGCCATCAGGGTTTTCATGCGCCGCCTTTGAGCGATGAGACAAACTGCTCACCTGTTGAGAGAATATGGTCGCGCATCAGGGCTTCTGCCTGGTCGGCGTTGCGTTGTTCAAGGGCGGCAATCACGGCCCGGTGTTCATCGGTATCGGGGTTTTCACGGTTGGGCAGGGGGTTAGCGGCGGTAGCGGCAAAATTGCCAATCAACATTGTTGGGAAGGTTTCCCACATTTGGGTCAGACTGCGAATTAAATAATCGCGCCTGCTGGCCGTAAAAATCGTCTGGTGAAAGCGGCGGTTCAGTTCACGGTAAATCGCCAGGCTTTCGGGCGCAAGATGATTTTCCATTTCGGCTTGCAGGCGTTTCAACTCAGCAATTTCTTCGGCGCTAATGTTTGCTGCCGCGGCCCGGGCCGCGCGGCCCTCGAGGAAAGCGCGGTGGGCATACAGGTCGCTGACATCTTCGGGCGAGAAGGCAATCACGCGCACCCCGCGATAGGGCACATGCTCAATCAGCCCTTCGGTCGCCAGTTCTTTCAGCGCTTCGCGCACCGGCATCTGGCTGACCCCCAATTCCTGGGCCAGGCGCTCTTGTCGCAGCCACTCGCCGGGCTTGTAGAAGCCTTCCAGAATGGCGGTTCGCAGTCGGTCTGCGACCACATTGCGTAATTGGCGGTGACTGGTGAGTTCGGGGGGCGTGGGTTGGCCTGGCAGCATATTTTTTCTCTCGCAGTGTATATTATATATAATATCTAATATCAAGAATACAGCGTTTTTGATGCGAGTCAAGAGGCAAATTGAATTTTTTAAGGTTGAGCAGAGACAATACCTTCGCCAAAATTTACGAAGAGAACTTTGCTATCCGAAATTTCGTATGCATCAGTTTTTTGTACACGGATTTGACGGACGAGTTGCCCGTCAGGGTATTACACGGAAAAACACGGATTTTCAGAGCTTTTTATGGTTTTTCCGATGATTTATCCGTGTTCATCCGCGTCAGTCCGTGAAATCCGTGTACCGGGTTTTATGCCAAACTCCAGGAAACGACAAATTGGCGAAGGTATTGTTAAATGCTTTTTTTTTATGGTTTATCCGTGTTCATCCGTGTCAGTCCGCGTAATCCGTGTACCGGGGTTTTATGCCAAATTTCAGGGAATGACAAATTGACGAAGGGACTCCAGAGAATCAAAAAGAGGCTGTCCAAAATGCCGGACAGCCTCCTGGTCTCTTGATGCTCCTTTATGATATTTTGCCAATTCGTGCGGCAACGTCGTCGGCAAATTTTTGAATCTGGGCCAGGATGAAGGCTTTCGGGTCAAGCGTATCGTCTTCGATGAGAGGCGTCAAATCCATGCCGTAGGACAGGCCCAGGGTCTGGTCGACGCCATGCGACTCGGAATAGGTGGCGTTGGCTTTGCGGCGGCCCATCGAGGCCAGGTCGTAGCGTTTGCCGCCGCAAATTTGCGAGTCGAAAACCCCCAGCAGGGCGGCTTGCAGATTTTCGCGCTTGCTGACATCGAAATTGACCTTCTCGCTGTCCACCATCCAGTCCAGGTTGCGCCAGACCTCGCAACCGTATAATTTCTCGGGGCGCTCGGCCTGCGGCAGGCGGCGGATGGCGGCAATCACCTTGAGCGCCACGCCGACATGGGTATCATGCTTGTCTGCCAGGTTGTGCGTATAGACGAATTTTGGGCGTGAGGCTTTCAGCAGGCTGAGCATGTCTTCTACCGCGCGCTCGTCGCGGCCATCTTTGATGCTCTTGCTGGGGTAATCGAGCATCACCTGGGCGGCATATTCCCCTACAAAAGCAGCTTTGAACTGCTCTTTGAAGCGCACGCGGCGCATTTCTTCATCGCTGTAGTCTTTATACAGGTCATCGCGCGGCGAGCCGCGCCCATCGGTGACGACCACGCCGGTAAACCACAGGGCGTCACGCTGGAAACAGGTCAGGATAGGTTCGGCGGCCATAATTTCGATGTCGTCCTGGTGGGCAGCCAGGCACAGGTGGGTGGTGCGCGCCAGCGCATCGGTCACAGGCTGGCCGTCTGGTACATAGATTTCAGCGCTTTCAAAGTGGAATTTCATGGGCTTTTCTCCGCTTGGGGATTAAAAAAAGACGTATGGTATCATACCTTGCCAAGGAGACCAATGATGTCTGAAAACAATTCACTTCCTCGCTGGCCGGTTTTACTCTGGTTGATTCTTTCGCAACTGCTCTATCTTCTCCTGCTATTGCCCTGGTTTATCATTAGCGGAATGTCGCTATTGGCTTTCGATGCCGGGGTTAATGCTTACAACCTGACTTTCGTGATTGTTATCTGGAGCTACCCGCTCTGGCCGTTGTTGTTTTCCATTCGGGCCTGGGTGGCTTACGCTCGTAAAAATTATAAAATGTCCCTGGTGTGGACGACGGTTCCACTGGCCTTGATTTTGCTGGTGGTCGTGCTCATTTGGGGCCTGGCCGCCGCCGGTTTTTAAGCCAGGCAGATTTTGCCGTACACTTCTGGCCGGCGCTGCTGCAAGAGCGGAAACAGCCGCCGCCACTCGTGCAGCGCTGCCGGGTCAAGGTCGGTCACCAGCACCTCGTCGCGGTCGCGGCTGGCCTGGGCGATGAGCGTGCCGTTTGGCTCGCAAACAAAGCTGGAGCCGTAGAATGTTACGCCCTCACTGCCGACCCGGTTGGCGGCGGCGATAAAAACACCGCTGGCAATTGCCTGTCCGCGCATGACCGTTTGCCAGGCCTCGCGCGTATCTACCGCCGGGTTGGTTGGCTCTGAGCCGATGGCGGTTGGGTAGAAGATAAAGTCTGCGCCGTTCAGGGCGCAAATGCGCGACATTTCGGGAAACCACTGGTCATAACAGGTTGGGATGGCGACCCTGACGCCCAGCACCTCGTGAATTGGATACTGGTCGCTGCCTGCGAAAAAGTGGTCTTCGTGGTAGCCTTCGCCTTGCGGAATATGCACTTTGCGCGTAAACCCGTGCAGACGGCCTTGTGGGTCATACAGGGTGGCTGTATCCCAGAAGTGTTCTCCTTCTCGCTCAAAGAGGCTGCCGATGATGTAAACACCGTGTGCCCGGGCTTGTTCACCCAAAAACTGATGGGTTGGCCCGCCTTCAAGCGGTTCGGCCCAATCGAAACCGGAGGGGGCCAGACTGCTTGCAAAATACGGAGAAATGGTAAACTCTTGCAGGCAAATCAGTTGGGCACCCTTTGAAGCCGCCTCGGCAATTTTGGCGCGGTAGGCGGTCAGCATGGCCTCGCGTTGGCCTGGCCAACGGGTTTGGATGACGGCAATTCGGATTTTTTGCATACGCGCTCCTTTTGTGATACGCTCAATGGCCCAATCATCATTTCACTGCTTCTAATTTTACCCGGAGACTTGCCCATGCTCTTCACCAGTACTCCCCGCGCCGATGGTTTTGCGATGCCAGCCGAATTCGGCCCTCATAGCGGCACCTGGATGCTCTGGCCCCAGCGGCCCGATAACTGGCGGCTGGGCGCCAAACCGGCCCAAAAAGCCTTTGCTGCGGTGGCCCGCGCCATTGCCCAGTTTGAGCCGGTCACGGTGGGGGTCAATCACAACCAATATGCCCATGCCCGGGCTGTTTTGCCGCCCGAAGTTCGCGTGGTCGAATTATCGAACAACGACGCCTGGATGCGCGATGTCGGCCCTACTTTCCTGTGTAACGCTGAGGGTGAACTCGCTGGCATCGATTGGATTTTTAACGCCTGGGGCGGACTGTACAACGGCCTTTACTTTCCCTGGGATTTGGATGATGCGGTGGCCGCCAAAGTGCTTGAAATCGAGCGTGTTCCGCGCTACCGGGCCCCCATCGTCCTGGAAGGCGGCGCCATTCATGTGGATGGTGAAGGGACGTGCATCACGACCGAAGAATGCCTGCTCAGCCCGGGCCGCAACCCGGGCCTGACCAAAGCGCAAATTGAGGAGGTTTTGAAAGCCTATCTGAATGTTGAAAAAGTGCTCTGGATTCCACGCGGTGTCTTTAACGACGAAACCAGCGGGCACGTAGATAACCTGGCCTGTTTCCTTGCTCCTGCGCAGGTGGCCCTGACCTGGACCGATGACCGTAGCGACCCGCAGTACGAGCGTTCTGCCGAAGCCGAGGCCTTCCTGGCCTCGCAAACCGATGCCCGGGGACGGCCCTTGAAGATTCATAAAATTCACCAGCCCGGGCCAATTTTGATAACGCCCGAAGAAGCCGAAGGGGTTGACCAGGTGGCTGGCACACTGCCGCGTCAGGCTGGCGACCGCCTGGCCGCCTCTTATGTAAACTTTTACTTTTGCAATCGCGCGGCAATTGTGCCGACTTTTGATGACCCGCACGATGCCGCGGCCCTGGAGACCCTCCGAACGTTGTTGCCCGGGCGGCAAGTGGTGGGGGTTCCGGCGCGTGAAATTTTGTTGGGCGGCGGCAATATTCATTGCATTACCCAGCAGCAGCCCGCCGGGGTATCTTGAGATGCCTTTCGTCTGCTTTGTTTCACGGGCTAACGTTTCACGGGTATAATATTCTTGTGCTTCACTTGACTGCATTTGAACCGGTCGATTACCTGGTCATCGGTCACCTGACGGTTGACCAGACCCCGCGAGGCCCCTCTCTGGGTGGCACCGCGGCTTATTCTGCGTTGACAGCCCGGGCGCTGGGGTTGCGCGTCGGCGTGGTAACGGTCTGGGGAAACGAGATTCCGCTCGACGGGTTAGAAGGGATCCCCGTGGTAGCGGCCCCTGCCGGGCACTCTACTCGTTTTGAGAACGTCTATCTCGAGGCGGGCCGCCTCCAATACATCCGCCAGGTGGCCCCCAGGATTGATTTTACGCTGGTGCCAGAGCCCTGGCGGACGGCTAAAATCATTCACCTGGGGCCGGTGGCGCAGGAAGTTGCGCCAACCCTGCCGCCGGGGTTTCGCCCAACCCTGCTCGGCCTGACCCCGCAAGGCTGGATGCGTACCTGGGATGAAGCCGGGAAGGTTTCGTCTTGCGCCTGGGCCGAGGCCGCCCCGGCCATGCAGGCCGCGGGGGTGACGGTCTTTAGCGTGGAAGATGTCTCTCATGACGAAGAACTCATCGAATGGCTGGCGCACCAGGGCCGCCTGGTGGTCGTCACCGATGGGGCTGCGGGTTGTCGTTTGTTTTGGAATGGTGATAGCCGCCGTTTTCGCGCCCCGCAAGTGCCCGAAGTGGATGCCACTGGCGCCGGGGATATTTTTGCGACCGCTTTTTT
>CAZNCT010000001.1:0-26159 GCA_964571615.1 uncultured Anaerolinea sp. | reverse complement strand
TGGGAGGCGGCCCGCTTTGCGGTCAACCTGGCGGCTCACTCGGTTGCCCGGCCTGGTCTGGCGGGCGTACCGACCCAGTCTGAAATTAATACCTGCCTGATGGAGGTTCTGCATTGACAACAAAGATTTACACCCTGGTTAATCAGAAAGGCGGGGTTGGCAAGACCACCACAGCGGTCAACCTGGGCGCTTACCTGGCGCGTTACGGCCAGCGCGTTTTGATTGTTGACCTCGACCCGCAGGCCAATGCGACTTCGTGCCTGGGGGTCGATAAGCAGACCGTGCGGGGTGGCACTTACGAGTCTTTGCTCGGCAGCGGGCCAGCAACCGGCTTTATTCTCTCGAACCCCGACCTGTTGATTTCTATCCTGCCTTCTTCGACTGCCCTGGCCGGGGCCGAAGTGGAACTGGTGGACGAGCCCGGGCGCGAATTTCGCTTGCGCACCGCGCTTGAAGCGCTCGACGGCCTGTATGATTACATTTTGATAGATTGCCCGCCCTCGCTGGGGTTGCTGACGGTCAATGGCCTGTTAGCGGCCCGCGATGGGGTTCTCATTCCGGTGCAGTGCGAATATCTGGCCCTGGAGGGCCTCGGACAGTTGATGGCGACCCTCGACCGTATTCGCGCTTCGCTCTATCCTGAGATGCGTATTCGCGGCCTGGTGATGACCATGTTTGAGAGCCGCACCCACCTGGCCAAAGATGTGGTCGAAGAGGTGCGCAAGCACTTCCCGGGTCAGGTTTTTGGTGCAATTGTCCCGCGTTCCATTCGTCTGGCTGAAGCGCCTTCGTATGGTCTGCCGGTTTCGGTTTATGCGCCTGCTTCCACCGGCGCACAGGCCTACCAGGCGCTGGCGCGTGAGTTGTTGGAAGGCGACGGCAAGGCCGTCTTGAGCGACTAATTTTCGGAGGAGGTGCCTATGCCTGCAAAAACCGGCCTGGGGCGCGGTCTGGATGCCCTTATTCCGGCCAGGACATCTGAAACAACTGCCAGCGAGGTGTTTAGCAGTGTTATTCGCGTGCCGGTTGAGCAGATTAAGCGCAATCCCCGCCAGCCTCGTACTCATTTTGACCCGGCGGCGCTGCAAGATTTAGCGGCTTCCATCAAAGAGCATGGCGTCATCCAGCCCCTGATTGTCAGCCGAAGCGAAACTGGCCTGGGGTATATCCTGATTGCTGGTGAGCGGCGTTTGCAGGCCTCCAAACTGGCCGGCCTGCCCGATGTTCCGGTCATTGTGCGCCAGACCACCGACCAGCAAAAACTGGAACTGGCGCTGATTGAAAACATCCAGCGCGCTGACCTGAACCCGCTCGAAGAAGCCAATGCCTACCAGCAGCTGGTGGATGAATTTCACCTTTCGCATGAAGAGATTGCCGTGCGGGTGGGCAAAAGCCGTGTAGCCGTCACCAATACCCTGCGGTTGTTGAAACTTTCTGCGCCGGTTCAGCAAGCCCTGGTAGATGGGCGTATTAGCGAGGGACATGCCCGCGCCCTGCTGGCCCTGGCGACCCAGCAGGCCCAGTCGGCGGCTCTGCAAACGGTCATCAACCTTTCTCTGACCGTGCGGCAGACCGAGGAACTGGTGCGCAAACTGAGCGGCGAAAAGCCTGCCAGCCTGCCGCGTTCGGGGCCTTCGCCCGATGTGCGCGCTATGGAAGAGCGCTTGCAAACTGCGCTGGGTACCCAGGTGAGTTTGAAGACCGGCAAAAACGGAAAAAGCACCCTGACGCTCTATTTTTATTCACAGGAAGAACTGGAATCAATTCTGGAACGCCTGCTGGACGAAAAATAAGCCATGAAAATATTGCACAATGCCCGCATTCACACGCTTGACCAGATGCGCCCGCAGGCTTCGGTGCTGGTCATTGACCGTGAACGTGTCGCCGCCATTGGCGGCCCCGAACTGCTGGATTCTTTCAGCGCCCGCGCCAGTCGTGAAGACCTGGGCGGGCGCGTTGTTTTGCCTGGCCTGACCGATGCTCACATTCATCTGATGAATTATGCGCTCAGCCTGCAAAAAGTGGATGTTGAGACACCCACCCGGGCCGAGTGTTTGCGCCGGGTGGCCGAACGCGCCCGCGAGACCCCGCCAGGTGAGTGGGTGCTTGGACATGGCTGGCAACAAAACGATTGGGGCGGGCAATTTGGCTCAGCTCATGAGTTGGATCAGGCTGCGCCCAACAACCCGGTTTATCTGACGGCCAAATCGCTGCATGCTGGCTGGGCCAATACTGCCGCGCTCAAACTGGCCGGGCTTACTGCCAGCACTCCCGACCCGCAGAATGGCAAAATTTTGCGCGATGAATCGGGCCAGCCGACCGGCATTTTGCTCGAATCGGCGATGGCGCTGCTTGAAGCCGTCATCCCTCAGCCGACCCCGGCGCGCGCTGCTCAGGCCATTCGCGCGGCCCTGCCGCGTCTTCACAGCATGGGCCTGACCGGGGCGCATGATTTTGACTATCGGACGGCTTTTATGGCCCTGCAAGACCTGCGCGCGAGCGGTGAGTTGAGCCTGCGGGTGATTAAATCGGTGCCGCCCGATTTGCTCGACCACGCCCACGGCCTGGGACTGCGCTCTGGCTTTGGCGATGACCTGCTGAGAATTGGCTCTTACAAGACCTTTATGGATGGCGCGCTTGGCCCGCGCACGGCGGCCATGTTCCAGCCCTATTTGAATGAGCCTGAAAATCGTGGTATCCTGAATTTTGATGGCGAAGAATTGTTTGAAATTGGCCGCAAAGCGGCAGAGTGTGGTTTGAGCATGGCTGTTCATGCCATTGGTGACCGGGCAGTTCACGAAGTGTTGAACGCTTATCAACAGTTGCGCGCTTATGAGCGCCAAAACGGTCTGCCGCACCGCCGTCACCGCATTGAGCATGTTCAGGTCATTCATCCCGATGACGCTGGACGCCTGGCCGAATTGGGGATAATTGCCTCGATGCAGCCCATTCACGCGGTTTCGGATATGCTGGCCGCCGACCGCTGGTGGGGTGAACGGGCGCGCCTGGCTTATGCTCCACGTACGCAACTGGATGCAGGAGCGCCCCTGGCCTTTGGCTCGGATGCGCCGGTCGAATCGCCCAATCCGTTCCTGGGCTTGCACGCCGCTGTTACCCGCCGCCGTCCCGATGGCACGCCCGGGCCTGAGGGCTGGTATCCCGAACAGCGGCTCTCATTTGCCGAAGCCCTGGCCGGTTTCACCACCGGCGCCGCCTATGCGGCAGGCATGGAAGACCGCCTGGGGCGGCTTTCACCCGGTTGTTATGCCGATTTAATCGTCCTCGAGACAGACCCATTCACCTGTCCGCCCGATGACTTGCTCCAGATGCGTCCGCTGGCAACTATGCTTGGCGGCGAATGGGTCTGGCAGGGTTGAGAAACGCTTATGGATGCGCCGGTTCCAATTACCCCTGAAATCCTTGTTCCCCGCCTGGGCGACCAGCTGGTGGAAATGGGTTTGTTGACCCCCGAGGGCCTGGCGCAGGCCCTGGCTTACCAGCGCCAACAGGCCGCTAGCGGACAGCCGATTTTGCTCGGGCAGGCTCTTGTTGCCCTCGGCTTGCTCGACCGCCCGACCCTCGACCAGGCCGTAACCGAGCAAATTATCCGCCTGCGCTCTGCGCTTGAAGATGCCAACCGTAACCTTGAAGCCCGGGTTCAGCAGCGCACAGCAGAATTACAAGAAGCCTTGCGCAAACTTTCGGAACTCAGTCAGTTAAAGGCCAATTTTGTCGCCAATATTTCTCATGAATTGCGTACGCCGCTGACCCATATTCGCGGTTATCTTGAGTTGCTTTACACCGAAGCGCTCGGCGAACTGAACGAAGACCAGAAAAAATCGCTTGAAGTCTCTTTGCGTTCTTCAACCCGCCTGCAAAACCTGATTGATGATTTGATTTTGTTCTCGCAGGCTTCTCGCGGCGAACTGACGCTAAAACTCTCGCCGGTGGATTTGAATCTCCTGATTTCGCCAATTGTCATCCGCGTCAATCCTCGGGCGGTGGAGCATGGGCTGACACTCAAAGTCGAACTTGACCCGGGCCTGCCGCCTGTCATGGCCGATAAAGAGAAACTGGGCTGGGTGATTTCGCAGTTGCTCGATAACGCCATCAAATTCACCCCCAGCGGACAGGTGACTTTGCGTGTCACCCGCGTGGAGCGCATGGTCACTGTTCAGGTGATGGATACCGGAATTGGCATTCCCACCGAGCGCATCAAAGAGATTTTTGAGCCGTTTCACCAGCTGGATAGCTCCTCGACCCGCCGCTATGGCGGCACTGGCCTGGGGCTGACGCTGGTACGCCAAATCATCGAAGCACACGGTTCACTGGTCACTGTTGAGTCGCTCCCCGGGAGCGGCACGACCTTTTCCTTTCCCTTACTGCTGGCTGACCATGTGCCGGGCGAGGCGCAGGAACCCTTATGACCCGCGACAAAAAGCCCGATTACCTTGCGATTGCTGAAAAAGTAACCACCTGCGCTGATTGGAAGCAGTCGCTCGACGCTTTAATGGCCTCGCTGCGCTCTTTCATTTTGTTTGACAATCTGGCTTTGTACCTGAAAGAAGACGGTAAAATCAACCGGGTCGAGGTCGCCTATGCCCGCGCCCTGGGACGGGGCAAATCTGCCGAGGCCGATGTTGATTGGGGCATGGGTGTGGCCGCAAAAGTGATGGAAACAGGCGAGATTCTGCTTCAGTCACCTGATGGTGAGGTGTTGCCCTCCAATCGCACGGCGGCGCCCTATTTTTTGGGATTGCCCATGCGCACCGCCAGCGGCCCAATAGGCGTTTTGGTGTTTGTCCGTTTTGGCGGCCCGCCTTACACCCGTGAGCAGATTGATAACGCTCGTTTTCTGGCCACTCAATTTGCCAGCATGTTTGAGCGCAAGCAATTGTACGAACAGGTGCAGGCCCTGCAAGAGGCCCGCCGCCAGATTGACTTGCAAGATGATTTTATCGCCACCATTTCGCACGAATTACGCACCCCGCTTGGGTTTATCAAAGGCTATTCCACAACCCTGCTCCGCCCCGATGCCGATTGGGATGAGGCCACCCGGCGCGAATTTTTGACCATCATTGACGAAGAATCAGACCACCTGACCAGCCTGATTGACCACATGCTCGAATCGGCCCGGCTGCAAAGCCAGACCCTGACCCTGAACTTTCAGCCGGTGCGCTTGGATGCCCTGTTGCGCAACGCTATTTTGCGCATTCAGGCCCGTTACAAGGGCTTGCAGGTCACCAGCGAAATCACCGATTCGCCGATTATTTATGCTGATGGCGTTCGCCTTAATCAGGTTTTCCACAATCTGTTCAGCAATGCCGCCAAATATGCCCCCGTGTCGCCGGTGCATGTGCGCGTGTACCGCCACGCGGATGTCTTGCGGCTCGAATTCCGCGACCAGGGGCCGGGCATTCCGCCCGAGCATTTGGGGCACATCTTTGAAAAATTCTACCGCGTGCCGGGGTATGGCACTTCTGGCTCTGGACTGGGTCTGTTTATTTGTGGACAGATTATCAAAGCCCATCACGGGCAGATTTGGGTAGAATCAGAATTGGGCCAGGGAACCACTTTTTTCATTGAACTGCCGATTACGAAACCCGAATAACCCGAGCAGCCAATATGCCAACCCGAATTTTGATTGTGGATGATGAACCGCGTTACCTGCGTCTGCTAGAGGCAAACCTGCGCACCGAAGGCTACGAGGTCATACCGGCCTCGGATGGCAGTCAGGCAATTGAACTGTTTACCTCGAACCCAACCGACATGATTTTGTTGGATGTGATGATGCCCAAGTTGGACGGTTTTGCCGTTTGCCAGCGCATTCGTCAGTTCTCGAATGTGCCCATCATCATGTTGACGGCCAAAGGCGAAGAGCAGGATCGGGTGCGTGGGCTCGATATGGGCGCCGATGACTACCTGACCAAACCTTTTTCGGCCACCGAGTTACTTGCCCGGGTTCGCGCGGTCTTGCGGCGCTCACAGGTTTCCAAAGATGTCAGCCAGAGCCGCATTTTTGAACACGAAAACCTGAAGATTGACTTCGCCCGCGCCGAAGTCTGGCGCGGGTCACAGCCGGTTTTTCTTTCTGCTACGGAATACCGCCTGCTGCTTCAGTTTGCTCACAATGTCGGCAAGGTAATGAGTGCCGAAGAACTGCTGACCAGCGTTTGGGGTGTGGAGTATCGCGAGGACAAAGAAATTTTATGGGTCAGTATTGCCCGTCTGCGTCAGAAATTGGAAGATGATGCCCATAACCCGCGCCACATTGTCACCCGTTCAGGGTTAGGATACCTGATGCCGCCTCCGGTTGAAGAGGCCTGAGCGATTCGTCAATTTCCAACAAGGAGATGAAATCATGACTGTTGAGTTTAATGACCGGGGAAAGTATTTCACCGATATTATTTCGAAAGTGGCCGTCTCGGCAGTGATACAGACCACCACTCACCGCATCGAGGGCTTTATTCATGTGCGTCTCGATGGGCGCGTCAAAGACGAACTTGACCGCCCGGAACTCTTTTTGGCTGTTACCGATGCCAAAGTATTTTCCGCCGATGGCGCGGTGTTGTATGAAGCCCATTTCATGACCATTGCCCGCGCTCAAATTGTCTGGATTATCCCCAGTGACGACACCGCTTATTCAGGAGACCAGTAACCATGGCGCAAGGGATTCTCTCCTCAGGTACGGCAGGGCTTTCCTCGGCAGACCTGCTCAAGCTCAAGGTATTTGTGATCGAGTCGCTGACTCGCGAACTTGAAACCGATAATCCTCCCTTTGACAAGCGTGAAGCGTTTGTCAAGCAGAAGTTGGAGGATATTTTCACCCGCCTGGGCAACAAGGTTCCGGCTTCCATTCGTCAGCAGTTGACGCGTGAAACCATCAACGAAGTTCTGGGCTATGGGCCTATTTAGCCCTTGCTCGATGACCCGGATGTCAGCGAGGTGATGGTGAATGGCCCCAACAAGGTCTATGTTGAGAAAAAGGGACACCTGACCAAAACCGGCGTGACGTTTGACAACGATGCCCATGTCTTGCGGGTGATTGACCGCATCATCCTGCCGCTTGGGCGCCGCGTGGACGCCGACAGCCCAACCGTAGATGCCCGTCTGCCCGATGGTTCGCGCGTTAATGCGGTGATTCCTCCGGTTGCCATTGATGGGCCGACCATCACCATCCGTAAATTCCGCAAGGACAAACTAACTGTTCAACAACTGGTTGATTTTGGGTCGCTGACCCCGCAAATGGCCGAATTTTTGCGCGCCTGTGTTATCAGCCGCCTGAACATCGTCATTTCGGGTGGTACCGGCTCTGGTAAGACCACTCTTCTGAATGTGCTTTCGGGCATGATCCCGGCGGATGAACGCATTGTCACGATTGAAGATGCCGCCGAACTGCAATTACAGCAAGACCATGTTGTCCGTCTTGAGACCAAAGTCGCCAGTGTTGAAGGCAAAGGCCAGGTAACGATTCGCGATTTGGTGCGCAACTCCCTGCGTATGCGTCCAGACCGCATTGTGGTTGGTGAGTGCCGTGGCGGCGAGAGTCTTGACATGCTTCAGGCCATGAATACCGGCCACGATGGCTCTCTGACCACCCTGCACGCCAATACCCCGCGCGATGCGCTGGCCCGTCTTGAGACGATGGTCTTGATGGCGGGTATGGATTTGCCCGTGAAGGTGATTCGTCAGCAAATCTCCGCTGCGGTTGATTTAATCATCCAGCAAACCCGCCTGAAGGATGGTTCGCGTAAAGTCACGGCCATTACCGAAGTGGCAGGCATGGAAGGCGACACGATTGTTTTGACCGATATTTTCAAGTTTGAACAGACCGGGCTTTCGACGGATGGCAAGGTTATAGGCGTCTTAAAGCCGACCGGTATCCGTCCGTTGTTTACGCCCCGGCTCGAGGCTGCCGGTTTCAAACTGCCGCCCGAAATTTTTGGCGCCAACCTGGGCGATATGTTGCGCCGGCGTTAGCGTATTGGAGCGAGCCTGAGCGGTTATAATCGACTTAACTTTTGTATCGACAGGGAGCCTCATGAGCCTTCAAGTTCAGATTGCTATTCGAACCAGAAAGTTGGGAGTCTTGATTAAAGACGCTCGTTCTGCCTCTCGCAAGACCCTGGCGGAATGTGCCGCGGCGATTGGCATTACCCCGGCCACCTTGCGCGCTTATGAGGAGGGCGCAAAATCGCCATCTTTGCCTGAGTTGGAGGTGCTGGCTTATTACCTTGAAATTCCAATTCAGCACTTTTGGAGCAACCAGGCCCTCTCGGATGATGCCCCCCGCACTGAGCCGCTCAACTTGAAAATGCTCGCTACCATTCGGCACCGCATTATTGGCGCTTTATTGGCCCAAAAACGCCAGCAATTCAGCATCTCGCTCAAGGCGCTGGCTGAAGAGACCGGCATTCCGGTTGGCCGGCTGAAGAATTACGAAACCGGCGAGAAGCCAATTCCACTGGCCGAGTTGGAAGCGATTCTGTCTGTGCTTGGCTCACGGATTGAAGTCTTTTTTGACCAAAACGGCCCAATCGGGCGCTGGATGAGTGAACAACAGGCCATTCAGGATTTTCTTGAACTGCCGGTCGAATTACGCAATTTTGTTTGTATGCCGGTCAACCGCCCCTATCTGGAATTGGCGCGTAACCTGAGTATGCTTTCCACCGAAAAATTGCGCTCGGTGGCCGAAGGTCTGCTCGATATTACGCTGTGAGGTTCTATGAGTGAGATTGTCACCGCCAAATCTCTGGCCGATGAAGCTAGCCAACTTTACCAGCAAGGCGATTTTTCAGGCGCGGCGCGCCTTTTTGAGCAAGCCGCCCAGGCTTTTCAGCAGGCCGGTAATCTTCTCGATGCGGCAGAAATGCGCAACAACCAGAGCGTTGCGCTGTTGCAGGCCAACGATGCGCAGGGCGCGCTGGAGGCTGTTTTGGGCACCGCAGAGGTCTTTGCCGCGGCCGGAGATATTCGCCGTCAGGGCCTGGCCGTCGGCAATGAAGCCTCGGCGCTCGAGGAACTCAACCGCCTGGACGAAGCCATTCAGCGCTATCAGACCGCTGCCGATTTGCTCTCTCAGGCTGGTGAAGACCAGATGCGCGCAATGGTGATGCAGTCGATTGCGGCCTTGCAGGTGCGGCGCGGCAAGTTTATGGACGGTTTGTTTGCCATGAATGCCGGTTTGGCCGGGGTTAAGAAACCGACCCTGAAGCAAAAGATTCTACGCTCGTTGTTAAAGTTGCGAACATGGTAAATGAGCAAGTTTCCCTTCGCCCGGCTGTTCTCAACGACCAGGCGCGGATTGCCAATCTCATCTACTTTGAAGCGCATGTTCATCGTCACCTCGATTGGCGTTCTCCGCTCGATTGGTTAGGAGCGCCAGAATATTGGGTTATCGAGCAGGGCGGCAGCCTGTTAGGAGTGCTGGCTTGCCCGTCCGATTTGCCAGGGGTTGCCTGGATTCGACTGTTTGCTCACTCGCGCTCCATCCCAATGCGTGAGGCCTGGAATGCGCTCTGGTACTATGCGCGTGAGCAGATTGTGCAGGTGAACCATCAAATGGTTGCGGCGATTACTTTGCAGCCCTGGTTTGCTGACCTGCTCAAGGAGAGTTCCTTTTCGCTGGCACAGCAGATTGTGGTGCTCGAGCATCAATGGGCGGGTGGCACGCGCCTGCCATCGGCACCCCGCTTGCCGGTGCGCGCCATGACCGCGGATGATGTGCCTGCTGTTGCTGCCCTTGATGCGGCGGCCTTTAAGCCCATCTGGCAGAATTCACTTGTTTCCATTCAGATGGCTTTTGCCCAGGCCGGGCTGGCAACTGTCATTGAAGAAAATGGCCGCCTGCTGGGTTACCAGATTAGCACCGCCAACCCGTTCGGAATGCACCTGGCGCGCCTGGCGGTTGCCCCCGAGGCTCAAGGGCGCGGCCTCGGCACAGCCCTGGTCGAAGACCTGCTCCATTATGCCGGGCTGCGCGGCATGAACCGCATTACCGTCAATACCCAGGCTGATAATCAACCATCCCTGGCCTTGTACCAAAAACTTGGCTTTCGGCTGACCGGAGAGCAGTACCCGGTCTATGCTTTTCAGGGCAGGCTCGAATAGGAAGGCCTGCTCTTTTTCTTGTGGAGGAGAACATGTCTCGCCCCGACTCTGTAATTGTCAACGGACTGGTTCGACAGGCGCTGGTTTCTGCCGAAGAAGTGATGGGCGCCAATGGCCTGCACGCCGTTTTGCGCGCCGCCGGGTTAGAGCGTTACATTGACAACCTGCCACCCAACAACATGGAACCCGCTATCAAAACATCTGACTATGCCCGCCTGAACCAGGCGATTGAAGAATTTTACGGGCGTGGCGGGCGTGGCATGTTGCGGCGGGTGGGCAAGGCTTCTTTTCAGTATGGCATCCGCGAACAGGCCAGCCTGATGGGCATTGCCGGGGTAGCGCTCAAGATTTTGCCTGAGAAACAGCGCATCAAAATCATTCTGAACGGCGTGGTGAACGCCCTCAAGAAGAGCAATCCTGAAGTAGATGCCTGGGTCGAGGAAAGTGGTGACCGGATTGCTTACATCGAAAAAAGCTGCGCCATTTGCTGGGGCCGTCAGAGCGATAGCCCAATTTGTCACCTTTACGTCGGTTCGATTGGCGAGGCGGTTTTGTTTGCAACCGGCGTCGAGCATGAAATCATCGAAACAGATTGCCTGGCGCGCGGAGACACCTATTGCCGTTTTGAAGTCGGCCCGGCGCGTAACTGAGATTCACCCAAAAAGACGATGGAGACTTCGATAGAAACCTTCGATTGGCGCTGGCAGACCCGCGACGGCTTGCAGTTATATGCGCGCGGGTCTGTGCCTCAAACGCCTGAGGCAGTCGTTACGCTGGTGCATGGACACGGCGACCATAGCGGGCGCTACCCGCATGTTACGCGCGCTTTTTGCCAGGCCGGATACGCTTTCATGGCTTTTGACCTGCGCGGGCATGGCTTGTCTGATGGCAAGCGCGGACACATCCCCTCTTATGATGCTGTCATGGATGACATTGCCGACTTCCTGGGCCAGGTTACGCTCCGCTTTGCAGATTTGCCGCAAATTTTGTATGGCCACTCCCTGGGCGGTAATCTGGTTGCCAACTACATTCTGCGCCGTGAACATTCTCTGGCTGCCGCTCTAATTACCGGGCCCTGGTTCCGGCTTGCTTTTGAGCCTCCCCCCGAAAAAATCTCGCTTGCCCAAATGATGGCGCGCATTGCCCCCGGTTTTACCCAGCCCAGCGGGCTGGATGTCACCGGCCTTTCGAGGGATGTGTGCGTGGTGCAGGCCTATACATCTGACCCGCTGGTGCACAATAAAATTTCGGCGGGCAGTTTTGTCGCTTTTCACGCCGCCGGATATTGGGCGCTTGAACATGCTCCCGAATGGCGGCTTCCCACACTCCTTTTGCATGGCGGCGCCGACCGCTTAACCTCCCCGCAGGCATCGCGCGAGTTCGCCGAACGGGCCGGGGCGATTGTCAACCTGCATATTTTGGAGGGCCTCTATCACGAAATCCATAACGAGCCAGAGCAAGAGCAGGTGCTGGCAGTTATGCTTGATGGGTTGAAGGCGCTTGTCAACGTTAATGGATGATTTGAAGACCCCGGCAATTACTGGACAAAATACCCCGAACATGGCAGAATACCCCGACTATTTGAACAAAGGAGAGAAAAGAATGAGTAAACGTCAGGAAATGCGCGAAAAACGCATGAAACAGCAGCGAAACCAGCGCATTATTATCGGCGCAGTGATTTTGTTGGGTGCGCTTCTGGTTGCCTTTGCCTTAATTTTGCCCGGCTTAAACCAGCAAAATGCGACCAGCGCCTATGAGTTCAAGGAACGCCCTCAGCCCGACTTTAACCGCATGGGAGACCCCAACGCCCCTATTACGATTACGGTCTTCTCTGACTACAAGTGTGGACATTGCGCTGCTTTTGCTTTGCAGACAGAACCGCTCTTGATTGACGAATATATCAAAACCGGCAAGGTTTATTTTGTTTACCGCTCCATGGGCGCCTGGACTTCTCCCTCGACCCTGGCTGTTGAAGCCTCATACTGCGCGGGAGATGAGAACAAGTTCTGGGAATTCCATGACCTGATTTTCATTAATCAAACCGCTAACTTCAGCAACTCTCTCATGTCGCAGTTTGCCAACCAGCTTGGGTTGAACATGGATAACTTCAACGCCTGCCTCTCGAGCGGCAAATATCGCAGCCTGGCCGAGCAGGATGCCGCTGAAGGCGCCGCTCGTGGTGTTCAGGGAACCCCGACCTTCTTCATTACCTACCAGGTGAATGGCGAACCGAAAGAGCGTGTTCTGCCCGGCAATTACCCTTATAGCGGCTTCCAGCGCGAAATTGAAGCAGCGCTCGACGAGATGGGTCTGTAATTCCTTAACTAATTTTCGGCGAAAACGAAGAGGCTGTCCGGGTTGTGGACAGCCTCTTTTGCTCCTGCAAAATCTTTTCTCTAGGGCTTAGCCGCCCAGTTTTGACAGAATCCAAACAATCAGCGGCGCAATCAGCAGGGCTGGTAAAAAGTTACCCACCCGAATTTTCTTGATTTCAAGCAGACTGCTCAGCCCCAGCCCAAACAAGATCACCCCGCCGGTAGCGGTCATTTCGGTCATCATCGGGTCACTAATGAGACTGCTCAACCCCCCGGCCAGCAGGCTGATGCTGCCCTGGTACACAAAAACCGGCAAAATTGAAAACATCACCCCGATGCCCAGCGTCGAGGCGAAAGCAATTGAAATAAAGCCGTCTAAGACCGACTTGACCGCCAGCAATTGGAAGTCTCCGGCCAGCCCATCTTGAATGGAACCCATAATGGCGATTGGCCCGGTGCAATACAACAATGACGCAGCCAGGAATCCGCGCACAAAACGACTCGAGGTTCCTCCCTCGCTTGAGCCAGTGAAGCGTTTTTCGAGCCAGGCGCCCAGGTTGGCGATACCTTCTTCAATTCGCCACCATTCGCCCAGCACTGCGCCGATAATTAAGGCCCCCAGCACAATCAGCGATTGCTCGGTTTGTAAGAACATTTGCAAGCCAATCGCTGCGGTAAACAGGCCCATGCCATTGACGACCGTTGCTTTGAGATGTTCAGAAAGCCGCGCCCCAAACAAAATTCCAACCAGGCTTCCGGCAATGATGGCAATTACGTTGATGATGGTTCCGGTCACGCGAGATTTTCCTTTGCAAGGTTACTTTTTTGCCCCGCATAGGCATTTTCAACCAGTTCGAGCATAAAGAGCAGCGAAGACAGGCGGTTGAGATAAGCCAGCAGGTGTGGGTTTTCCAGTCCGCCGCGCTGAGAGAGGGCCACCACCCGCCGCTCGGCCCTGCGGACGACGGTACGGGCCAGGGCCAGGGCTGCGCTGGCGGGCACATCGCCAGGAACAATGAACTCGCGCGGCACCTCGGTGGTTTGCTCCAGGCGGTCGGTTTGTTCTTCCAGCCAGCGCACTCGCGCCTCGTCAATCGAGCGGAACCGGGCCGCATTTTCGGGCGTTGCCCCTACCTCGGCCATTAACTTATACAGGTCGCGCTGGGCTTCAAGCAAGAGCGGTGCCGTCTGGGGAGATTTTGCGCTCGAACGGGCCAGGCCAATGGCAGCAGTGGCTTCATCTACTGCGCCGAGGGCTTCAATACGGTCATCAAATTTGGGCACCCGGCCTTCGCCAAGCAGCCCGGTGGTACCTTCATCGCCAGTGCGGGTATAGAAAGGAGACATGGGCGCTATTATAATTGGGTTTGCTATTTTTTTATGGATTGGTGAAAGATGACTCATGTTGTTGTTGCCATGTCGGGCGGAGTGGATTCGTCGGTTGCCGCAGTCTTGCTCAAGGAGCAGGGCTATCAGGTGACCGGCATGATGTTGCGCCTGTGGTCAGAACCCGGCAAAGAGGACTCAAACCGCTGCTGTACTCCCGATTCGATGGCCCAGGCGCGGCGGGTTGCCGCCCGGCTCGATATTCCCTTTTACGTGGTTGATTCGCGAGATATTTTCCGTAAGACGGTCGTACAGGCTTTTCTCGATGGCTACGCCCGCGCTGAAACCCCCAACCCTTGCCTGGTTTGTAACCGGCACATTCGCTGGGAATTTCTCTTGAACCATGCCCTGGCTCTGGGTGCCGATTTCATGGCTACCGGTCACTACGTCCGCTTGCAGGTGGCCGCCGATGGCACCCGGCAGTTGTTGCGGGCGGTTGACCCATCGAAAGACCAGAGTTATGTCTTATCGGTGCTCAGCCAGGCCCAGCTGCAAAAAGCCATTTTTCCAATTGGCGATTATCCCAAAACCGAGATTCGGCGCATTGCTGAAGCGCACGGCCTTTCGGTTGCCAAACGGCCCGATAGCCAGGATTTGTGCTTCTTAGCCGGGGAAGATTACCGCGTTTTTTTGCGGCGCAACGCCCCCGATGTACTGGCGCCCGGTGAGATTGTCAACCGCCAGGGTCAGGTGCTTGGTCAGCATAGCGGCCTGGCAAATTACACCATCGGCCAGCGCAAGGGGCTTGGTCTGGCCTCGCCTGTGCCTTTATACGTCTTGGGGAAAAATGCCGCTACCAATCAGTTACTGGTCGGTACCGGGGACGAGTTGGGCAGCCGCGAACTGCTGGCCGCAAACGTCAACTGGCAGGCCGGGACGCCCCCGCCTGAGCCGTTTCGGGCCGAGATTAAGACGCGCTACACGGCCCGCCCGGCCCTGGGCCTGGTAACCCCTTCCGCAGACGGACGGCAGGCCCGGGTGCTTTTCGACCATCCGCAACGCGATATTACCCCGGGCCAGGCGGCGGTTTTTTATGACGGCGACCTGGTCTTGGGTTCTGGAATCATCCTTCCATCTTGAAAAGGTGAAAAATGCCCCTGCCAACCATTTTGTTCGGAATTTTGCTCTCCAGCGCCTATGGCGCCGCTTATCATCTCTGGCGGGGCGGCAGTCTTCGCCGTCTGGCGCTTTTTCTCGTTTTGGGCTGGGCCGGTTTTTGGGGCGGTGAGTGGGCTGGCTGGTCGCTGGGCTGGGATTTTGCCTCGGTTGGCACCCTGCATGCCGGCGCCGGGACGCTCGGCGCGCTTGTCTTGTTGCTGGCAGGTGATTTTGTCAGCCGCATTCGGCTGCGCGGGGAATAAAAAACCCCCGCCTGGAAGAGCGGGGGGCTGGTGTTTTGGAAGTTGGATTAGACAGCCTGGACGTTGGCGGCCTGCAAACCTTTGGGGCCTTGTTCGATGGTGAATTCAACTTTCTGGCCTTCGGTCAGTGACTTGTAGCCTGACATCTGAATGGCGGAGAAGTGGACGAAAACATCCGGGCCGCCTTCACGCTGGATGAAGCCGTAGCCCTTGCTGGCATTGAACCACTTCACGGTGCCGGTAACGCGTTCGCTCATTGTTGCATTTACTCCTTGAATTAAGAAACGGATGAGATGTGCGGCGCATGCCCCCAGCCTAAGAAAAAAGCCTGGACGTGTCGCGTCCAGGCTATCCTTTCCGTACAGCAAGAAACACGTGCCACTTACAGGCCTATTTTATCAAAAGCAAATTGCATGTCAAGTGCCTGTGGTAAGATAGGGAGCAGATTTTCTTTTAACCCCACGAAAGGTAAAGATATGTCTTATCGCATTGAGTCTTTGCTTGCCGCTCGTTTGTTTGTTGCTCCGCAACTGGTGGATGAGCGTATTTATTTCATCAGCAACCTGAGCGGGCGTTTGAGCCTGTACGCAATGAATTACGGCGGCAGTGTGCCCGAGCCGCTCTTACCGCCCCACCTGGCCTTGCAAAATCCGCATCTCATTGGCGGCTACTCGTTTTATGTCCTGCGTGACTTGGGCAGTATCCTTGTTATGCTTGACCACGACGGCGATGAGAATTACCAGCCCATGCTGATTCCGCTCGAGGGTGGTTTCCCTGAACCGGCGTTTGATAATTATTTTGCCGCTTACCGTGTTCACCTGATTTCGGTCGATGCCGAGAAGGGAGTGGCCTACTTCAACGCAGAGCGGCGTGACAAGCCTGTGCAAGAAGCCTATCGCGGTAATTTTTACACGGGCGAGTTGACCAAATTGGGCGAATCGGCCTGGGGGGCCTACCCGGCGGCGCACACGCCAGACCATCAACGAGTTGTGCTTTCAGATGGCTATTCGGTTGGCGATATCGTTCTTTATCTGGTCGAACAGGGCGCGCGCACGTTGTTATACGGCAAGCCGATTGAAGAGCGCCAGCCAGGCGAGGTTGTTCCACTCAGTGGGATTGGTTCGCTGGTCTTTGCCCCATCCGGGCGGGGATTACTGCTTTCCTCTGCTTTGTTTGAAGATACCTATTCTTTAGGTTATTTGTCGCTTGAGCGCCCGGGTGAAGTGTTGCCCGTGAAGATAAAAGGGATAGTTCATAGCGGCGTTGGCGAATTGGTAGGCGTTTCGGATTTGAAGAATGACCGTTACGCGGTTGAATACAATATCGATGGTTGTTCCTGGTTATACGAGGGCGTTTTCAACGAAGAAAAACGCCTGATGAAGCTCAAGCGCGTGGTTGTGGGCGACGTCCCCCTTTCTGGCGGGGTGCTCGAGCATACCGATTACAACAAAGAGCAGGATGTCTTCACGCTCTCTTTTTCGACGGCCACTTCGCCAACCCAAATTTACACGGTGGAAGGCAAAAAGCGTGACCTGGTTGTTCAGCATACCAACGAAAAAGTTTTGGGCATTCCCGATGAGCAACTATCCCCTGGGGAAGATGCCTCTTTTATTTCCTATGACGGTTTGCGTATCTCGGCCAGGCTCTATTTGCCCGCCGAGTCGCTGGGCTTTGAAGGCCCGCGCCCTGTGGCATATTACATTCACGGCGGGCCGCAGGGCCAGGAGCGCCCCGATTTTGCCTGGTTTTCCATGCCGCTCATTCAGTTCCTGACCTTGCGCGGCTTTGCGGTCTTTGTGCCAAACGCGCGTGGTTCGACCGGCTACGGGCTTTCGTACACCAAGCACGTTGACCGCGATTGGGGCGGCAATGACCGCCTCGACCATGTTCACGCCATGACCCAGGCCTTGCCGAAAGACAAGCGACTCGATGTCTCTCGCGCCGCGGTGGTCGGACGTTCGTATGGTGGTTACATGACCCTGACGTTGGCGGGGCGGCACCCGGAACTTTGGCAGGCCGCCTGCGATATGTTCGGCCCTTACGACCTGTTGACCTTCTCAGAACGCATCCCGGAAACCTGGAAGCCCTACTTCAAACTGGTCATTGGCGACCCGCAAGACCCCGCCGACCGCGCTTTTATGGTGGAGCGCTCTCCGAAAACCTATCTCGATAACCTGGCTTGTCCCATGCTGGTGATTCAGGGTCGCAACGATCCGCGTGTGGTTGCCTCTGAGTCAGAAGACCTGGTCAATCACCTGCGCGAACAGGGCAAACAAATTGAAATGCTGGTTTTTGAAGACGAAGGCCACGATGTTTTGAAGTACGAAAATCGCGTCGCTTGCTACAATACGATTGCCGATTTCTTTGCCAGACACTTAAAACCATAACTCACACCCATTACAGCCATTTATGACCTGGAAACTTAACACCACTCACGCGCAGGCCGGCGACCTGGTTCAACTGGTTGGTTTGCGCCACAAGCATTTTATTTTCAACCTGGTGCCGGGGGCCGAGTTTGGCACTCATCGCGGCGTTGTCAAGCATGACGAGTTGATTGGCCTTCCCTGGGGCAGCCAGGTGTTCAGCCACATGGGCAGTCCTTTCTTCCTGCTTCAACCTTCATTGGCCGATATTCTCAGTAACCTGCCGCGTAATACCCAGATTTTGTATCCGAAGGAAATCGGCTTTATCCTGGTGACGATGGGCATTGGCGCCGGGCAGCGTGTCATGGAAGCCGGAACAGGCTCTGGCTCGATGACCACGGCCCTGGCTTTTGCGGTTGGGCCCTCGGGCAAGGTCATCAGTTACGAGCGCCGCCCTGAAATGCAAAATCTGGCCCGCAAAAACCTGACCCGCCTGGGGTTGGATGAACGGGTTGAATTCAAACTTGGCGACATTGAAAATGGCTTTGAAGAAACAAATGTGGATGCCTTTTTCCTCGATGTCCCCAACCCGTATGATTTTATCGGCCAGGTGCGGGCTGCGCTCAAGCCGGGCGGCTTCTTTGCCTCGATTATTCCAACCTATAACCAGGTTGAGAAGACCCTCTACGCTCTTCGGCATCACCAGTTTGCCTTTATCGAAGTCTGCGAGGTTTTACTGCGCTACTACAAGCCCGAGCCCAGCCGCTTTCGCCCGGTAGATCGTATGGTGGCGCATACCGGATTTTTGCTCTTTGCCCGCCGGATTGACCTTTCTGAAGACCCGCGCGTGCGCGCTTTGCTGGCCGAACAAAGCCTGGTTGCTGACGCCGAACAAGCCGCCGAAGAAACACCTGGCGCCCC
This sequence comes from uncultured Anaerolinea sp., assembly GCA_964571615.1. GTDB lineage: Bacteria > Chloroflexota > Anaerolineae > Anaerolineales > Villigracilaceae > UBA8950. The sequence continues at coordinate 7,703 of CAZNCT010000001.1, read as the reverse complement.
GGAGCCTGAATCGTAGCCAATGAACCGTCTTTTTCGTCCAGGGCCGTCCATGTTGCAGACCCTCAAGCGCGCCAATGCCAGCCTGGCGATGGGAGATTCGCTTGGGGCGGCTGGCGCCTACGAGGAACTCTTACAGCAATCGGCCCGGCAGGTGAACCCGCAATATGCTTTCTTCTGCATTCAGGCCGGGTACGCCCGCTTGTTTTCTGGAGAACTGGCTCAGGCGATGGCGCATTTTAGGCGCGGACTGGAGGTCTTTTCGGCTCACCAGCGTTATGCCCAAATGTATCATGTTGCCCAGCGCATCAAAGTCGATTTGGAAAGGCGCGGTTGCTTGCGCGAATCGCGTTTGATGGCGGCTTTTGTAACTTCGAATATGCCCGCCTCAGCAGATATGCCCACCCAGCACCTGAGTCAGGAAGCGCAAAACCTACCTGCCGATTGTCCAGTTTGCGGGGGGACTTTGCGCTCTTTTGAATTGCACTGGCTCGATGCCCGCACAGTAGAGTGCGGTTTGTGTGTTTCTCCTCTGGTTGTGCTGTGAATCTCGACTTGCTGACCGAGGCCGATATTGCGCAGTCTTTGCGGCGGGTAAACAGTCCGCCGCACACTGAACGCCCTTTGCGAGACGGCCATGTACTGCGCCCGGCGGCGGTGCTTGCTCCGCTGGTGCGTCAGGCAGACCGCTGGTATTTGCTCTACACCCGCCGGGCCGATGGGGTCGAACACCACAAGGGACAGGTTGCTTTTCCGGGCGGAGCCAGTGAGCCAGGTGAAAGCGCCGAGCAGACCGCCCTGCGCGAAGCCGACGAAGAGATTGGCCTGCGCCCTGCCGATGTGCGTATCCTGGGCCGCCTGCCGCAGATTGTCACCATCAGCGATTTTCTGGTGACGCCTGTCGTCGGGGTGGTGGCCTGGCCGTATGCCTTTCGGGTGCATACCCCCGAAGTCGCCCGGGTTTTTGCCCTGCCGCTGGCCTGGCTGGCCGACCGCAACAACTATATGCAGTTACTGCGCGCTGAGACAGGTCGCCATGTGATTGCTTACCAGCCTTACGATGGCGAACTGCTCTGGGGCGCCACTGCTCACATGACGGTTGAGTTTTTGAAAATTTTACAAAGCGAATAAAGACGGAGCAAAAAATATCTAAGCGCCAATGAAAAACGGCGGCCACCTTGTGCGTGGCCGCCGTTTGCTTGCAGGCTTACGGAGAAGTCTCTGTTAGTCTTCGACTTCTTCCTTCTTCTTCTTTTCAACCAGTTCGGGCTCGGCCATAACGGTTTCGCCGGTGGCTTCTTCTTCAACCGTGGTGCCGGTGGCGATGACAATCACATCGTCGGGGTTCGAAAGCACTTCAACTTCTTTGGGAAGAACCACATCGCGGACGTGAATTGCGCTGCCGATTTCGGTCAGGCCAGACAGGTCGAGTTCAATGCGTTCGGGCAGGTATTGGGGCAGGGCCTCAACTTCAAGCTCGGTCATGTTGTTGACGATAACCGCGTTATAGTCCTTGATGGCCGGGGCAACGCCATGAACATGCACCGAAACCATTGTGCGGATTTTTTCGGTCATCGAGACAGCCTGAAAGTCCACATGCGACAAGACGCCCTTCAGGTAATTCTTCTGGCGTTCGCGCACCAGCGCCATGATCTGCTTGCCTTCCAGGTCAATCGTCACCACGCTGGAGGAAGTCAATTTGGGGATGACCATGTTGGCGTTGTGAGCGTCCATCTGGATGGGGGTCGCCTCCATCTTGTGGCCGTAGATGACTCCCGGCAGCCAACCCTGGCGGCGCAGGGCATTCACCTGTTTGCCGATAACGGTGCGTTTTTCGGCTTTCAAAACAACTTTTTCCATCTTTTACACTCCTTGGCGCCTCTCACCCTGTCTTTGCAGGGTTACCTTCGCCTGTTTGAATTGACTCGGCGCAACGCTGCGCCGGTACTGACTTATTTTTTGCGCCCAAACAGCAGACGGCCTGCCAGCAAGATCAGCCCGGCTGTCAGCCCGCCCAGCACGCTGGACAACAGGGCGGTGCGCTGGTCAATCAGCGTTTCTACGTTTCCGTGAATTTCTCTGCCAATCACCAGCCCGGCCCGAATGTTTTTGGCCGAAACCTGGTTTGAAACCAGCACACCCACGGGCGCATCGGCGGCTTCAAACTGGTTGGCAACGCCGACCAGCACCCGGCTATGGCTGATCTGCGCTGTGTTGGCCTGCAGCATCCCAACGCCAGAGAGTTCCAGCGCGGCTTGTTCGCTGTTTTCAAGGCCAATTGCCGTGCGGCTGACATCAAGCCGCTGGCTTTCGACTGCCCCAATCGCCGCCATGCTGATATCGGCTTCCTGAGCCTGGATGGCGCCAATGCTGGTCTGACTGGCGCGTACCAGTTCGGCGGTGATGCTTTCTACGCTGGCCTGTGACAGATTGACGATTTGCGGGGCTTCTTCGATAGACATGCTTTCTTCTTGTTCTGTCATAGCGGCCTCCGGGCATAAAATGCGCCTCCCAGCGGAGGCGCTTATTTCAGTGTTTGAATTTTAGCCGCGCCTGATGGTTTCGTCAAGGCACAGGCGAAAAATTTTCAAAGTACAGGACCGCGCCCCAAAGCAGGTTTATCCACGGCAGATAGATGAAGAAGGTTTCTGAAAGGGCCGGCAGCAAAACCCATGTGCCATTTTCTGCCAGATTGAAAATCAGCAGTTCAGGGAAAAAATTGAATATCGCCAGGCCAATCACGCTAAACGTGATTTCAAAAATCTGGTCAACCCGCTTAATCTGGTTGGTTTCTTCAATCTCTTCCATGTCCAGCGGATTCCACTCGTCTTCCTGGTCTAACTCCTGGCTGATTTCGGGCATAAAGTATTGCAGAAGCGCAAAAACCAGGACAATATTTCCCAGTGCCGACATTGCTCCGGCGGCAAAATCCATCAGCGCTTGGATTAAGAATTGGGCCAGATTGGCATTCGGTTGCCCGCTCTCGATAAAAATCTTGACCACAGTGATGCCAAGCAGGACAGAAATAACAATCTTGACCACCAGCCAGAAAACAGGAAACATGCGCGGGCTGATGAGATAGCGTTCGGGCACATAGGATGCGGCCATTTTTTCGGGGCGGCCAAATTCTTTGAGTACCTGCACGGTCATGGCTTCGTCAACCGGACGATTGAGGGTTTTACTGCGGTCTTCGAGGGTATCTTCCACCAGCGAGCGAATTTCGCGCTTCAGGTCTTCGCGCGATTTTTCGGGCAGATGCCTGCCAACATGGCCCATGTAACGGTCAATCAGATTCATTTTCTCTCCTTTTGGCTAACTCAGCATTTTGTTCATCATTGAGACAATCTCTGCCCATTCTTTTTTCAACTGCGGCAGGACTTGTTTGCCGGTCTCACTAATCGCGTAATAACGGCGGGGGCGCGCTTCTTCAAGCCGCCAAACCGATTGGAGCAGACCCTGCGACTCTAAACGGCGCAAGAGCGGATAGAGGGTCCCCTGGTCTAGTTCCAGCCCTTTGTCTGCAAGCAATTTGAGCAGGGAGTAGCCATATTGCTCTTCGCCTAGTTGACTCAGGACGGCCAGCACAATCACACCGCGCCGCAGTTCAAGGATGGTGCTTTCGAGTAATGTGTTGTTTGTCATGTCATATTACCTTTACTGCATTATACTGTGTGAAAAACAGTATTTCAATATGATTAGTATTAAATAAAAAAACTTGTCCCGAACGGATTGTTCAGGACAAGTTAGCAAGCAGGTACGTGGTTTTTAGCGCTTCAGGTCGGTTTCAATCGCTTTCAGCACTTCAGCCGTCAGTACGTCGGCGGCGAAGGGGGCAATCTGATTCAGGCTCATGCCCATCGCCATCTGAAGTTCGGGCGCGGCCAGTACTTGCGGGATGTGCTTTTCGAGCACGGCTTTGGCGCGCGGGTCGGCCAGCAGGTCTTTGACCAGGCTGTCGAGCGTGAAGTTGCGCTCAGAGGCGCTCAGGACATCGCCGCTGTAGTGGAAGGCAGCCCGCAGGCGGATATCTGCCGAGGAGGCCCCAACCAGCACCTCGAAGCGCCCAGCCTCGGCAAACCAGCCGGGAATTGATGGGTCGTAGAAGGCCAGCGATTGGCGGTTGAGCGTCAGGGTGACGGTTTTGCTTTCGCCAGGCTGCAGGGCAACCTTGGCGAAGGCTTTCAGTTCCTTTTCTGGGCGTACCAGCCGGGCTTGCTCATCGCGCACATACAACTGAACGACTTCCTGCCCGAAGCGCGCGCCGGTGTTTTTGACGGTCAGGGTGGCGGTGATGGTGTCTTCGGGGCCGTAGGTGTCTTTGTCCAGTTTCAGGTCGCTGTATTCAAAAGTGGTGTAAGAAAGCCCGAAGCCATACGGGAAGCGCACCGGCATTTCGCGTTTTTCATAGTAGCGGTAGCCAACGAAAATCCCTTCACCGTAGTAAACCTTGCCGTTTTCGCCCGGGAAGTTGATGTAGGCCGGGTTATCCTGGTAGCGCAGCGGGTGAGTGGTGGGCAGCTTGCCAGAGGGGTTGACATCGCCAAACAAGACATCGGCCAGGGCGTTGCCGCCTTCCTGCCCGGGCAGCCAGTATTGCAGGATGGCCGCGACTTCATCGGCCCAGGGCATCGAGACGGGCGAACCGACATTCAGGACGACGACCGTCTTCGGGTTGGCGGCGGCCACGCGGTGGATGAGTTCGTTCTGCTTGCGCGGCAAGTCCATATCCGGGCGGTCGAAGCCCTCGCTTTCCCACTCGTTGGTGACGCCTGCCACCAGTACAACCACATCGGCTTTGGCGGCCAGTTCAACCGCCTCGGCAATCGGGTCGGCGGGCAGGGAGGGCATCAGGCCGAAGCGCAGGCCGCGCCAGCGCTCTTTGCCGCTAAAAGAATACTCGAGCACGATGTTGTATTCGCGCCCGGCTTCGAGTTCTCTGGCGACAATTTTCTCGAGCATTTCTTTGTCGGTGCGGCCTGTCCAGTGGTCAAGGATGAGTTCGCCATCCAGGAACAGGCGGCTGAGGCCCAGGCTGGTCAGACCGAAGTCGTAGGAGCCGCTTTCGGGCACGCTCAGGGTGCCGGTGAACTTGACCGAGAAGGCTTCGGGGTTGGGGGCGGCGGTTTCGGTGTTGAACCACGAGAAACTGAAGCGTTCGCAAGTCTGGGTGGAGTAGGCTTCGCCCTGCAAGTCGGCGTTGGTGTAAGCGCGCATGGTCAGTCCGGCGCTTCCGTCTTCAGACTTGAACCAGCCCGCTTGCGCGGTGGGCAGGTTGCGGTGAGTCGGCGTCCCGATGTGGTAACGGACTTCACCCTTCGCGCGGGCTTTAATCCCATCCAGCGGCGTCACCACGTAAGGGGCATTCACATGCGCGCTGCCGCCGCCCACGATTTGGGCAAAGACCGCATTTTCACCCAGGACAAGGATGCTTTGGGCCTCGTCGAGGGGCAGACTGCCGTCATTTTTGAGCAGGACGATGCTTTCGGCGCTGGCGCGGCGCAAGATGGGACGATGGGCCGGGTTGTCGCTGCTCTGTTCGGGCTGGAGTTCGGGGTTTTCAAACGCCCCGACGCGCTCGATGGTGCGCAGCAGGCGCCGGACTTTGTCGTTCAGTTTTTCTTCGGTCATGCGGCCCGTTTCGAGGGCTTTTTTGACGTGCTCCAGGCTGGTCCAACGCGCCGGGCCGGGCATTTCGAGGTCGAGGCCGCTTTGGGCGGCTTCGGGGCCGTAGGTGCCAAACCAGTCAGACATGACGATGCCGTCAAATCCCCAGCGTCCTTTCAGGATTTCGTATAGCGTGTAGTCGTTATCTGCGGCATAGACGCCGTTGATGCGGTTGTAGGAGGACATGACCGCCCAGGGTTTGGCTTTTTCGATGGCGATGCGGAAAGGTTCGAGGTAGATTTCGTGCAGGGGGCGTTCGGCGACTTCGGCGCTGATGGAGTTGCGCTCAAATTCCTGGTCGTTGGCGACGTAGTGCTTGATGCACGCGCCTGCGCCGTTCTTTTGCAGGCCGTTGATGTAGGCGCTGGCGATGATGCCGCTGTGGAAGGGGTCTTCGGAGTAGCATTCAAAGTTGCGCCCGGCGTTGGGGGTGCGGTGGATGTTGACGGTGGGGGCCAGCAGGATGTGCGCGCCTTTGGCTTTGACTTCCTCGGCCAGTAGTTTGCCGACTTCCTCGACCAGTTCGGGGTTCCAGGTGGCGCCGAGGGCCGCGCCGCAAGGGGTGCAGGCAGAGGTTGGGCTGGTACTGCCTGCTGCGCCGCGCGCGCCGTTGGGGCCATCGGTGACTTTAATCGCCGGGATGCCGAGCCGTTCTACCGGGACGGTGTGCCACATATCGGCCCCGGCCAGCAGGCTGACTTTTTCTTCGAGAGTCATTTGGGCTATCAGTTGTTCAATTTTGTCGCTCATGGTGGGGGATTCCTTGGGGTGAAAAGAGGTGAAAATGCGCAAAATATGCCTGAAAACAGTTATGTAAGCGCTTACTTAAGCATAACACAGAATTTCAAATCTGCCAGAGGGGATGGGTGAAAATCTGCAATGAATCAAAAAAACTGGCGGGTTCATCCCGCCAGTTTTTTGGCTATGCCGTTTCTGCTGAGAAACTTTTAGCAAAACAACATCAATTTATCACGACGGCAACAACGGTGCACGACGAAAAGCGAAAAACATATTTCTCGTGGTATTACTTTGTTTCCTTTGCTGAAACTTTAGCGCCACTTGCTTTGCACGGCAATGGTGTAAATTTTGATGTTTAGCACAATGAAGCGCCAGAGTTGATAGAGTTTGAAGTTCATCCAGAACTTTTCAGATTTAGAAAACTGCTGTTCGCTCATACGATTCTCCTCAGTTTTACTCTGGGATCAGTTCCCAGCCGGGCAGGGCTTTGAATTTCCAGATGAAGGTGTGGTGCAGCATGAATTTCATCCATGCGCCAGCCGTTCCCATTTCCAGGTGCGAGATGAACAGGTCGCGGCCAAATTCGTTGGGGTATTTTTTGCGGTCGGGTACCACCGGGCGCATGACGATTGCCACCGCGCTGCCATCCCAGAGCGAATCGCCCATGCTGGCGATACAGGCCGCCACCATTTCGGTCATGCGTTCGCTGTGGCTTGGTTCGCGGCCATTGACCATATCCACAATGTTGAGCGCCACCACGCGCCCAATCATGCCGCTCACCATGCCGGTACGCGGCGGGGCCGGGGCAATCTGGAAGTTGTTGGGGTTGGTGAAGGGCTTGGAAATCGGCCCGGGCGGCGCAAAGGCGATGCCCGCGGCAAAAATGTTCGGGTAGGCGGGGCTTTGGTAGCGGGCCGGCCAGGCTTCGGGGGTTTGCGCCAGTTCGGCGTAGGGCAGGCCGTATTTGCCATCTACCATCACAAAACCGGCGGGGTTGACGATTTTGGCGGAGATGTCTTCGCCGTCTTTGCCAATGTATTTGAACGGCTGCCCCTTGAACTGCGGAATGAGCATCGAAAAATCGAACTCGGTGACGCCTTCCTGACCTTCGTAGTTTTCCCAGTAGATTTTGCCGTCTTCGACCTTCTTGACGCCCGTCTGCACCTGCCAGCGGATACCGGCATCGAGGAAGACGGACTTGATGAATTCCTCGCTCTTCATCACGATGCCGTTGCGCTTGACCTGGACGCCATTGACGCCGAAATCGCCCAGAGCGGGTTCATTGGAGAGCCACAGGATATCGG